>URFD01000067.1 GCA_900547015.1 uncultured Oscillospiraceae bacterium | reverse complement strand
TATCCAGGTGTTGAGTTATGTGGAGGAACATTATAAAAGCGGTGAACTCACAGAACTGGCAGAGGAACTGCATTTTGATATTTACTGGCTGTCAAAGGAGATCAGAAAAAGAACCGGAAAGACCTATACAGATCTGGTTCAGGCAAAGCGGTTGAGTCAGGCGGCATATCTGCTCCGCACGACAGCCATGAATGTGATAGATATTTCCATGGCGGTCGGCTATGACAATATCAGCTATTTTCATCGGATTTTTCAGAAAAAATAAAGGGCTGAATTTTATAAAAATAAATATTTAGACATGTTCAGTATTCTTAAATGAACTTGACAGCGGTTCCGTAAGCGATGATTTCCGCAGCACCTGCCATGATGGCGGAGGAGGCAAACCGAACATTGACGATTGCGTCTGCGCCAAGGCGCTCGGCATCCTCAATCATGCGCTGGGTTGCGATGGCACGGGCTTCGTTCATCATATCGGTGTAGTCCTTGATTTCTCCTCCGACCAGCGTTTTGAAGCTCGACATGATATCGCGCCCGATGTTCTTGGAGTGGACGGTGCTGCCGCGAACCAGAGACAGCGTCTCCAGCTGCTTGCCGGTGATGTAATCGGTATTGACAATCATCATAGAAAAGACCTCCTTGGAATATTCGGCGAGAACGCATGGGTATCAAAATCCCGACCGAGTGGTACGGAATGTTTGTAGCGAAAGCCGAACGCGATAGGGCGAATCCTGACGCCCATTTGAGAATGGGTAGGAGCGTGTGTTTTGGATTCTGAAAAATTCAGTCCTCTGGATGTCTCAATCATACCATGCGGGGAATCAGAAAGTCAATCTCCGAACGAAGGGCAAAACAAAAAGCCGCTGCCTGTTGGCAACGGCTTGCTTGTTTTGTTGTGTAAACTAGATAGCGCGGGTTACTTTACCAGAACGCAGGCAACGGGTGCAGGCGTGGATGTGGCACGGAGTACCATTTACAATTGCCTTCACACGTCTAACATTAGGTTTCCAGCTTCTGTTAGATCTTCTATGAGAATGAGAAACCTTAATACCGAAAGTAACGCCTTTTCCGCAGATATCGCATTTAGCCATTAGTCTGCACCTCCTTCTAACTTTTAACAAGTCAACATTCGTATTTTACCAGATATCTTTTCAAATTTCAAGTCTTTTTTCGAGATTATTTTAAAAAAAGGAAAATTAACAATTTTGCCGTGTTGCAATCCCTTGTTTTTTGTGATGTTGAAAGGTATAATGAAATTCAAAAGGAAAAAGTTCTGCGTTTTTTAGAATCTAAAGAAATCGTCCGGCACAGAAAGCCGCCGTAATATGCAGAACGGATAAAGGAGTCGATGTTTTGTTTTCGAGATTAAATCCCGTCACAGTGCTGGTGCGTGCGCTGGTGCTGTTTACTGCAATGCCCATCCACGAGTGTGCCCACGGTTGGGTAGCAGATAAGCTGGGAGACCACACGGCAAGAAGTCAGGGAAGGCTGACCCTGAACCCATTCCACCATCTGGACCCGTTTGGCAGTGTGCTGCTTCTGCTGGCAGGTGTGGGCTGGGCAAAGCCGGTTCCGGTTAATCCCTACTACTTTCACAAAATTGACCGTCGGGCAGGAATGGCACTGACAGCTCTGGCGGGTCCGGTCTCCAATCTTCTGATGTCAACCATCACCCTGCTGATTGCGAAGCTGTTACTTCTATTTGGGGTCAACGGAATTTTGGTCAGCATCTTTATTACCATGTGCCAAATCAATCTGGGACTGGCAGTATTCAACCTGATTCCGATTCATCCGCTGGACGGGTCGCGCATCCTTTCCTATTTTCTGCCTGCCAAAGCAGCCGATTGGCTGGATGAGCATGAGCAGATCATCTACATCATTTTCATGGTTGTGATTCTGTTTACCAATCTGCTGGATGTGCCGCTGAGCTTTTTGAGCGGGCTGCTGTTCCGAGCCATCAACTGGCTGACCTCCTTCGTGGGATTTTAAGGGGGCAGCATCTTGGTAGAACAGCTTTCCTTTAAGGTTGCACAGGTCGAAGGGCCGCTGGATTTGATTTTACAGCTGATTTCCAAGCACAAGCTGAACATCTATGATATTGAAATTGCAAAGCTGCTCGAGCAGTATCTGGCCTATATGGAGGAAGCGCAGAGTCAGGAGATGGAGATTGCCAGCGAATTTTTGGAGATGGCCTCCCGACTGGTTTATATCAAGTCAGTTTCGCTGCTTCCCAAGCATGAGGAGTTGGAGGAACAGCTGAAGAAGGAGCTGACCGGTCAGCTCATCGAATATACACTGTGCCGTCAGGTGGCACAGCTGCTGCAAAACCGATATGTTGGGGACGAGCTGTTTTACCGACCGATGCAGCAGGTCGAGCAGGACATGAGCTATCACCGCAGCCACAAGCCAAAGGTGCTGTTGGAGGCTTATCTGGCGTCGGTAGGCAGGAAGAAACTGCCGCAGGACAGCAAGAGAGCGTTGGAGCCGCTCGTTGCAAAGCGTGTGGTTTCGGTGAGCTCCAGAATCGTGGTGGTGATGAACCACCTTTACCAGAAGCGCAGAGCGCCGTTTCTGTCCCTCTTTGAGGACAGCCATGACCGCGCGGAAATCGTCGCGACCTTTTTGGCTGTGTTGGAGCTGGTAAAGAACAAACGAGTGATGATTGAGGAGGATGGCAGGACCATCGCCCTCTTGTAATAAGCGGGGAGGATTCCACTTGACAAAACTGGCAGAGCTGGAACGCAGCATACAGGCTGTGCTGTTTGCCGCCGGAGAGCCTTACGAAAAAGAAAGGCTGGCACAGCTGTTGGAAATCGACACAGGGATGTTGGCACAGCTGGTCGAGCGCATCAACGAGTTTTATAAAAAGACCCCGTTTGCTATTTTGGAACTTGACCAAAGCTATCAGATGGTGACACGGGCAGAATATGCCACCATCATCCGTCAGGCGCTGGAGGTCAAAAACAATGCTCCACTGAGTCAGGCAGCGTTGGAGGTGCTGGCAATCATCGCCTATAACCAGCCGGTCACCAAGTCCTTTATCGAGCAGGTGCGCGGTGTGGACAGCGGCTCGGTGGTTAATTCTCTGGTGGCAAAGGAGCTGGTGGAGGAGCAGGGCAGGCTGGAAATTCCCGGCAGACCCATCTCCTATGGAACAACAGAGCATTTTTTGCGCTGCTTTGGCATGAAGAGTATCGAGGCACTTCCGAAGATTCCACAATCTCAAGGGGAGTCGGTGGAAAGCTAGAGCATTTTGATGGATCGGAAGGAGGGACAGTCGGTGGTCGTGTTGTGGGTCATAGGAATCTTGCTGCTTTTGCTGTGTCTGCCTTTAACGCTGCGCGTCGGCTGGTGGCTGCCTCCAAAGGGCAAACAAACCGTCACGCAGACCGGCTTCCTAACCGAGCGGGTGCAGGAGGAGATTGCCGCACTGGAGCTTTGTGAGGACGACCAGACCATCCTGCGCCAGATGATTGCAGAACTGCCGCAGCAGCAGGAGGTGCAGAAGGAGCTGAGCGTTTCGCTGTGGTGGCTGTGCTTTCACTGGAACCTGTTTCCGCTTGCACCGAAGAAGCCGAAAAAGAAGGCCGCTGCAAAGGACACCAAGCCGAAGAAGGAAAAGCCAAAAGAGGAAACCTCACAGCCGGATGCCAAAGCTCCGGGCCGCAAGAAGCTGCTGGGAGAGCTTTGGCAGTGTGCCCGCAAGCCGTTGCAGATGATTCTGTCGGATTTGTGCCTGCATCATCTGGACCTTCGGGCATCCTGCGGAGCGTCGGACAGCGCACAGGCCGCGACAGGCTCCCAGAAGATGGGGATTGCGGTCTACACCCTGCTGGGAACGATTCAAAATTTCATACGAGTCCGATCAGCCAATCTCCAAATCCAGCCGGATTTTCTGGCAGAGGAGACAGACTGGTCGATTCGGTTTCGTTTGAGCATCCATCCCATTGTTTGGCTGGGAGCAGCCCTGCGGTTCGCAGGCTCTTTCATCAGCAGGATGGTCGGCAAAACGAAAAGACAATCCCAAAAAAGAGAACAGGATTCAACCAATCCCAACCGCTCCGGTGGAAAACCTCCGCAGGAGCAGGCAGTCTCCTGATGGAGCGGTCGAATCTGAAGGATAAAAAACAACAGGATTTACAGGGAAAGGAATGATTCTATGAGTCAGCATATTCATGAACTGATGGGTGAGTCGATGAAGGGACTGCGGGACCTGGTCGATGTTGATTGCATTATCGGCAAACCAATCGTGACCGCAAGCAATACTACCATCATCCCGGTCTCCAAGGTGACCTTTGGCTTTGGCTCGGGAGGAAGCGATATTGCCAAATCTGCCAAGGACGACTTTGGTGGAGGAGCCGGTGCAGGCGTCACCATCCAGCCACTGTGCTTTTTGATTGAGCGGGACGGAGATGTCCGTGTCCTCAATGTCAGCCAGAGCAGAACCGCAGCAGATGCGCTGGTCAATATGGTGCCGGAAACCATCGACCGCATCTCGGCGATGGTCAACAAAAACAAGGAAAAACCGGCAGACAAGACCGAACCCAAAACAGAGGCATAAAAAAGGAGAGCATCCATACGACAAGGTGTGGATGCTCTCTTTTATGTATTGTTAGTTTGAGGGGGAGAGGGATTTAAACAGACGGGCGTTCCAAAACTGCATCCCCATCTGCTCAATGTAAAAGTGAAGGACGGCAGGATAGTTTTTGGCGGAGGTACTCAGGGTTATCATCTGTGCCTGTCCGCAGACTGCCTTTTCGGCAAAGGCAAACAGCCGGGAGCCGATGCCAGAACTTCTCAGCTCGGGCAGGACATACAGCTCCTCAATTTCAAAGCAGGAGGTCCCGGCAGGTATTATGGAGGTGGGTTTCGAGGTTGTTTCGAGGGCCCCGAACAGATAGCCTATCAGCGTCCCTTGATGCCATGCCGTAAAGATGCGGTTGCCCTCGATATCACTGCGCTCATTTTTGTGGTAGCCGTGCAGTGATCCCTCCTCTTCCCATTGCTCTGACAGTTGAATCAGTTGACCGAGCAGCTTGTCAGTGAGAGGAGACTCCTGAATGGAGATATTGCCGGAAGAAATCAGGCGCTTTTCTAGCTGGCAATCACAGGGTTCGGCGGCGGTGAGGTCAGGATGATACCATTGTGCCTCGACACAGCCGACCGAACGGTAAAATTCCTGTGTTTCCTGTGCGGAGTGGGAGGAAAGGTAGAGCTTGGCAGCCCCTCGTTCCCGGGCAGCGTCACAGGAGAGGAAGAACAACTTTCGTCCAATCCCCCTGCCGCGCGATTCGTTGGAAACATGAAGGTTAGAAAGCTGGAGATATTCCTTGTCCGGTCCAAAGGGATGGTTTTCCAATGAAGCAAACCCACAGAGGGCACCGTCCCGAAAAGCTCCGATTACAGCACCGCCGTCCCGCAGGGTGGTGCGAAGAAAATCACACAGCGAGAGGTAATCCGATTCGTCCCATTGTTCGGTAAAGGCAATATCCTGAAGAACCCAGTTGCCTTCTTTTTTGCGCCAGCATCGCGTTACCTTCTGATATCGGTCAAATTGGGAAAAAAGTTCCGGGATTAGCTGTGGTTCGGACAAAAAGGAATAATGTATCGATTTCATGGAAAGGCTCCCTTGTTTATTTTTTTCGGAAGTGACCAAACAGCTTTTCCCGCAGGGTGGGCTTGACCGAGGACAGCTCCAACGGCTTTTCAAAATACTGATGCAGATAGGCGTGGGAGTCCAGCGGCTGGACATGGTCGCTGGTATCCTTTAAGTAGCTGCCGTCGGAGAGCATCTGCCAAGAATTTTGGTTGTCCATCGAAATGGCTTCCACCAGATGACGGATGTCCTGACGGGCGCCGGCGGATTTGATTTCGGCAAAAACCTCGACACGGCGGCGGGTGTTGCGGTTGAGCAGGTCGCCGGAGCCGATGAAAATGCGCTGGGTATCCGGGTCTGCACCGAAGATGAAGATGCGGGAGTGCTCCAGATAGCGGCCAACGATGCTCTTGATGTGGATGTTCTCAGTATAGCCCGAGATGCCGGGACACAGGCAGCAGATGCCGCGGACGACCATATCCACCTGAACCCCTGCCTGAGAGGCCTCGATGAGCTTTTCCATCACATCCATGTCGTTGAGCGAGTTGACCTTGATAAAGACATAGCCCGGATGTCCGGAGCGGCAGAGGTCAATCTGCTCCTGAATGTACTCGATGACACGGGGCTCGAAGCAGTTGGGCGCGACCCAAAGGCTTTGTGTGGTGTCGACCACCTCGCCCATGCAAAGCTCCTGAAAGACATGGGTTGCATCCTCGCCCATCTTCTGATCGGAGGAGATGAAGGAAAGGTCGGTGTACAGCTCGGAGGTTTTTTCGTTATAGTTGCCGGTGCCCACCTGCGTGATGTAGCGGATTTGGTTGTGTACCTTTCGGGTAATCAGGCAGAGCTTGGCATGAATCTTGTAGTCGCTCAGACCGTAGATGACGGTGCAGCCTGCCTCTTCGAGCATGGTGGCATAATCGATGTTGCTCTGCTCATCGAAGCGGGCACGCAACTCCAGAACGCACAGAACCTCCTTGCCCTTCTCGGCGGCATGGGCCAGCGCAGAGGCAATCTTACTGTGGTTTGCCAGGCGGTAGAGGGAGATCTTGATGGAGACCACGCTGGGGTCATCACCGGCTTCATACAGCAGGTCAACGAACGGTTTGGTGCTGTGGAAAGGAAAGCTCAGCAGCAGGTCGTGATTTTGCAGATAGTTCAGCGCACCGCCGGCCTGACCTTTGGCAAAGTCAACCGGCACAAAGGGCTTGGCTTCCCGATAGTACCACTGCTTCTGGTCCTTGCGCGGGTCCAGAGAGGAGGCAAGAGAAAAGCCGAAGGAAAAATCCAGCGGGATGGAGCGCACCATGATGCAGCTTGGAGAGACCTTCATCTTCTGGCACAGGAAGCCGGAGAGACGCTCGCTGGGAGCCGAGGAAAACTGAAGCCGAACCACATCCAGTCGGCGGCGCTTTTTCAGCATCTCCTCCATCACGCCGCGGAAGTCGATGTCGAAGTCCAGCAGCCCCTCATCCACCGAGATGTCTGCATTTCGGGTGACGCGCATGATGTGCTTTTCCAGCACCTTCTGCTTGCCGAACAGCTTTTGAGCAAAGTGCAGCAGCACATCGGCGGTGAAGAAAATCTTGCGCCGCTGGTTGATGGTGAAGATATAGTAGGGCGGCAGCTGGGAGAAGGGCACAAAGCCCAGCCGGATGTTGTCGGTTTTATCGGACAGAATTGCAACGATAAACGATTCCTTGTTTTTTAGAAATGGGAAGGGATGCTGGCGGTCGATAATCTGGGGAGAGAGCAGCGGACGCATTTCCTGGCTGAAATATTTTTGCAGAATCTGCTCGTCCAGCTTGCTCATGTGGTGGATGTCCAGAACATCGATGTCCTGCATTTTCAGCTCCTGACAAATCTGATTCCAAGCTCGCTGGGTAGTGGAGCTGATTTCGTTGACACGGCGAAGGATGGCATCAATCTGACCGGCGGCATTGAGCCCGGTCTTGTCGTCGAGTTTGTCAGGCTCCAGGATACTTTGGTCGTGCAGGGAGCCAACCCGAACCATGAAGAATTCGTCCAGATTGGAAAAATAAATCGAGAGGAACTTTAAGCGTTCCATCAGCGGAATGTTGGGGTCGAGCGATTCGCTCAGGACGCGGCGGTTAAATTCCAGCCAGCTGAGTTCACGGTTGACGAAGATATTTTGAGGGAAGGTAGGTGTTGTATCGTCCATATAAATCCTCCTGCGTGGAGCGTTTCGGTCAAGGGTTTCAGCAGGAGATTTCGCTGAGCAGGACCTCGGCGAGAATCTTCATGCCGGTACGGGTGGATTCGATGTCAACCCACTCGTCGCGGGTGTGTGCGCCACAGCCATCATAGACGCCGAAGCAGACGGCGGGGATGCCCATGGACAGAGGAATGTTGCAGTCGGTAGAGCCACATTCCTCGTAGCGGCTCCGACCATATTTCAGGGAGGCCTCGGTTACGATTTTGGCAAGTGCGGACGGGTCAACCTCTCCCTTGCAGGGACGGTCGCCGAGCAGCTCAACCTCCACGCCGATTCCCATGGTGCGGAAGGAGGCAATCACAGACTGGAAGAAGGTGTCCATGTAGGCAAGACCTTCTCTTTGGTTGGAGCGGTATTCATACATCAGGGAGCAGTTTTGGGCGATGGTGTTGACCGAGGTGCCGCCCTCGATGAGGCCGACATTATAGGTGGTCTTGCCGAAGTCCGGAGCCTTTAAACTGTAGAAGGTGTCAATCATCTTCGCCGCATAGTAGATGGCGTTGCGGTTGCCGAAGTTGCCGAAGGAGTGACCGCCCTCGGTGGTGATGGTGATGCGCCAGCGCTTGGAGCCGACTGCATCGGTGACAACGGAATCCAGCTCGCCGTCGATGGCATAGAAGCGGGAGATGCGAGAGCCGTAGTCCTTCATCAGCTGGCGGGTTCCCTTGAGATTTCCCAAGCCCTCCTCGCCAGAATTGAGCACAAAGAGGATGCCGGTTTTCGGCTGGAGGTTCAGAGCAATTGCCATGGCAGCCATCTCCATGACTGCGACAGCGTTGGTGGTGTCGTCGCCGATGCCGGGAGCGTAGTATCTTCCGTTTTCCTCACGGAAGGGTAACGGCTCGGTGTCCGGGAACACGACATCGGTATGTCCGAGAATGGCACACAGGTCGTTGGAGTTTTCGGAGACATGATAAGGGAAGATGACATTGAGAGCGTCGTCAATCACGACACCGGTGGCGCCGAGAGATTCCAGATACTGTTTGCACCAGATTGCTCGCTGCTCCTCGTGGTTGGACGGAGCAGGAATCCGGGCAAGCTCGCGGATGGCGGCAAGGTAGCGCGGACGGTTTTCTTCCAGATATTCGATGACCTTCTGATGGATGTTCTGACATTCTGACATAGGACGCGCCTCCTAATTCAAAAAAAGATTTGGGGGCGCAGCGCCCTCATTACATTTATCATAGCACAACTTTAGTGAATCTGCAATTTTAAACAAAAGATTTTACAAATTCGGGTCGGATTTTACCTGTTCTTAACATATTTTCGGGGGAAAAGCC
>URFD01000066.1 GCA_900547015.1 uncultured Oscillospiraceae bacterium | reverse complement strand
ATATGAGCATACAATTTTAAGGAGAAACCGAATTTCTGACTCAATTTTTTGGAGGGTACAACAACAATCATGGAGCAAAACCGATTTTCTTCTCTCCCCATTCAAGAGCCCATTCTTCAGGCGGTTCAGGAAATGGGCTTTCAGGAAATGACCGAGATCCAGTCCAAGGCAATTCCACCCATGCTGGAGGGACGGGACGTGATTGCCAAGGCACCGACCGGAACCGGAAAGACCTGCGCCTTCGGCATTCCGCTGATTGAACGCATCGACCCCGAAAATCCGGACATTCAGGCAGTCATCCTCGCTCCCACCCGAGAGCTGGCAACCCAGATTCGCGACGATTTGGAGGCACTGACCCGATTCATGCCGCAGGTGCGGACATTGGTGGTCTATGGCGGTCAGTCGATGGACAAACAAAAACAACAGTTAAAGAAAGGCACCCATATCTTGGTGGCAACTCCCGGCCGTCTGCTGGATTTGATGCAGCACCGCTATCTTTCCCTCAAATCGGTCACCGCAGCCGTTCTGGACGAGGCGGACAAAATGCTGGACATGGGCTTTTATAAGGATGTCCGCAAGATTTTGGACAGTCTCAAGGGTCTCAAGCAGATGTGTATGTTTTCTGCCACCATTTCCCGCGAGGTCATGGACATCGGATGGCTGTATCAAAGGGATCCTGAGGAAATCACCGTTCTTCCTGTTGAGGACAGCGAACCCAAAATCGACCAGTACAGCATCCAGTGCATCGGACGGGAAAAAATCGAAATCATCCTGCGCCTGATGAAGCAGTTTTCTGTCTCCCGCGCCATCATCTTCTGCAACACCAAATACACCACCGGCATGGTTTCCGAGCAGCTGCACGCACAGGGACTGAACACTGCCTGCCTGCACGGAGATATGCGCCAGTCGGAACGCAACAAAATCATGGAGCAGTACAAGGAAGGTAAGATTGACATTCTGGTTGCCACCGATGTTGCCGCCCGCGGCATCGATGTCAGCGATATTCAGGTCGTTTTCAACTATGACATTCCGCAGGAAAACGACGCCTATCTGCACCGCATCGGTCGAACCGGACGCGCGAAAAAGGAGGGCGTTTCCTTCGTGCTTCATTCCAAAGACGAACAGCGCCGTCTGGACAATATCATCCATTACACCCGTTCTAACATCCTTCCGCTTGAGATGGACAGCTGGGGTGTCTTTCAGGAGAAAAAATAACCGCTTTATTTCAAAAGGGACATTGAGCTTACCTCGCTCAATGTCCCTTTCTTTATGCTTTGCAGTATTTTTTACCTAGCGCAGTCGTCCGTTGGATTGTCTGCCCGAGTTGTTGTTTCGGTAGAAGCTGCCCACTGCAACCCCCAGCAGCGACAGCACAACATAGATAATCGGGAACATCCAGATGCTCCAATCAAAAAACAGCAGCAGGGATGGCAGAAAAAGGATGCCGGACAGAACCGGGTAGTACAGCTGGAATCCGTTTTTTGAGCCGCAGTACACACCGCACGACAGGCAAAGAACCGGAAAAATCAGGTAGAGGGTGAGGGCAATCAGTGTGATATTCTGCAAGCCCAAAACCAAAATCGGCACTCCCAGAAAAGCGGTCATCGTGATAATCGAGACATCAATCAACACTTTGGGGTCTTTCATGATAAAATCCTCTCTTTCAGCATTTTCTTAACAGTATATCACACCTTCCCCTGCCTTTCAATCACCTGCATATTACGGGCAGCCTTCTCATACCCTTGTGTAGAGAAGCGCAAAATCCTGAGAAGCGCCGAAAGCGTTCGCGCGCAACAGGCAGACGGAGAACAGGTTGACCGCTGCCGGAAAAGAAAGAGAGGTCATCATGATGGAATGTAATGCAATCAGGCAGGCGGTTTGCGTCAACGAAACGGTGTTCGATTCCACCGCCGAAGTGCCATTGGAAACCGATATCACCCTGCCGGACTACTGTCCGGACATTGTCCGAATCCTAAAATGTTCGCTCAACTCCTGCGTCAAGTCCACCCACCTTCAGGGGAGACAGCTGATCATCGAGGGAGTGTGCAGCGTCTGTGTGCTCTACTTAGGGGAGGAAACTGCCGGCGGCGAACTGCGTCTGCGAAGTATCAGCTACAAGCTGCCGTACACCAAATCCGTGGAACTCAAGGGAGACGCCACGCAGGTCATCGCCTTTGTCTGCTCCGGTTCCTCCTACTGCAATTGCCGCGCGGTCAGCAAACGGCGCATCGAGCTGCGCGCATCGGTCGAGCACCGCATCTGTGCGGTCAGCTCCGGCGAGGCGGAGGTCATCACCGACGCCGCTGATGACACCGAAAATCCCTCCGGCATCCAGCTGCACCGAAGCTCTCTTTCCCAAACCGGATTTGTAACACAAGCTCGGGACCTGCTGGACATTCAGGAGGAGCTGGAATTAGCAAACGGAAAGCCTCCCATCCGTAGCATTCTCTGCTCCCATGCCTGTGCAGTGGTGCTGGACCAAAAGCTGATTTCCGGAAAAATCGTAACCAAGGGGGAGCTTCGCATCACCGTCCTGTATGCTGCCGATTCCTCCGGCGGCACCAAAGCGGAGGAAATGTACTACACCCTGCCAATCAGCGGCGTCATCGATGCTCCGGGAGCAGACGACAGCTGCATCTGCTCTTTGGGCTATGCCGTTTGTGAATACGAGCTGTCCCCCAAATCGGACGCGCAGGGAGAGAACACCCTGTTGGAGCTGCGCGCTCAGGTAGCTGTCAGTGCGGAGGTCTGCCGACGGATGGAGCTTGCTGTTGCGGATGACTGCTACTCCACCCGCTATGCCTGTGAGAGTCAGACCCGCCCCTTCAGCTTTTTGAGTCTGGTGGAGACGGTGGAGGAGCGGTGTCTGTACAAGGGCGAGGTGGAGCTTCCGGCTGAAATCCAGACCATCCTCAACGGGTGGGCAACCGTCTCGGACAGTAGCCTGCGGTTTGAGGAGGAAAACGGGAGCCGCAAGGCAGTCCTGCAAATCGACCTGGACATCTGTCTGCTGGCGCAGGAGGCAGACGGCAGCATCCAATTCTACGACAAGACCGAACAGATGGAATGTTCCTTCCCGCTGAGCGGCGTGGATGCACAGGCAAAGCTGATTTTCTGCCCGCAGATTTCGGTCATCGGCTTTGACTACAGCCGAGGCGCCTCCTCCCTTCAGGTGCGCTGCGAGGTCTTGGTGCGGGGCTGCATCAGCCAGCTCTGTCAATGCAGCGTGATGGAGCAGATTACCGTTGACGAGACAAAACCCATCCAGCGCGAGGATGACTGTTCGCTGACGATTTACTACGCAGACCCCGGAGAGACGCTGTGGGACATCGCCAAGCGCTATCACACCGGGATGCAGTCGGTCATGGAGGTCAACGCTCAGATTGAGCTGTCGGAGGATTCCAGCATATCCGGCAGAGAGATGCTGCTGATTCCCATCCTCCCGAACTAGGCAAAACAGGTGATTTCAAAAAAGGAGTGACAGCAGATGGACAGCCGCAACATCTATCAAGACATCGCCCAGCGTACCGGCGGTGATATTTATATCGGGGTGGTCGGCCCGGTGCGGACCGGAAAATCCACCTTCATCAAAAAATTCATGGAAAATCTGGTCCTGCCGAACATTGAAAGCGAATATTTTCGAGAGCGTGCCATCGATGAACTACCGCAGTCCGCAGCAGGAAAAACCATCATGACCACCGAGCCCAAATTCATTCCCGAGGAAGCGGTGAGAATCTCTCTGGAAAAAAATGCCGAGCTTAACGTCCGCATGATCGACTGCGTTGGTTACATCGTTCCAAGCTCCTTGGGCTATGTGGAAAACGAACAGCCCCGAATGGTCATGACGCCTTGGTTTGAGCAGGAGATTCCGTTCAACCTCGCGGCGGAAATCGGCACCCAGAAGGTCATTCAGGAACATTCCACCATCGGGCTGGTGGTCACCTCCGACGGGTCCATCAGTGACATCCCCCGTGAGGAGTACGAGGAGGCGGAAGAACGGGTCATCCGCGAGCTTCAGGAGCTGGAAAAGCCCTTTGCAGTCCTGCTCAACTGCCAATATCCCGGCTCTTCGGAAGCCCGCACTCTCTCCGAGCAGATGCAGGAGCGCTACGGAGTTCCGGTGCTTTCGGTCAACTGTCTGGATTTAACCGAGGAGGACATCCGACAAATCCTCTCAAGCGTCCTGATGGAGTTTCCGGTCAAGGAAATCAAGGTCAACATCCCCCGATGGATTCTTTCGCTCGCGCCGGGTCACTGGCTCAAGGAAGAGCTGTATCAAGCCATCTGCTCTGCCTGCGGCGAGATTCACCGAATCAATCATGTCGCAGAGCAGCTCTCCAAAATCGAGGCCTGCGAGTCCATCTCTCAGGCACAGGTGACCGGCATGGATTTGGGCCACGGCAAGGTACTGCTCTCGATATCGGTGAAGCCCAATCTGTTTTATGATATTCTCAGCGAAGCCACCGGTCTGGAAATCGGCGGTGAGGAAGGTCTGCTGCCCTGCCTGTGCCGGTTAGCCCAAATCAAGAAGGAATACGACAAGGTCAAGGGTGCGCTGGAGGAGGTCGCCGCTACCGGCTACGGCATTGTGATGCCATCCTTGGACGAACTGAGCTTGGAGGAACCGCAAATCGTCAAGCAGGGCGGCCGCTACGGAGTTCGGCTGAAGGCCTCCGCTCCGTCCATCCACATGATGCGCGCGGACATCACCACCGAGGTCAGCCCGATTGTCGGCAGTGAAAAGCAGTCGGAGGAGCTGGTCATGAGCCTGCTCCATGAATTTGAGGATGACCCGCAAAAAATCTGGGGCAGCAATATTTTCGGAAAATCGCTGCACGAGCTGGTCAACGAAGGGCTTCACAACAAGCTCTATCGGATGCCTGCGGATGCCCGTCTGCGGATGCAGGAAACCATCGAACGCATTATCAATGAGGGCTGCAACGGTCTGATTTGCATTATCCTCTAACCTGAAGCAGAAAAAAAGGAAAGCCTTGCAATAAGGCTTTCCTTTTTCTTTTGAAGCTATCGATTCTGGAATCCCTGAATCAACGGATGCTCCCGAATCAGTGTCATCAAAAATCCCATCTCTGCAAAGCCGGTTCCCATCCAGCAAATCTCCGCACCGCAGTGGGAGCTGGAAAAGATGCTGCGGTTTGCCGCACGCAGATGCAGGGTATCAAATTTCAGGCTGCCATCCCCCGCCACGCAGTCTCCTGTCAGCGTTTCCAACGCCTGCTCGGTCAGCTTTCCGACAAAGACAACCCCCTCATTCTCGGAGGTCTGTTCGGCTTCCAGCATTTTTCCAAGCCGGATTCCTTCCTCTTCGTCCTGACGGCAGCGCAGTTCAAAGGTATCTGCTTTTTCCGCAGCCTTTCGAACCAGTTCCCGCCACCAGTCATATTCCGCAAAGATTTCCCGACCGGCATCGTTAGTACGATGCTCTTCAAATTCCAGCGTCAGCATGGTTCATTCCTCCTGATTGCAAGCTCAAAAAATTACTGACGAATCTGTGCACCCAGCTCTTCCAGTGCTTTGAGAATCTTGCTCATAGCGCTGTTGACCTCCTCGTCGGTGAGGGTGTGGTCTGCCACGCGCATACTAATATTGAAGGCTACGCTCTTCTTGCCTTCTGCAATCTGGCTGCCCTTATAAACGTCGAACAGCTCGATTTTCTCCAGAATCTTGCCGGCAGCGGCCTTGATTGCCTTTTCCATGGTCAGGACAGGCAGGCTGTCATCGCACAACAGAGCAAGGTCACGGCTGGAAGCCGGGAATTTCGGCAGCGGAACATAGGTCTTGTCGTTGTTGCTCAGAGCGAACAGGTCTCTCAGGTTGAGCTTTGCAACATAGACACGGGTTCCAATCTCGTAGTTATTGCAGACCAGCGGATGGATTTCGCCCAGAATACCGAATTCTTCTCCGTCCTTGGACAAAACCGCACAGCGGCCCGGGTGGAAGGTCGGGTTATCCTTGCAGGCAGTCACATCATAATCCTCGATGGACAAGGTCTCCAGCAGGTTTTCCACAACACCCTTCAGGGTGAAGAAATCCTTGCCCTCGCCGTACATACCCAGAACCAAGTTTGGCAGCTCGTCTGGCAGCGGGTCATCCTCGACCGGCAGATATTCGTTGCCGATTTCGTACAGGGAAACCGATGCGTTTCGATTGTTGTAGTTCTTTGCCAGAATATCCATCATCGAAGGAATCGCATTGGTTCTCATGATGCTGGTATCCTCGCCGAGCGGATTGCGGATGACAACCGAGTTGCGGCGCGGGTCATCCTTCGGCAGTCTGATTTTGTCGTACTGCTTCGGGCTGACAAAGGAGTAGGTCATGATTTCATACATTCCCTGAGCGAGCATGGTGCGGTTGACAACGCGCTCAAACTCCTGATACTCGCTGTAGCGGCCCTGTGTGCTGCCCTTGGCAATGCTGGTCGGAATATTATTGTAGCCGTAGATGCGGGCGATTTCCTCTGCTACGTCTGCCTTGTGCTCCACGTCACCGCGGAAGGATGGAACGATGATATTGTCCCCATCCAGCTGGAAGTGCAGGTCGGTCAGAATCTTTCTCATCTGCTCTTCCGGAATCTGGGTTCCGAGGAATTTGTTGATCCACTGTGCATCCAGATGGATGACGGTTGGCTGGTAGTTGGTGTTGTCGATATCGATGATGCCATCTACAACCTCGCCTGCACCCAGCTGTTCAACCAGCTCGCAGGCGCGCATGATTGCCGGCAGACAGTTCTGTGCATCCAGACCCTTTTCAAAGCGGCCGGAGGACTCGGTTCTCATGCCCAGCTTTTTCGCAGTGACACGAATCGAGCTGCCTTTAAAGCTTGCGGATTCAAAGACAACGGTATGGGTGCCTTCGTTGATTCCGCTGTGTTCGCCGCCCATAACACCGGCAACGGCAGAAGCCTTTTCCGCATCTGCAATCACCAGCATCTCCTCGCTCAGGCTGCGCTCTACGCCATCCAGGGTCTCGATGGTTTCGCCAGTACGGGCATTACGGACGATGATTTTGTGGTCCTTAACATACTCGATGTCGAATGCGTGCATCGGCTGGCCGTACTCGAGCATGACATAGTTGGTGATATCAACGATATTGTCGATTGGGCGGACACCGCTTGCACGAAGGCGTTCTCTCATCCAGCGAGGGGATGGGCCAATCTTGACATTTTTGACAACGCGGGCAACATATCGCGGACACAGCTCCGGATTCTGCACCTCTACCGAGAGGTAGTCATGAATGTCGCCGCCGCAGCCCTTGACCTGTGGGATGTGCTGGGTCATCGGCTTGTCGAAGGTAACAGCTGCTTCCCGTGCCAGTCCCAGAACAGAAAGGCAGTCCGGGCGGTTCGGGGTGATTTCAAATTCTACACAGGTGTCGTCGCAGCCAATCGCCGAAGCAATATCCTGACCCGGCTTGCAGTCCTCCTCAATCAGGAAAATACCATTATCGGCTGCATACGGGAAATCTCCCTGGGTCAGGTTGAGCTCTGCAATCGAGCACATCATACCGTTGGACATCACGCCTCTGAGCTTGCCCTTGGTGATTTTTACGCCGTTTGGCAGCTGGGATTTGTGCAGAGCTGCCGGAACCAAATCGCCCTCATGAACATTGGAAGCACCGGTCACGATCTGAACCGGCTCCTCCTGACCAACATCCAGCTGACAAATCAGCAGATGGTCGGAATCCGGGTGCGGCTCAATTTTCAGGATTTTGCCGACTACCACATTTTTCACATCTTCAAATTCTGTCTCCCAGCCCTCAACCTTCGAGCCGGACATACTCATTGCTTCGGAGAAGTCTCTCATCGAAACATCCCCAATATCTACATAATCTTTCAGCCATCTCATCGAAAGATTCATATTCACTCATTCCTTTCCGAATGTCTGATTCTACGCTGCATCTATCACTGATTCTCTCAAATGCGCATCCGCCCGTCCAAGCAGCCAGCGGCGCTTTTCTATTTCGGACACGAGCTTTTTTTCCTTAGAACTGTTTGAGGAAACGGACGTCATTTTCATAGAACATCCGCAGGTCGTCGATA
This sequence comes from uncultured Oscillospiraceae bacterium, assembly GCA_900547015.1. Taxonomy (GTDB): domain Bacteria; phylum Bacillota; class Clostridia; order Oscillospirales; family Ruminococcaceae; genus Negativibacillus. The sequence goes on along the minus strand of URFD01000066.1, from coordinate 1,091 downwards.
TTGTAGCGCATCATAACCATACGCTCCAGACCCATGCCGAATGCAAAGCCGCTGTATTCCTCCGGGTCGATTCCGCAGTTGGTCAGAACCTTCGGATGAACCATTCCGCAGCCCAGAAGCTCAATCCAGCCCTCGCCCTTGCACAGGCGGCAGCCCTCACCGTGGCAGTTGAAGCACTGAACATCCAGCTCGGCAGAAGGCTCGGTGAATGGGAAGTGATGCGGTCTGAAGCGAACAACGGTGTCCTCGCCGTACAGACGCTTTGCAAAGACTTCCAGTGTGCCCTTCAGGTCGGACATAGTGATATTCTTGTCAACGACCAGACCCTCAATCTGATGGAACAGCGGGGAATGGGTTGCATCCAACGCATCCGAACGATAAACACGGCCCGGTGCAAAGATGCGAATCGGAGGTTTCTGGTTCTCCATGACACGAATCTGAATTGGGGAGGTCTGGGTTCTCAGAACAACATTGTCATTGATGTAGAAGGTATCCTGGGTGTCGCGCGCCGGATGGTCCTTTGGAATGTTGAGCGCCTCAAAGTTGTAGTAGTCCAGCTCTACCTCCGGACCCTGTGCAATCTCAAAGCCCATGCCGATGAAGATTTCCTTAAACTCGTCGAGCACAATGCTCAGCGGGTGTTTTTTACCCAGCTCCTGTTTTTTGCCCGGGAGGGTGACATCCAGCGTTTCGGTTGCCAGACGCAGGTCAAGCGCCTTCGACTCCAGATGAGCCTTGCTCTCCTCCAGCTTTTCCTCGATTTGAGCGCGCACCTGATTGGCCAGCTGGCCGATGACCGGTCTTTCCTCAGCGGAAAGTTTTCCCATCTGTTTGAGGATTGCGGTCAATTCTCCTTTTTTTCCCAGATATTTTACTCGAACAGCATCCAGCGCCTTGAGACCATCTGCCTGCTCAAGCTCGTCAAATGCTTTTTTCTCGATTGCTTCCAATGCAGTTTTCATGCTATATCCATCCTTTCCTGTTGTTTCATTCTGTTCCCGACCAAGGGTCAGAAGCAAAACGACCGCATAAAAAAAGCTTTCCGCCCCCGGCGCTGTATCAAAAACAGCGTCAGGGACGAAAAGCATTGC
>URFD01000065.1 GCA_900547015.1 uncultured Oscillospiraceae bacterium | reverse complement strand
GAGGGACTGTGAGAAATCACGGTCCCTCTTTTCAGTTAGTGCCGCTCTTTCTTTAGCGATAAAGGGTGGATTTGCCGGGGAAGAAAAAACCATGAGTTCACAGACTGTATGTAGAAACCGAAAAGTGAATATGCTATAATAGGCAGGCAGAGATAAAAAAATAGGAGATGAATCCATGAGTTATCCACTGGTGAGGGAACGTATCGCCGACGGCGTATATTTTTCCTCCATTACCGATCGGAAATTTAAGCATAATCGAATGTCTGTGAATCTGGTCGTAAAGCTGGACCGCGAAAAGGTGACCGACCGCGCGGTTGTCCCCTTTATTCTTCGTCAGGGCAGCAAAAACTGGCCGGATTTTACGGCACTGAATCAAAAGCTGTGCGAGCTGTACGGCGCTTCTCTGGATGCGGGAATCGACAAGCTGGGCGACTATCAGATTATTGCGCTGGGCGTCATTGGGGTGGACAGCCGGTTTGCCCTGGAGCAGGAGGACATGGTTCGGGAGTGCGCTGCTCTGCTGGCAGATATTCTGCTTGAACCAGATATTACAGATGGTAAATTTAATGCAAAAAATACAGAATTGGAGAAACAGTACCTCCTCGAAACCATCGATTCGGAAATCAACGACAAGCGCAGCTATGCGATGATGCGCTGTAAGGACATCATGTGCGGGGACGAAAGCTGCTCCATCAAAAAGTACGGCTATCGGGAGGACGCCCTCCGCATCACACCACAGTCGGCGGCGCAGGCCTATCGGGAGCTGATGCGGACCGCTCAAATCGAAATCATGTTCGAGGGCTGCGGAGACCCACAGCCTGCCTGCGAAATCTTCCGGGAGCAGTTTTTCAAAATCGAGCGTCAGCCGGAACCGTTGGTTCGCTGTGTGCCGAAACAGCAGCACGGCCCGATTCGGGAAACGGTCGAACGGATGGATGTCAAACAGGGCAAGCTGGTCATGGGATTCCGCGTGGAGGGGATGAACTCCTACGAGCAGATGAACGCGGAGCGGCTGGCAGTTGCGCTGTTCGGCGGAACCGGCAATTCACTGCTCTTTAAAAATGTCCGCGAAAAGCTCAGCCTGTGCTACTATTGCGCTGCCCGCTATGACCGCCACACCGGTATCATGATGGTGGACAGCGGAGTGGAAGCAGAAAATGCCGAAAAGGCACGCGACGAGATTTTGCACCAGCTTCGTCTGATGCAGCAGGGCGAATTTGAGGACAAGGATATTGAGGAAACCAAGCTGTTTTTCAAGACTGCACTCAAGGCAACGACCGATTCGCTCGGTGCGATGGACAGCTGGTACCTTGCACAGATTCTGGGCGAGAGCAGAGTTTCCCCCGATGAGGAAATCGAGCTTTCCAATCGGGTCAGCCGCGAGGATATGATTGCGGCAGCCAACGCAATCAAGCTGGACACCGTATATATGCTGATGCCGAACGAAGAACAGGAAAAGGAGGGCGAGTAGGATGAAACAGGAAATCGTGCGGGATGAACGGCTGGGAGAGGAGTATCTGCGGGTGGAGCACCCCTCCGGCCTGACCATGCTGCTGTACCCGATGAAGGGATTTTCGACCTCCTTTGCGATGTTCTCCACCAAGTACGGCTCGACCGACACCTGCTTTAAAACCGGCGAGGACGAGGATTTCGTCAGCGTTCCGGCAGGTGTCGCACACTATCTGGAGCATAAAATGTTTGAAAGCGAGGACGGAGATGCGTTCGAGCGCTATGCCAAAACCGGTGCATCTGCCAACGCCTTTACCAGCTTTGACAAGACCTCCTATCTGTTTGCCGGTTCGGACCAGTTCCGGCAGTCGATTGAAATCCTGCTGGATTTTGTTACCGACCCGTACTTCACCCCGGAAACGGTGGAAAAGGAGCAGGGAATTATTTCCCAGGAAATCAGAATGTACGATGACGACCCGGGCTGGCGAGTGATGTTCAACCTGCTGGAAAGCTTGTATCAAAACAACAGCGTCAAAATCGATATTGCCGGAACGACCGAATCGATTGCAAAAATCGACGCTCCGCTGCTCTACCGCTGCTACCACACATTCTATAATCTGAACAATATGCTGCTGACGGTGGCAGGAAACTTTGAGCCGTCGGATGTCCTCGAAGCAGCAGACCGCATCCTGAAAAAGGCAGAGCCGTTCTCGGTCGAGCGCAAAACAGTGCCGGAGCCGCTGGACGTTGTGAGAAAGCGCGTTGTCCAGCATCTGCCGGTGGCAACTCCGATGTTCTATATCGGCTTCAAGGGCCCGGATCATGGGGAACGGGACAACTTCTGTAACATGATTCTGGACGAGATGATTCTCGACCTGGTGACCGGAGAGACGACCGAGCTGTACAAGGGCTTGTATGAGGACGGGCTCATCAGCGGCGGGATTGCCGGAGAGACCATGACCGGCAGGGACTACCTGTGCTCGATGATTTCCGGCGAATCCAAAGACCCGGATCAGGTCTATGAGCGGATTTGCGCGGCATTTGACCGGGCAAAACAGGACGGAATCGACAAGGAAGAATTTGCCAGAGTGAAGAAATCCACCTACGGGCGGTATCTGGGGCTGTTCAGCAAGCCGGAATCGATTGCCAGCGCGATGACCAACTGCTATTTTGCAGGGGTCGATGTGTACGAGCTGGTCGAGCTGGTGGCAAACTGCACCCAAGAGCAGCTGGAGGAGCGTCTGCGGGAGGATTTCGATTCCGAGCGCAGCAGCCTTTCGATCGTGATGGCATAATTTTTGGAAGGAGCAGAGATTCATGGGACAGACAACAACGGTTTCCTTCCCCGGCATGGGGTTGGAATTTGAGGTAAACAGGGTGGCATTCCATCTGGGCAGCCTGCCGGTTTACTGGTATGGAATTTTGATTGCGTTGGGATTCGTGCTGGCAATCATGTATGTCAACCGCCGTGCCAAAGAGTTCGGCGTGGATGCAGACCGAATGCTGGATGTAATTTTGGGCGGCGCAATCGGCGGAATCGTCGGTGCAAGAACCTACTATGTCCTGTTGCAGTGGGATTATTACGGACAGAATCTGGACCAGATTTTTAATACCCGCAGCGGCGGCATGGCAATCTACGGAGGATTGATCGGCGGTGTCCTGATTGGACTGCTGATGTGCAAAATCAGAAAGGTCAAGATGCTTCCGGCGCTGGATGTGGTTTCCGGCGGATTTTTGATTGGCCAGTGCATTGGCCGATGGGGAAACTTTGTCAACGTGGAGGCATTCGGCGGCAACACCAGCCTCCCGTGGGGCATGGCTTCCCCGAATATTACCGCATATCTGAGCGCACATGAGGCAGAGCTGGAAGCGATCGGCATGAACATCGACCCGAATATGCCGGTTCATCCAACCTTCCTGTATGAATCTCTGTGGTGCTTGCTGGGCTTTGCGTTTTTGGCTTGGTACACCCGCCGCAGAAAGTTCGACGGCGAGATGATTTTGCTCTATGCGATTTGGTACGGAGCAGGCAGAGCCGTGATTGAAGGACTGCGTACCGACAGCTTGATGATTCCAAACACCTCCTTGAGAGCTTCTCAGGTGCTGGCAATCGTGCTGGTGGGTGTGGCGGTCGTGATTTGGTCGTTGCAAACCAGCAAGGTCAAGAAGGAAGGCAAGCATCTCTTTGTGGATAGCGAGGAAGGCCAGCGGATTGTTCGCGGCGAGTTCCATTCCGCTAAGGACAAGCAGGAACAGCCCGAGGCAGAACATTTCCCGGGAAATACCGAGGAAAATACTGAAGGAAATACCGAGGAAATAGCAGAAACAGAAAAAGATTTCCCGGGAAATGATGAGGAAATTGAGAATCTGTCGGAAAATTCTCCTGAGCACAATGCGGAAAATGAGGAAACGGAGAAAAACTAACAGATTTCGGGAACCGTTTCGGGCAATCAATCAAAAAGATTTCCTGGGAAATATTTTTGGATTTTTTGGAAATTTCCCGGGAAATAAAAAGGTCAAAAAACGCAGGGAAGTTTTTTCTCTGTGATACCAATCAGTGTGTTATCTGAAGGAGGAACCAAACATGGCAACAATTATCGATGGAAAGGCACTTTCTCTCAAGCTGAAGGAGGAGATGAAGCAGCACATTTCCGAGATGAAGGAAAATGGCATCCAGCCAAAGCTGGTGGTCGTTCTGGTGGGAAATGACAGCGCTTCTCAGGTGTATGTCCGCAACAAACACAAATCCTGTGGCGAGGTCGGCATCCTTTCGGAGGTCATCACCATGCCGGAGGAGACCACCCAGCAGGAGCTGCTCGATGTGGTACAGCGCCTGAATGAGGATTCCAGCGTCAACGGAATTCTGGTTCAGCTGCCTCTGCCAAAGCAGATTGACGAAAAGACCATCCTGCGAACCATCCTGCCGGAAAAGGATGTAGACGGCTTCCATCCGGTCAATGTCGGCCTGCTGAGCATCGGAGACGAGTGCTTCGCACCGGCAACCCCGAGCGGCATCGTCACCATGCTCCGGGAATACAGCATCGAGATTGCAGGAAAACACTGCGTCATCATCGGTAGAAGCAACATCGTCGGAAAACCGATGGCAGCACTGATGCTCCAGAACAACGCCACCGTTACCATCTGCCACTCGAAAACTGCAAATCTGGCAGAGATGACCCGTCAGGCAGACATCGTCATCGTGGCAACCGGCAGACGCAACACCTTGACTGCTGATATGGTCAAGGAAGGTGTGGTTGTCATCGATGTCGGCATGAACCGCAACGAGGAAGGCAAGCTCTGCGGCGACGTAGACTTTGCTGCGGTCCGTGAAAAGGCTTCTTACATCACACCGGTTCCGGGCGGCGTTGGCCCAATGACCATCACCGAGCTGCTGCGCAACACCATCTTTGCAGCAGAGCGCCAGAGCCGATAAACCATCCAAAAGGATAGCGCAGGAAAGAGGGGGACTTCTCCCTCTTTCTTCGTTTGAGGGGAAAATCCAAGGGGCAGCTTTGGCAAAAAAACCGAAAAGGAACGAGGAAAAACCTTCTGGCTTACCCGACTTCCCCAAAGTCGCAAAAAGCCGCGTAAAAAGCGGAAAAACGGCTTGACAATGCCATTGGATTATGATAGGATAAGTTGTACCGCATATCACGGGCTTTGTAAGTGTGCGCCTGAAAGCAGGTCACCGCCTCTCAAGATAGCGAGTTTAAACAGAAAGAGGAATTTATTATGTACGCAATCATCAAAACCGGCGGCAAACAGTATCGCGTATCCGTAGGCGATGTAGTTTATGTTGAGAAGCTCAATGCTCAGGCAGAAGAGAACGTTGAATTTGACGTAATCGCTGTTGGCAAAGAAGACGGTCTGGTAGTAGGCACCCCAGTTGTAGAGGGCGCTAAAGTTGCCGGCAAAGTTCTCAAAAACGGAAAAGGCAAGAAGATCACTGTATTTACCTACAGATCCAAAAAAGACAGCAAACGCAAAATGGGCCACAGACAGCCATATACCAAGGTTGAAATCACTGCAATCAACGCATAATGATTTCGGCACGTTTTTTTCAGTCCGGGGAGACCTTGATGGGATTTGCCGTCAGCGGTCATGCAGGGTATGATGACTACGGTCATGATATCGTTTGTGCCTCGGTAACTTCGGCGGTCCAGATGACTGCCAACGGTTTGACAGAGGTGCTGAAGCTTCAGCCCGAAGTCACTGTAAAAGAGAATTTAATACAAGTGGTGCTCTCGGCACAGGAGGCTCAGAAGGGACAGCCCTTTCTCAAGGCGCTGCTGCTTCATCTGAACCTGCTGGCAGAGGATTATGAGGGCACAATCCAGGTAAAACTTTCGGAGGTGTACAACAATGCTTAGACTTAGCATGCAATTCTTTGCTCATAAAAAAGGTGTTGGTTCCACAAAGAACGGCCGTGACTCTGAATCCAAACGTCTCGGCGCAAAACGTGCAGACGGTCAGTTCGTACTGGCTGGCAACATTCTGTACCGTCAGAGAGGAACTCACATTCATCCAGGAGAGAACGTAGGCATCGGCAGCGACGATACCCTGTTCGCTCTCACCGACGGCAAAGTAAAATTCGAGCGCATGGGCCGCGATCGCAAGAAAGTAAGCGTTATTCCGGTTCAGTAATCGTTACGAAGAATCAAAAATCCCGAGATGTCTGTCTCGGGATTTTTTTGGGTTTTGGGCAAGGACGGCACATTACAGCGCTAAAGCCGGTCCGGACCCGGGGCTAAAAATTTTCCAATCGTTTGTATGAGACAAACGGGGCAAAAAGGCTTATAATAGAGTTATAGGCAAGCTGTTTGTGAGAAGTGAAACTGTGCGTGGAACAGGAGAAAGAAGGGAAAGACTATGTTTATTGATAAGGCGACGATTAAGGTGACAGCCGGCACGGGCGGCAACGGCGCGATTTCTTTCCACAGAGAGAAGTTTGTTGCGGCGGGCGGACCGGACGGCGGCGACGGCGGACGCGGCGGCAACATCGTGCTACAGGGCTGCCAGAGCATCAACACGCTGATCGACTTTAAGTACAAGAGAAAATTTATTGCACAAAACGGTCAGAACGGCGGAACCAATCGCTGCTTTGGCAAGAGCGCACCGGACCTGGTGATCAAGGTGCCGGTGGGAACCGTGGTCAAAAATGCGGAAAGCGGACAGGTCATGGCGGACATCGTGGACGAAAGCCCGGTCATCATCGCACACGGCGGTAAGGGCGGCTGGGGCAACAGCCACTTTGCAAGCCCTACCAGACAGATTCCCCGCTATGCAAAGCCGGGTATCCCGGGAGAGAGCTTCGAGCTGATTCTGGAATTGAAGCTGCTGGCAGATGTGGGTCTGGTCGGCTATCCGAACGTCGGCAAATCGACCCTGATTTCGGTGGTCAGCGGAGCCAAGCCGGTGATTGCAAACTATCACTTCACGACCCTGACCCCGGTGCTGGGCGTTGTGAAGGTGGCAGAGGAGAAATCCTTTGTCATGGCGGACATCCCGGGCCTGATTGAAGGCGCAAGCGACGGCGTGGGTCTGGGTCACGAGTTCCTGCGTCATGTCGAGCGCTGCCGTTTGATTGTCCATGTTGTGGATGTTTCCGGCTGCGAGGGCAGAGACCCCAAGGAGGATTTCAAGACCATCAACCGCGAGCTGGCAAACTTCAGCGAGGAGCTGTCTACCCGCGAGCAGATTGTGGTGGCAAACAAGAGCGACATCGCTTCGCCGGAACAGATTGAGGAGTTCCGCCAGTTTGTCGAGGAACAGGGCTGCCAGTTCTTCTGCATCTCGGCTGCGACCCGTCAGGGCATCGAGCCGCTGATTCATGCCATCTCCCACAAGCTGGACGAGCTGCCGCCAATCAAGCGCTTTGAGGTCAACTATGTTCCGGTTATGCCGGAGAGCGCAGGCGACAAGTGGAAATTCGATATTACCGTGGACGAGGACGGCGTCTATGTTGTGGAGGCCGACTGGCTGGTTAAGGTGCTGGGCATGGTCAACATCGAGGATGAGGAGTCCTTGGGCTATTTCCAGCGTGTTCTGCGTCAGAGCGGTATCATTGACCGTCTGGAGGAAATGGGAATCAACGAAGGGGATACCGTCAGCATCCTCAACTTTGAGTTCGACTATATCCGTTAGGGAAGAAAGGATGTTGCAGCTACGGAAGCGTTAAACAAGCAGACAGCGGACGTGCGTCTGTACAGTCCACAGGCACTGGCGTTTCTGGGGGATGCCGTGTATGAGATTTTGGTGCGGGAGCGCATCGTCCACAAGGCCAATATGCCGGTCAACAAGCTGCATTTGCAGGCGGTTGAGCAGGTGAGAGCGTCCTATCAGAGCAAGGCGTATGCTGTGATTGAGCCGCTGTTGACCGAGGAGGAGCTGGCAACGCTCAAGCGCGGCAGAAATGTCAGCACCATCAAGCCGCCGAAAAACGGCAATATGCAGGACTACCGTCGGGCAACGGGATTGGAGTGCCTGTTTGGTTATCTTTACTTGCAGGGGAAAATTGACAGAATCAATGAGCTGTTCCTTCGTATCGAGGAGGAGCTGGAAACAGAGCTGGGGGATTAAGTCATGACAAACATAGGAACAATCCAGAAGGAAAATAAATGGAAAACACTGGCAATCGATATGCTGGTGGACCTGATTGCCGGTACCGCGTTCGGTATCTCGGTCAATGTATTTACGGCTCCAAACCATATCGCGCCGGGCGGCGTCACCGGTTTTGCAACCTTGATGAACTACATCTTTGGAATACCGATTGGTTTGATGTCCTTCCTCATCAACGTGCCGCTGCTGCTGATCGGGGTCAAGGTGCTGGGCAAGGACTTTTTCTTCCGCACCTTCAAGTCGGTCGTCATCATCAACTTTGCGGTTGACGTAATTGCTCCGGCGCTGACCAGAGGCTATGTCTACACCGGTGAAAAAATCATGGCAGGTCTGATGGGCGGTGTCCTGATGGGCGCCTGCATCGGCATGGTGCTTCAGAGAGGCTCCACAACCGGCGGCTTGGATGTTGTCAGCCGTGTTGTCAAAAAGAAGATGCCGCAGTTCTCCATCGGAAAGATTATGTTTGCCGGAGACTTCACCATTCTGGCGGTTTCGATGCTGGTCTACAAAAACATCGAAAGTGGTCTGAACGGTCTGATCTGTATCTTTGTTTCCTCCAAGGTGCTGGACTATCTGATGTACGGCATGGAGAAGGGCATGATGCTGTATATTGTTTCGGATAAGGTGGATGAGCTGACCGAGGCTATCATGTCCAACATCGTCCGCGGAGCCACCCTGCTCAAGGCAGAGGGCGCCTACTCCCATGCTCCGAAGAAGGTCATCCTGTGTGCGGTGAAGGATCACCAGTATCCGGGCGTAAAACGGCTGGTTCGTCAAATCGACCCGAAGGCCTTTATGATGGTCAGTGATACCCATGATATCCTGGGCGTTGGCTTTAATGATATGAATGAGGATTAACCGAGCAAGAGCCTCGACGAATTTTTTCGTCGAGGCTCTTGTTGCAGCTTGGCCTATTTGGAGTTTCGCAGGTCGGGGTGGTCGGGGTGCTCGGTTCTGCAATTCTGCACCTCGTGTTTGCAGTCCTTCGGGGTCTGAACGGTGGTGTCGGTGGGATTGTCTCTGCGGCAGTTTTTCTGATTTTTCTTAGCCATGTTTCATCCATCCTTTTAGAAGCAGATTGATGGGGCCTGTATGCTTTGAGGTCCGCATCTGTAGTATGGGCAAAAAAGAAAACAATATTCCGGTGCAGCCGAAGACCGTGCGCGCCGGCGGCACAGACGCGGGCACCATTCACGTTTCCCGCGGCGGCGTGAAGACGCTGACGATCTCGCACCCGTGCCGCTATATCCACAGCGCGATCGCGATGACGACCGAAAAGGACATAGAGGCGGTCATTGACCTGATGGCGCTGATGATGGCGGAAATTTCCGGCGGCAAGCTGTAATGATCCGTC
>URFD01000064.1 GCA_900547015.1 uncultured Oscillospiraceae bacterium | reverse complement strand
TTTTGAGAAAATTGTCCAAAATTCCTAAGGGTCTATCATTATTATAGCACATTTCCCGCGTTTTAAAAGAGATATATTTTACAAATGCCGAGAAAATTTTTGACCTTTTTGCAAACGATTCTCGTTTGCTCACCCCTCCTCTGAAATCGGCCCGTATCGGTCTGCAATCTGTCGGAACAAAGGGGAGGCAACACTGCCGCCATACTCTCCGCCCTCAATCAAAATGACGGCGGCATACCGCGGAGATTGCGCCGGGAAAAATCCCGCAAACCACGCATGGACGATTTCCTCGCCCTGCTCGTCATAGCTGCCGGTCTGGGCAGATGCCGTCTTGCCGCCCGCTCCGCCGCTCTTCGGCTTTGCCATTGTGGCGCTGCCCTCCTCCACCACACCAATCATCCCTCTTTTCAGAATATCTGCGGTCTGCTCGGAAAAGACCCGAACCGGTGCTGTCGGTGTAATCGGCTCCAAGATCGTGCCGTCCTGTGTCCTGCCCTGCACCAGCCGCGGAACCACTGCCTTTCCTCCGTTGGCAATTGCACTGACCATCGCCGCCACCTGAATCGGGGTTGCCGTGAGCTTGCCCTGTCCAAAGGAAAAATTTGCCAGCTCGTACAGATTGGCAAGGTCGCTGCGCTGTGGCAGAGTGCCTGCCATCGCGGTGATGCCCGGTGCCAGACAGGTTTCCTGACCGAATCCCAGCGCCTTTGCCATTCCTAAAATTTTCTCCGCACCCACCCTTTGACCCAGCCGGATAAAATAGGGGTTGCAGGAATGTTCGATTGCTCGCTGAAGGTCGGTCTTCCGATGTCCGGCGCGGTTGTGGCAGTAAAAGATGCGCTCGCGAACGGTGATGCCTCCGACGCAGTCCACCGAAAAATCCGGCGAAATCCCGCTTTCCAGCGCTGCCGCCGCTACCGCCAGCTTAAAGCTGGAGCCGACGCAATAGGGCATCAGCGCCCGATTGAGCATCGGGCTGTCGGGTGCGTGCAAAGCCTCCTCCAAACGGTACGGGTCGTACTGCGGAAAGCTGGCGCTGGCTGTGATTGCGCCGCTGTCAACCTCCATCACGACAATCGCACCCCGTTCAATCTGCTCCGCACCCACCTGCTGCACGATTTCCTGCATCCTGCGGTCCAGTGTCAGCACCAGACCCTTCTGCACAGGACGGGATGAGCCCTGAATCTGCGCTCCGCTCCCTTCCAGCGACCTGCCCACCGCGTTCACCTGATACCGCACCTGCAAGGCTTCTCCTGCCGCTGCCAGCTCCTGCTCATAAGCGCGTTCCAGTCCGCACACGCCGATTCCTTCCCCATTTTGATACCCCAGCAGATGCACCGCCAGCTGCTGTTTTGGGTCGTGCGGCAGTCGGGCAGCCACTGTAAAGTTTTCCACATCGGCTGCGTACACCTTTTCTCCACCCTCCAAATCGAGGGCAAAGGGCTTTCCCTGCGCCGCACTGTCCAATGCCGCTCTGCGCTGCGGTCCGCTGATCTGCTCTGCACACGCCTTCACTGCCTCTGCGGTCGGCAGAACGGTGATGAGATTGTGCTGCTCGGTATCGGTCAGCGGGATGAGATTCCGGTCATAGATTCTCCCTCTGGTCGAGCCGAGTTCCAGCGTGTAAATGCTCTGTTTCTGCGCCGCCTGCTGCAAGGCCCCGTTCATGCTCAGGTAATACAGCCGCAGCATCAGCAGACAGAACACTGCCAGCGAGGCGCAGAACAACCACACCACCCTCCACTGCATCTTGCGGGATTCTTCCTTCATTTTTCCTCCGCCTCCTTCGGTGCTTCTGCCGCAGAGTATGGGCAGATTTCCTCTGCTTTATCCCTTCTCCGACTCATCATCGGAAGTGTAAATAAATTTTGAGATGCCGGATTGGGACTTTTCCTTTGTAGGAAAGTGTGCTAGAATAGATGCGGTTCTTGGCAACCACCCCCGATTCTCTTGGAAAGAAGGTTCTTTGAATGGATATAAAGCTCATCAATGTTCCCCTCTACTACGGCTGCGACAACCCCGGCACCCATCTGGCGCCGCGGGAATTTTCCCGCAGTGGCCTGCCTGCCCGGATTGAAGCCTGCGGCCATCGTGTGGCAGACCTGACCGTACTCTCTGTTCTGCCCCCTCCGGAGGATAAATTCCAGTACCCTACCATGAAATATCGAGATGAGGTCTGCGACTGCTGCCGCCAGCTTGCCAAAGCGGTGGATGCCGGCCGTCATCTCGGACAGTTTCCGCTGGTCATCGGCGGCGACCACTCGCTGGGAATCGGCTCGATTGCCGGTCTTTCCCGCACCATTCCTGCCGACCAGCTCAGCGTTATCTGGATTGACGCACACACCGACATCAACACCGACCAGACCTCCGACTCCCACAACATCCACGGGATGCCGCTGGCTGCCTGTCTGGGCCTTGGCGACCCTTCCCTGTATCAGGAAATGGGTGGAAGCGTCCCCTTCCTGCTGCCGCAGAATCTGTTCTTCCTCGGCTCCCGCAGTATCGACCCCGGCGAGGAAACGATTCTTGCCGAGCACAACATCCGCACCGTTCGGATGCCGGAAATCCGTGAGAAGGGCATTGAGGCCTGCTGCCGCGAGCTGCTTGACTCGGTCAAGACCCCTTATCTCCATCTGAGCTTCGATGTCGATTTCATCGATGCCGACGATTTTTCCGCTACCGGTCTGCCGATTCCGGACGGCCCGAGCCTCGACCAAACCCACGAAGCTCTGCGCATCCTGTTTTCCGACCCGCGTGTCTGCTCTGCGGACTTTGTAGAATACAGTCCTCTGCACGACCACAACAGCGAAGGCTTAAACGCCTGCAACTCCCTGCTCGAGGAAATCCTCCGAGCGCTTGCAAAAAGAGCATAACAGCAAAAGAGGGCAGAACGAATCTGCCCTCTTTTTGTTTGATTGTCTATGATTTCATTTGATATTGGTCCAGCGTCACATGATAGACGATGGCGGTGCGCTCATCATAGCAGACAAACAAAACCTGTTCCAAGGTCTGGTCCTCGCTGAGAAATTCCTGAATGGTGGCGATGGCAATTTCCGCCGCACGGTTGACCGGAAAATGATAGGCCCCGGTGCTGATGGAGGGAAAGGCAATCGTCTTGACGTTGTGCCGGACTGCCAGCTCCAAACAGGAACGATAGCACTGGTGCAGAAGCTCCTCCTCTTGGTGGTCGCCTCCCTGCCAAATTGGGCCCACCGTGTGGATAACCCACTTTGCCGGCAGCTGGTAGCCTTTGGTGATTTTCGCCTGACCTGTTTGACAGCCGCCCAGTCCGCGGCACTCCTCCAGCAGCATATGACCGGCCGCCTGATGGATTGCACCATCCACCCCTCCGCCGCCCAGCAGCGTCTGATTGGCTGCATTGACGATTGCATCCACCGCCAGAGTCGTGATATCCCCTGTTATGATTTTAAATCGTTCCATCAAATCTTCCCCCTGAAGCGAACTGCCTGTTTCTTACCTGTATTATTATAAGCTTTCATCCATCTTTTTTCAACCATCCGCTTTTAAAAAAACACAAGAAATTGTGGATAACCATTTCACCCAACACCAGATTTTGTTGCTGTCCTCTGTTTTGGGCATCCCTTGCCGACCGCAGCACCGCTCTATCCTATCACAGCCCGAGGAAGAATTTGCGCGAAAAAAGGAGAATGTCTGTTCCCAGACATTCTCCTTTTTAAAATCAGCAGACTGCACCGCCGACCGGACGCGGTTTTGCTCCGATGATTTCGTCCTTGCGTTCCAGCAGACCGTCGCCCAGCAGCTGCTCCTGAACCTTCTCAAAGCCCAGCCGCTCGATGGTATCCGAGAAGCGTTCCCCGGCCTGTCCCTGCTCGCGGAACAGCAGGATTGCCTTTTCCACAATCTGCATGACCTCTTCCTCCGAGGTCACAATCGGGGTCAGCGGTCTGCCATGTGCAAACTTCTTGCCCCAGCGTCCGCCGATATAAATACGGTAGCCGTACTGTCCGTCCGGCATGGCTTGGAACGGGCATTTGGAGATGCAGCGACCGCAGTTGAGGCATTTCTCCTTGTCGATTTTCAGCACTCCATCAACCACCCTTGCTGCCTTGACCGGGCAGGCCTTTTCGATCTGACAGACCTTGCAGCCGCGGCACAGCTCCGAGCGGAAGCTCGGGATACGCTGACCCACGATGCCCAAATCGTTCAGGTTCGGCTTCACGCAGTTGTTCGGACAGCCGCCCACCGCAATTTTAAATTTGTGCGGCAGCTTCACCTGAGCATAGCCCTCGTAGAAGCGCTTGTGGATTTTTTCGGACAGGGCAAAGGTGTCCGCCAGACCGTACTGGCAGGTTGTTCCCTTGCAGGAAACCACCGGTCGCACCTTGGCTCCGGTGCCTCCGGTCTGCATACCATGCTCCTGAAGAAAGGCACGCAGGCTGTCAATCTGCTGATATGGCACTCCCTGAATCTCGACCGTCAAGCGGGAGGTCATCGCAAGCTCTCCACTGCCAAAGCGCTGTGCCGCCTCTGCGATGCACCGGCTCTGCTCTGCCGTAATCTTTCCGTTTCGGGTGATGACGCGCGCATTGAAGCGGTCTGTTCCCTTGTTGTGCAAAAAGCCCCAAGCCTTCACCCGCATGATGTCCTCCGGGCTGACCGTCACTGGTTCGCTCGGCTCCGCCATCTGGGCACTTTCTCCGCCGCTCAAGGTCTCCTCAAAGCCCAGCAGGGTGTTCACATCCGTATGCAGCAATCTTGCCAGCGCAGGCAGCAGGGTGATGTCCGGGTAACTGCTCGCGGCTTCCCACTCGTCCACCGCTGATGCACAAACTCCCAAGCAATCCGCTACCTGTTCCTGCGTCATTCCCAGCGCTGTTCTTCTGGCGCAGATGATTTCGTTGATGTTCATCCTTTCTTCCTCCCATTTTTTATTTGCTTTTATGATAACAACTTCCCGCCTGCCTGTCAATCGAATCCACCTCCTGTCGAAAAATGTCCTAACGAAAAAAAGCGGAGATTCTGCCCCAAATCGGTGCAGTGATCTCCGCCTGCTGTTATCGATTGTTTCCCCAGTAAATCAGCGCCAGCATCCCCGGTCCGGTGTGCGAACCGATGATTGGGCCGATTTCCTCCGTTTCAATTTCCGCCTCCGGGAAATGAGCGCGAACCGCTTCTTCCAACTCCTCTGCCGCCTCCCGGTCGTCGCCGTGTCCGATGATGACCCGCTTTCCCATCTGCGGCTGCCAGCCCTGCTCCATCCGGGAAATCTGCGCCTCGATTGCCCTCTTTCTGCCTCGCGGCTTTTCCTGAACCTGTAGCTTCCCCTGTGGGTTCAAGTGGAGCATCGGCTTGATTTTCAGCGCGGTTCCAACGATTGCCGAAGCGGTGTTCACCCGTCCGCCGTGCTGTAAATGCTCAAAGGTGTCCACCGTGAACCAGTGGCAGACCCGCATCCGATTTTCCAAAATCCAGCAGTTCAGCTCCTCCAGAGCCATGCCCTCCCGCTGGTGACGCTCCGCCTCCAGCACCAGAAAGCCCTCTCCGACAGAGGCGCAAAGGCTGTCAATGCAAATCAATTTCCGCTGTGGATATTGCTCCTGCAGCTCCTCCATGCACAGCTGCGCCGATTCCACCGTTCCGGACATTCCGGACGAGAAGCACAGATAGATGATGTCCTTTCCCTGCCGGAGAGCCGGTTCAAAAGATTCCAGATAAACTGTCGGGTTGATTCGGGAGGTGCTTGCAAAATTTCCCATTCGCTGAAGCCGGTAAAATTCGGTGACCTGAAGATTTCCGTCCGGGCCGTAGGTATATTCATCGCCCCCGATTTGAACATCCATCGGAATCACCTGAACCCGCCCATCCTTCACCGCTTCACAATCTGCAATGTCCGCTGTCGCATCCGTAAAAATCTGATAATCTGCCAACGCTTGGACTCCTCCTTCTGCCTGAACTTCCTCCCAGCACCTGTCCCGTGCGGGAATTTTTTCCTTTTCGTCAGAATCTATTATAAAAGACCAAGCTCTAAGAATCATTAGACAGATTGCAGCCTTCGTCTAGTTTTCAGACAAAGCACCTTTTTTGTCAATTCTTGCCGCCGCGTTTTCCCAAACCAGCGCCTCACTCTCAGTATCGGTTGATGGTTTCCTGCGAATCAAAGCACCCCTTGAGCTTTTCCAGCGCCTTTTTCTCGATTCGGGACACATAGCGCCGCGCCTATTGTAAACGATTTGGCCTAAGAAATCGCTTCCAGCTCACGGAAGCGAAATTGAATGATGATTTGTTTGTCCTCGGTCAGCTCAATCCGTTCGATTAGACTGACCAGTAGCTCCCGACTGGTGAGAGCTGAATCCAGGAACTGCTTCACCAGTGCTCTAGCTTTCTCTTCGGTGTTTACCGGCTGTCGGATCTGTTCCTCAAAGCCCTTCAGTCGGTTCTCCAGAACGGCGCGGTCCATCTTCACCTTCTGGTAGATGCGCTGAAAGTCCTCTTCGGAGAGCAGTCCGCTCAGTCGATCCAAATACATCTGATCCAGATTGGTGCTCAGAGCGGTGATTTTGGATTGCAGGGCTTGGATTTCCGCCTTACAGTTGGATTCCCTGTCGGCACTTTCCACCGTTTCCTTGGCAATCGAGCGCAGTCGGTCAGGATTCAGATAGACTTGACAGACCTCTCGAACCTTGGCAAGCACGGCTTCATTCACCGTTTCCTCCTTGATGGAGTGACAGGTACAGATGCCGGCCTTGGTAAAACGCTGGTAGGTTCGGCAGACAAAGAACAGCCGATCCTCTCCGGCGGCATTCTTGCGGTTGATGACTGCCATCGGATATCCACATTCGTGGCAAAAAATCATCCCCTTCAGCAAGAAGTCATAGGTTCTGCTGCGAGTATTCCTGCGACTGTTGAGCAGTATCTGAACCTTCTGGAAGGACTCCTTGTCAATCAGCGGCTCGTGGGTATTTTCCACCACGACCCAGTTTTCACGATCCTGCTTGATACACTTTTTGGACTTGTAGCTGATTTTCACCGTTCGTCCCTGAACCATGTTGCCCAGATAGGTCTCATTCTGTAGCATCTCGGAGATGCGCTCGCTGGACCACAGTCCGGTATATGGGCCTTTGCGTCCCACATTCCAGCCGCAGTAGGTTGCAGGAGTCATCACACCCTCCTCATTGAGCGTCTGAGCAATCTTCCGACAGCTCATTCCGCCCAGTGCCATCGCAAAAATCCTGCGCACCACAGGGGCTACTTCCTCGTCAATGACAATCTTGTTTTTCTCTGTCGGGTGCATCTTGTAGCCATACATCGGCTTGCCGCCGATGAACTGGCCTTTGCGTTGCTTATCCCGCTTGACAGACTTAATCTTCTTGGAAATGTCCTTGGCGTACATATCATTCATGATGGCACGGAATGGGGTAATGTCGTTGGCTGTCGAATCTACGCCGGTGTCGATGCCGTCCAACAGCGAAATGTAGCGCACTCTCTTTTCCGGGAAGTACCGCTCCATATAATGGCCGGTCATGATATAATCACGGCCCAGACGGGACAGGTCCTTGGTGATGACCATGTTAACCTTCTTGGTTTCGATGTCATCGATCATGCGCTGAAAATCAGGCCGGTCAAAGCTGGTTCCGCTCCATCCGTCATCGACATAGGTATCGTAGACAGAAAGACGATGCTGCTGAACAAATTCATTGAGCAGAGATTTCTGGTTGGTTACACTCTGGGATGGTCCTTCGGTCTCATCCTCCTTCGATAAACGGATGTACAATGCGACATGGTAATCCATAGGGTTGCTTATTTCTAAGTACATAGTTTCCTCCTTGAAATAAGCGACCACTCATCGCAAACATTGTACAACGGATTCCTCAGATGTCGCAAGGATGCGGACAAGATAAAGCCGAAAAGACTCCTCCAGCAACTCAGCGAGGCTCTTTTCGGCTTCGGTATATATGCAGTGCACAACAGGCAAGGTTTGTTTCATACGTTCTACCTCCTTTGTTCATCGTATGTAAAGGGGCAAATTTTCTTGCCTGTCCATGTTGTGAAATTGATCCATTCCGTGACAGGAATGGAATTGTCTATGGGAAACTCGAAATTGTCCTTGGATTCCATGTACAGTGTTTAGAAAAAAATCCCTCTATACCAAGTTCTGTGTTGGTGTAGAGGGATTGCCTATTTAACTAAGTGACGTTGACTATGGCCTCGGCTGGCTTCTTGCAGCTCGTTGTTACTGCGGCTTTCGGATCTCCCTACTCTCCGTCTGCAAAACCTCCCCGAGTAGGAACAAGAACTTTCCTCCCATGTAACCGCCACATGATATTGTCAATATCACTTCCTACTGCCAAGCGCGTAGTGGTCTCTCACCACTTAGTTGTTGCCCATGCCTGGCACACTACGCCAGAAACCCGGCTCATACTTGACGTATAGCCGGGTTTCTTGAGAGGCTAATATCAATGACTGTTTTATAGATTGTGACCAAGTTTGTCATTACCTATATTTCAGAAGTTCCAGCATACTATGTTTATTTAGCTTGAACTATCACTTCTCCCTGACAATGAAGCAACTGAATCTCTAGTGTGCCTGGGATTCGCTGCGCAAATTGCGCTGGCTCTCCATCAATAGTAACGGAGTAGTCCGAATATTCCTCATTCATCACGGCTAGAAGTAAGCCTCCCACTCGACTGGTTTTATACCGAATTCTAGCGCTGGAATAATCGTTAGAAAAGTGCCACTCCTCTAACCAGGTGTCAAACCCAACCGTTACGGTGCCAGGCTTATAGTACGAATGATACCACACCACAAGTGGAGAGGATAAGCCACTGAACTGATGGAACCATCCTCCTCGCTCACTTTCAATTTGGATCAGTTCAAAGGTGTTATAGCTGAAATCCGTCTCTTGGCTCCAGGCGTGCAAGGCTGTTTTGGCAATTTTCTCTGCAAATTCCCCATATCCCAAATCCAGCATGGATTTCCAAAGGAAATACTGCTACGGAAGCCACACACTTCCGTTCCAGTATCCATTGTCATAGTAATATCCAGCACTCTGGTCCACAGTAGATATACCTACCGGGGTAAACAGCTCTTGCTGACTTGTCAGGTGTGCAAGTAGCCGCTGGGTCTGCTCCGGGGTTGTGACCCCCGCAATCAGCGGGGTAACGCCGTCTACACCCTTGTTATAGTTTTCTCCCGTTTCCGTTCTCAAAATACCTGCAGCGTGGAGATTTCCGTCATGTACCACATAGCCGAAATATCCGCTTTCCTCGTCCCAGGCATGGTTGACAATGGCATCTCCCACCTGCTTTGCGTCATCGGCATATTGCTGGACATCCTGCTCGTACCCAAAATACTCCGCAATAGCCTTCATGAATTTTGCGATGCGCACCAGATGCACGCTGCTGCAAAGGGGAGCCACAGAATGCTCCAACTTCTGCTTATGCAGTTCCACCTGGGCCGGATAGTCGTCCATGCCGCTGGCGTTGTAGAAGTAATCGTACACAGTAAGCAGGCCGCTCTTATACCGGGCGGTTGT
>URFD01000063.1 GCA_900547015.1 uncultured Oscillospiraceae bacterium | reverse complement strand
TTCGTCAGCCAAAGGTTCCGACAGACCTTGATGAGCTGATGCAGTATCAGCAAAAAAATCAGGTCTCCGAAACCTTTTTGCAGAGCCTTCAGCGTTTCGGTGCCAAAACCTCTGCCCAGCTTCTGAGCCAGAATCAGGAAAACCAAACCTACTCTCCGGTCAGCCTTGCTTACGCTTTGGGCATCCTCGGCAACGGCGCAAAGGGAGAGACCTCCAAGGAGATTGCAAAGGCGCTGGAATCCACCAACATGAAAACCGTCATCAACAGCCTGAATCAATTTTATCTGTCCAACTATCATGACGAGGACGGGTCTGCGCTGAAGATTGGCAACTCTCTTTGGATGCAGGAGGATTACCCCATCAAGTCCGACTTTGCAAAGCAAGCCGCATCGGAATTTTTCGCTTCCTCCTACTCGGTTGATTTCAGCAAGCAGTCCATAGCAGATGCGATGGCACGCTGGATTTCGGAGCAGACCGGCGGCTTGCTCAACCCTTCCTTCCAGCCGGATGCAAGCCAAGTCCTCTCCATCATCAACACCCTCTACTTCCAGGATGCTTGGGCAGATGCCTTTGATGCCGCAAACAACACCAAGGAAACCTTCACCCTTGCCGACGGCACACAGACCGATGTCACCTATCTGAACCAGACATTCAGCGGCAGTGCCTATTACGAAACCGAGGATTATGTTCTCTTTGAGCTGCCCTTCCAGAATGGACAGACCATGAATTTCGTCCTGCCGAAGGAGGGCAAGGAGCTGTCGTCTATCCTGACCCAAAAGCAGCTCGAACAGATTCTCTCCTCTCGGGATGCCAACGATGCCAAATACGCAGATGTCAACCTCAAGCTGCCAAAGTTCAGCTTTGACAGCAAGTTTAATCTCAATGACACCTGCAAGGCGCTGGGCCTCGATGACCTGTTCACCGGCCGCGCTGACCTTTCCGGCATCACCGACGGCCATGTTGCACTTTCCAATGTCTCTCAGGAAAGCCACATCGAAGTAGACGAGAACGGCTGCAAGGCTGCTGCCTACACCAAGATGGACCTCATGAAGATGAGCCTTCCGGTCGAGATGGAGGAATACAATCTCTCGCTGGACCGTCCGTTCCTCTTTGTGATTGCATCTGCCGGCCAAGCTCCTCTCTTTGTCGGCACCGTCTATAATCCTTCTAAATAATCACTCCTCCCCCTCTTGGGATTCAACCACACATAAAAAAAGCAACAGCTCCCCGCAGGGAGCTGTTGCTTTTTTTATGTGAAAAATTTTGGAAGGGACGTTAGGATTTTTTCCTGTATGCACTTTCCTTCGGGATACGGATGGTGTAGACCACCTCGTTTTCCTCCTCCTGCATCTGGGTCTGTGCATGGATGCCGGACAGCTTCATGGTATCCAATGCCTTGTCGATTGTATTCAGGAAGATGCGCAGGTCTTTAACCACGAACAGTCCCTTTTCCTTTGGCTTGGGCTGTTCCTTGCCGGACAGTTGAGCGATGTAGCGCTCGGTCTGGGAGACGGTCATCTGCTTCTCTGCGATGGTCTGGATGGCCTTCAGGATTACCTCGTCTCCCTGCTCGTTGAGGTTGAGCAGAGCGCGGGCGTGTCTTTCAGTCAGCTCGGCTGCCAGAATAGCCTCCTGAACCTCCTGCGAAAACTGGAGCAAGCGCAGCTTGTTGGCAACGGTGGACTGGGTCTTGCCCAGCTTTTTCGCAACCTCCTGCTGGGTGTGACCCACCATCTTCATCAGCTTTTGAATCGCCATTGCTTCCTCAAAGAAGTTCAGGTCGCACCGCTGGATATTTTCGATCAGCGCCAGAGCACTGCTTCTTTCTTCATCCATGCTTGTCAGAATCGCCGGCACCTCCTGCATCTTCAGCTTGCGGCAGGCCAGCAGGCGGCGCTCTCCTGCAACCAGCTGATAGTCTCCGTTCTCGGTTGGCAGGACGGTAATCGGCTGGAGCAGACCATACTGTGCGATACTGGTGGCAAGCTGGTCAATCTTTTCGTCATCGAACACCTTTCGTGGCTGATAGGGATTGGGCTTGATTTTATACTCCGGGATTAAAATTACTTTATTGATGGTCTTCTGCTTGGTCAGAAGTGCTTTCATGGTTTGGTTGCCTCCTCACTCTGTTGTGTCCCAAAGCGCCTCTGCCCGACCCCGGGCAGAGGTGTTTTGAGATATGATGGGAGCAGAAATGTTTGCAGGGCGGATTCAGGTTTCCGCACCTGCCGAGCAAAAGAAAGGAAAATAGGAATAGAAAAGGCATGGACATCTTGTCCACGGTCTTATCATAGCACACTGTATTCCTGATTTCCAGCAAAATCGTTCGCCCTCTTTCGACCTCTGCTGCCAAATTCCGTCTTATTGAATGGGTTTTTTTGCCATTTTTGCCGCAGTTCTGGGGAATTGTGGCGGAGTCTGCGATATTTTCCGGACGATGATGATGTTTCTTCCACTCTCATCCGGCAGGGTAAAGGGTACCACCTTTTCCACCTTGCCGCCCATCGTCGCGATTGCGTTTTTGGCTTCCCGCACCTCCTCCTCTACATCAGGGCCCTTGAGTGCGATAAAGCTGCCGCCCACCCGAACATACGGCAGGCAATATTCTGCCAGATCCCGCAGGTTTGCCACTGCACGGGCGGTCGCAAAATCAAACCGTTCCCGCAGATTTTTCTGTTTTCCGCCATCCTCTGCACGGGAATGGACAAAGCTGCAATCCAGTCCCAGCTGGTCATTCACCTCTGCCAAAAAGGTCAGGCGCTTCTGCAAGCTGTCCAGCATGGTGACCTTCAGGTCCTCTCTGGCGATTTTAACCGGCATGGATGGGAAGCCTGCTCCGGTTCCCACATCGATTAAGCTCGCGCCCTGCGGCAGCTCTGCCGCCTTCAGCAGCAGCAGACTGTCCACAAAGTGCTTCCAGACGATTTCCTGCGGCTCGGTGATGGCGGTCAGGTTCATCTTCTGGTTCCATTCTACCAGCAGCTGGGCATATCGGTCCAGCTTATCCGGTGCGCTGGGCGGCAGCTCGATTCCAAATTTCTGGCAGCCCTCCAAAAGAAGCTGTTGTTCTATCATGGTTCTGTTCCTTTCCTGCGGCAGTTCTCTCGACCTGCCGCGACAAAATGTTTCATGTGAAACACCGAATTTCACTCTCGGTGTCGATTATATGATTTGCGGTTAAGCCGGCTCGCTCTGACTTAAATAAATCAGCAGCACCGAAATATCTGCCGGGCTGACCCCCGATATTCTCGATGCCTGTCCGATGCTGTGCGGTCTGACCCGCTGGAGCTTCTCAATGGCCTCCAGACGCAGTCCGCGCACCTGGGTGTAGTCCATGGTCTCCGGGAGCTTTCGGCTCTCCAGACGGCGCATCTGCTCGACCTGGATGAGCTGCTTCTGGATATATCCCTCATACTTGATTTGGATTTCCACCTGCTCGGTCACCTCATCGGGCAGCTCCGGTCGTTCCAGATCAAACGGCGCCAAATCCTGATAGGTAATCTGTGGACGGCGAATCAGGTCTGCGGCGTGCGCTCCGGTTTCCATCGGGGCGGTTCCCCGTTCCTCCAACATCCGATTCATCGCTTCGGACGGGCCGAAGGTCAGCTTCTCGATGCGGGCACGCTCCTTGCTAATCTGCTCCTGCTTGTGCAGATACCGCTGCCAGCGCTCCTCCGAAATCAATCCAATTTCATAGCCGATTGGGGTCAGTCTCTGGTCTGCATTGTCCTGACGCAGCAGCAGACGATACTCCGAACGGCTGGTCATCATGCGGTACGGGTCTGAGCATCCCTTGGTGACCAGGTCATCGATCAGCGTTCCGATATAGCTGGAAGCGCGGTCCAGAATCAGTGGTTCCTTGCCCTGCACCTTGCGGGCAGCGTTGATTCCGGCAATCAGTCCCTGTGCGGCAGCCTCCTCGTAGCCGGAGGTTCCGTTAAACTGTCCTGCTCCATACAGGCCATCCACCTTAAGAAATTCCAGCGACGCCTTCAGGTCCAGCGGGTCTACACAGTCATACTCGATGGCATAGGCGTTGCGCATAATCTTGATCTGCTCAAAGCCCTCAATCGAGCGGTAGAGCTGTACCTGTACATCCTCCGGCAGAGAGGAGGACAAGCCCTGTAAATACATCTCCTCGGTGTTCATGCCCACCGGCTCCACAAAGGATTGGTGGCGCGGCTTGTCCGCAAAACGCATGACCTTGTCCTCGATGCTCGGGCAGTAGCGCGGGCCCACTCCTTCAATCATTCCTCCGTACAGAGGAGAACGGTGGATATTCTGACGAATGATTTCGTGGGTCTTTTCATTGGTGTAGGCGATGTGGCACACAACCTGATTGCGCAGTCCCTCACGCGGGGTCTCGAAGGAAAACGGGATGATGGGTTCGTCCCCTGCCTGTACCTCCAGCTTGCTGTAATCGATGCTGTCCCGATGAACTCTCGCCGGAGTTCCGGTCTTAAAGCGGCGCAGATGGATGCCCAGCTGCTCGAGCGCTTCGCTCAGCCCAACTGCTGCGTGTAAGCCGTCCGGGCCACTTTCGTAGGAAACATCCCCCACATAGATTCTTCCGTGCAGGAAAGTTCCCGAACAGATAATCGCGGTCTGTACGGTGTAGACCGCTCCCAGCTTGGTGACGATTTCCTTCACCGCTCCGTTTTCGTCGATGCGAATGTCCACAACCTCCGCCTGAATCACATCCAGACCGCGCTGCTGCTCCAAGCGGCGCTTCATCTCCTTGTGATACTCGTCCCGGTCGGACTGCACCCGCAGGCTGTGTACCGCAGGGCCCTTGCCCCGGTTGAGCATCCTGCTCTGTAAAAAGGTGGCATCTGCCGCCTTGCCCATTTCGCCGCCCAGTGCATCGATTTCCCGCACTAGATGACCTTTCGCTGTCCCTCCAATCGAGGGGTTGCACGGCATATTGCCGATTGCATCCAGCGACATGGTGAAGATTGCGGTTTGCGCTCCCAGCCTTGCCGCTGCCAGCGCCGCCTCGATTCCGGCATGACCGGCGCCGATGACCGCAACCTCATAATTCCCCATGTGATATTCCATAGATTGTTCTCCTTTTTTGCTTGCTGTTTGATTCGATTCTAGATCTCCTGAGAGATGCCCTCATTCGTTCTGACCTTCTGCCCTCCAAAATTTCACTCGAATTGAATCGTCCCCGGATTCAATCCGGTCGCGGGCACAAAAAGTTTTATTTTCTACCGTCCCCACTTCGCGTATCGTCCCCGGATTCAATCCGGTCGCGGGCACAAAAAGTTTTATTTTCTACCGTCCCCACTGCGCGAACAGTGTCCAGATTCAATCTGTCGAGTTCTGCGAAACCTCCACCAACGAGGGCGAGGGGAACGAGCCCGATTTCGCGGGCACAAAAAGTTTTGTTTTCTACCGTCCCCACTTCGCGAATAGTAACCGGATTCAATCCGGGGGCTATTTGCCGACGCAGAAACGCTCAAAGACCTTGTCGATGACCGCCTCGGAAGCGCGTTCTCCGGTCAGCTCTAATAGACTGTCAATGGCAGAATCGATGCAGACATTCACTGCATCCAGCGTCTCTCCTGCTTCCAGTGCCTGCCTTGCCTGCTCCATCGTCCTGCTGGCTTCCTCGACGCAGGCACGCTGACGCTCGTTGGCAATAATGCCCGAGGAAGAATCCAGCTCGGAGAGAGACAGCAAAGAGCGAACCTCCCGCTCCAATGCCTGCACACCCTCTCCTGCACTGGCTGACAGCTGCGCGATGTGCGGGATTCTGCTGCGAATCTGCTCCACATCGATTCTGCGGGGCAGGTCGGTTTTGTTAATGACCGCCACAACCGGGCGATCCTTGATTTTTTCCATCAGCTCGATGTCCTCGTCGGACAGCTCCTCCGAGCTGTCGAACACCGCAAGCACCAGATAGCTGGTGCTCAGGCGCTTTTTGGCAAGCTCCACGCCCATGCGCTCGACCGGGTCCTGCGTGTCTCTCAAGCCCGCAGTGTCCGCCAAATGCAGGACAACATCGCCCAGCCGAATCGTGTCCTCCACAACATCCCGTGTCGTGCCGGGAATCTGGGTCACGATGCTTTTCTGCTCGCCGGACAGCAGATTCATCAGGGTCGATTTTCCCACATTGGGGCGTCCCACAATGACGGTGCTGACTCCTTCGCGCAGCACCCGTCCGGTGTCATATTCCCGAAGAATGGTTTGCAGCGAGCCGCACACCTGCTCGACACTGCGGCGCAGGTTCTCGTCCGACACCTCATCAATATCCTCGTCCGGATAATCCACCCAGGCAGCCAGCGCAGAGGAAACCTCCAGCAGCTTGTCCACCACCCGATGGATTTTCTGAAAGACCGCTCCGTCTCGGGCGCTCAGCGCCGCCTGTGCGCTCTGCTGTCCCTGAGAAGCGATCAAATCCACCACTGCTTCCGCCTGTGTCAGGCTCATCTTGCCGTTCAGGAAGGCTCTGCGGGTAAATTCTCCGGCCTGTGCCGGACGCGCTCCTGCGGCGATGCAGGCCCGCAGCGTCCGCTGTACCAGATAGATTCCGCCATGACAGCAGATTTCCGCAACATCCTCTCCTGTATAGCTTTTGGGTGCGCGGTACACAAAGACCACCGCCTCATCGATTTCGCCCTGCTGGTCGTGCAGACGCCCAAACAGTCCGCGGTAGCCTTCCGTCTCTGCCGCCTTGCGGCCCGACACCGCTGTAAAAACGCTGTCTGCGACTGCCAGCGCCTGCGGCCCGGACACCCGTATCATTCCAATGCCGCCTGCCGCCACCGGGGTTGCAATCGCCGCTATGGTGTCGCCAGAAATCATGCTGTTCATTCCGTTCCTTCCTTTCCTGCCGATTCATTTTAACCGGCTTTCCCAAGCTCTCTTTCTTTCCTTTTCATCCAATACTTTTATTATATCAAAAAATCCCTTCTCTGCAACACCCGACCGGATTGAATCCGGTTACAATACGCGAAGTGGGGATTATACAAGGCGCGACTTTTTATGCCCGCGCCGGATTGAATCCGGGGACAATACGCGAAGTGGGGATTGTACAAGGCATAACCTTTCGTGCCCGCGGAATCGGGCTCAGTCCCCTCGCCCTCTTTTGTGGAGGTCTCACAGTTTCCGACCAGATTGAATCCGGTTACGATTTGAACTGCACCACACAGAAAAAGCCACCGACATTCTGCCGGTGGCTTCTCGGATTATTCCAAATCGATTTTTGCGTACAGCGGTTTATCCTCTGCCTCACGCGGAGCTGCGCTGCGTGGAACCTCATCGCGAACATGCTCGTTGGATGGAGCCGGTCTGTCCTCAAAGCGATTCTCGCTGCGCTCGCGGTAGCCTCCATTGTTTCTTGGAGCGCGCTTGCGGTTTTCAACATCCTCTTTGGTGTTGGTGTTTGGACGGAATACATACGGCTTTTTCTGGCTCTCGCCCTCTTTGCCTGCACCCTCGCCCTGCGGACGGCGGCCGTTCTGGCGGTATCCGCCTTTGTTGTTATATGGCTTTTTCTTGCCCTTATAGCCGTTGTTGCTTCTCTTAACCGGGTTGGTGGAGCTGATTACAACTCTGCGGTTCGGCTCCTCCCCGATGGAGGAAGAGGTTGCACCCTCTACCGTTGCAACGGTAGCGTGGATGATTCTTCTCTCGTATGGATTCATCGGCTCCAGTGTCATGCTGCGGCCGGTTTTGACCACGTTGCGAGCCAGACGGCGAGCCAGAGATTCCAAGGTTTTTTCCCGTTTTTCACGGAAGTTGCCGCTGTCGATGGTGATTCTCATGTAATCGCCGTCCAAGCGGTTGACTGCCAGGCTGGCAAGATACTGAATCGCATCGATGGTTTCGCCTCTGCGTCCGATTACAAAGCCCAGATCATCGCCCTTGAGGGTGATGTTCAGGTTTTCACCGTCCTGATTGGCCTCTGCGGTAAAGTCCTGTGCGCCCATTGCACGCAGAACCGAGGTGACATATTCCACTGCCATCTCTGCTTTATCCTCTTTGACAAAGACACGAACCTTTGCCGGATAGGTTTTCAGTCCGAACAGACCCTTCTTTGGCAGGTCGATGATTTCAAATTCTGCCTTTTCGCGTTCAACTCCCAGCTGACGGCAGGCATCCTCGATTGCCAATTCCACGGTCTTTCCTGTTGTAATGATCTCTTTCAAGCTGATACCTCCTCTGATAATCAGTGAAAAATCGCAGTACCTATTCTAAATCGTCGTCGGTGACCTCAGTGTAAGTGTCGCCATACTTTTCAGCATCGCGTTTTCTGGCCTCTGCCAGCTTCTGACGATTGATTTCTTTCTGAGTTTTTGCTCTTTCTTTTGCTTCTGCATCGCCGGAACGAGCCAGCTTCTTCTGTTCGATTCGCTCCTGACGTTCCTTTTCTCTGCGTTCCTCCGCTTCCTGTTTGGCTTTTTCTGCCATTTCCTTCGGATTATAGAACTTGTTGAGCACAATGCTCTGGATCAGCATCAGCACGTTGGACAGAATCCAGTACATACCGACACCGGCAGGAACCTTAAATGCGATGTACAGCGACATCATCGGAGAAATGAACATCATGGCCTTCATGGTGCCTGCACCCGGGCCCTCCATCGCTGTCGGATTGTTCTTCATCGTCAGCCAAGAGGTCAAAAATGCGGTAAGACCGGACAGAATCGGGATTAAGGTCAGCACATTGAAGCCCAAGGTTGGGGTAGAGCCGAGATTGATGCCCATAAAGCTCATGTCGAAGGCCTGAACCTTGCTGACAAAGTCGCTTCCCAGCGAAGCAAACGCTTCCGGGTTTGCCTGAAGTGCAGAGATGATACTGCTCTGCGGAGAATACTGGCTGACTGCAACGCCCAGTCCCTCCATGATGGTCTGTGCCTGTGCAATCAGGGCCTTGTCGATGCCCAAGATGTGCCGCATCGGGTTGTAGATAACGTCGATCAGTCCAAAGAGAACCAGGAAGGTGATGACCATTGGCAGACAGCCGCCAGCCGGATTGTAATTTTCACGCTGGTACAGGCGCTGCATCTCCTCGTTCATCTTCTGCTGATTCTTGGCGTACATTTTCTGGATTTCCTGCAACTGCGGCTGAATGGCAGCCATCTTTGCCGAGGACTTCTGCTGCTTGATCGAAAGCGGGACCATTGCCAGCTTTACCAGTACGGTGAACAAAATCAGCGACCAGCCGTAGCTGTGCAGAACGTTGTAAAACAGCCGCATGATAAGGCCGAGTGGATAACCAAGAATATACATTGATTCAAAAACCTCCATTCTGCACCTCCGTCCCCGGGAACCGGCCCATCTGGAACGGATGCGCTGCGCATCGATCGGTCCGGAATTTTTTTGATCGGGGAAGTGTTCCCCTTCCGTCCGGTGCGCGTTGCACCTGAATCGTGCATTCGTCTGCGCTTTTTTTGGAATGGCAGCAAAGCACATTCTACAATATTAAATTGTCAAAAAGCGCTGTGCCCGACTGGAACATTTCTGGTAGAAGCGGCGCAAAAAGCCGCCCGCCGTGTGGGCTGTGGTGTTATCTGTTCCTGTCCGATTTTTCGGGCACGGGGTCATAGCCGCCCGGATGAAACGGGTGGCACTTCAGGATGCGGCGCAACGCAAGCCATCCTCCCTTTACGGCGCCAAACCGCTCGATTGCGGTCAGGGCATAAGCCGAACAGGTGGGATAAAAGCGGCACCGCGGCGGGAAGCACGGAGAAATCACCCTTTGATAAAAGCGGATCATCGCCATCATCAGATATTTCCCCTTAAAGCATTGGCAAAACGACACAAGTCTATGAAAGCAGATATGGATGCTTTCAGGAAGTCCTTGGAGGAAGATC
>URFD01000062.1 GCA_900547015.1 uncultured Oscillospiraceae bacterium | reverse complement strand
TCTTTTCTTTTCATCCGGCAAGGCGTTCGCGTCAGGCTCATCGTCAACAGACGATGAGCCTTTTTGCGTGGGAGAGGATGCCGCTTCGGGACAAAAAAAGAAGCCCTTTCGGGCTTCTTTTTTACTAGGTTAGACTAGGGGATTATTTGTCCTTCTTCTTGCAGAGAACGACCAGTCCGGTGAGGGAAACAGCCGCTGCTGCCATTGCGATTGGCATAGAAGAAGAGTTGCCGGTTTCCGGATTTCTCTTCGATGGAATAACCTCTTCCACTCTTGGAGCACGCTCCGGTTTGTTTGCCGGTTTCTTGTTGTCTTTTCTGGTGACGGTCGGCAGAACATAATCGTCGTCATCATCATAGCGGTAGGTTGGGCGGTCGTCTGGTTTCGGGTCTGGTCTCGGAACAACCTGCTTGTTGGTAACGACAAAGTTCTTGTCTTTTACTTCAACATTTCCGTCCGGGTTCTGAATGATAAAGTCATCAGGAAGAGTTACAGTGAAATCACCCCCACTAGGAGCTGTGACCTTCCAAACCGAAATCTTGCCGTTTTCATTGACTTTAACGGTGTAGATCTCATTTGGCTTCACATAGCCCTGTGGAGCTACGGTCTCGGTCAGGGTGTAGGTGCCAACTGGAACATTATAGAATGCCGCGATACCCTGATCACTTGTTTTGTTCTGTTCATAGCCGTCTTTTTTCAGTGTGAACTGTGCGCCTGTCAGTTTGAGATCATGGTTAGCCGCGTCTACCTTGGTGATGGTGAAATTGCCAGTGGTTGGGGTAGGAAGCTGGGTGTTTGGAATATAGAAGTTGGTGCCATCACTCTTCAGCACGCCACCCTCAATATAGAGTGTACTTTCGTTAACAACGACCTCGTAGGTTACATCTACTGGGAGCTGATAACCATGTGGAGCTACGGTTTCCTTCAGAATGTATTTGCCAAGTGGAACATTCTCGAATTTTGCTTCGCCGTTTGCATCGGTGGTTTTTTTGTAAGCCACTTCATTTGCTGGCTCACCATTTTCATCAAGAGCGGTCAGGGTAAAGGTTGCGCCTGCCAGCTTTTTGGTTGTGTCATCCTTATCCACCTTAACGATGGTGAAATTGCCAGCGGTTTGTTTTTTGGTATTGGTAATCTGGAAGACATAGCCACCTGATTCGTCAAGATTCCTCAGTGGTGCTATGCTAACCTCAAATTTGCCATTGTTTTCTGTAACTTGAACAGTATAGAATGAGTTCGAGTTTTGATAGCCTACTGGTTCTTGGATCTCAATCAGAGTATATTTGCCAGCCGGAATTTCCTTAAATTTTGCTTCACCGTTTTTGTCGGTTGTAACCTTTTGAATCACCTCATGGCCTGCTTCTCTGCTGTTCAGGTTAAAGGTTGCGCCTGCCAGCTTTTTGGTTGTGTCAGCCTTATCCACCTTAACGATGGTGAAGGAAGCGCCGGTTGGCTGTTCTGGGCCTGGGCCTGGGGTTTGTTTTTTGGTGTAGTAGTTGGTTACTATAACGGTTGTCGATGTACTAGTTTCCTTTTTGACATCAATTCCCAACATTGACAAATTATAGCCTTCAACCTCGTTGCCTGTCTCTTTAACATCTTCCGCAGTAACTGTTCCGCCGAAAGGCTGTGGCTCCCACTTCCATGTAACGCCGTTGTTGGTCTCGGTCTCGTTTTCGTCAGATAAATCAGCTGGTCTGAAGGGGTCATCTATACCTTTAACGGTGATTGCCAGTTCTCTTCTAAGAGTATCCACTAAATCTTTCTGCTGTTCTTCTGTTAAGCCCTCAGTTACAACGTGCTTCTCTACTGTAATAGTAGGCTCAGAAAAAGGTTCATTGTCACCCGGAGGATTGCTGTTGCCGTTGTTAAGAGCCATCGCAACAGCAGCTGTGCCATAAGCTACAGCAGCTGAAGGGTCAGCTGCTTTGGTCTCTTCGTTTTTCTTGTCTTCGCCTTCGCCGGCTTTGTTTTCGTCTTTGTCGGTCTCTTTGGTCTCGTCTTTGTTTGTCTCTTTGTTTTCGCCTTCGTTGGTCTCTTGGTCTTTCTTGTCTTCGCCTTCGCCGGTCTCTTCGGTTGTGGGCTCTTCTGGTTTGGTCTCTTGGTCTTTCTTGTCTTCGCCTTCGACCTCCTGCACTACGGGAGCAGGAACTTCTTTGTTCTCTCCGCCGTTCTCTGCCCATGCGTTGACTGTCATCGCACTCAAAGACAGACAAGCGGCAAGCAACAAGGACACGAATTTTTTGCTTTTCATGTTGTGTTTCACTTTTGTGAGGGTTCTCACTTTTAACTGAAAATCAGTGCAGCTGGCTTCCTGCTAATCAAATAGTCGGGACCTGTAGCTTTGCGCCGCCGGCTTTCACCGGGTTTGCCAAAAGTTCCTCCTTTCCTGATTTCAAAGTTTTAACCACCACAGAGCGGAGTTCAGTTGCTCTTTCCACCTTTATTATATCATCTGTCCTGATTGCTTTGCTACCGCTTTCTGCCGATTTTTGAACTTTACCAAGCCAAAGTTTCGGTCGCATTTTTAGTTAATATCAATAAAAGTGTGTGACAGAAATCTGGGTATCTTTTTTCTTCTTGCGAAAATCTATCTAATTCTGTCATACTCTGCATCCTGCGGTGGGGAAAAATCCGTCTACTTTTCCGGATTATACTCGGTATCGTGCGGATTGAGGGTCTCGGGGTCTGCCGGGTAGAGCTTGGCGTGATAGTAGCCCTGCGCGTTGTAAATCGGCGCCAGCGGATTGTGGCCGGTGACGCGGTCCTTGACTGCCAGCGCGGTAATCGGCGCATCGGAGTATTTGATAAACAGGGTGTCGTGCCCGACGCAGAGGCCCAGAATCAGGTTGAACTCGGTCTTTTGCTCGTTGAGCAGGAGCGCCTGACCGATTGGGTTGCACATCGATTCGGTCTTACAATTTCCACGCACCGCCTGCGCGTCGGTGATTCCGATGAAATCCTTGGTGATTGCGCCGTTTTTGCAGATGATGGACACCACCTCGAAGCCGTTATATTCGAGGATGTTGACGACCTCCTGCGCCTCCTTGAACAGTCCGGTACAGAACGCCAGACCAATCTTATGATAGCCTGCGCGGTGCAGGAACTTGATAATCTCCACCATTCGGGTGTCTTGGCAGTAGCCGCCGGCTTCGGTCAGCGCCGCACAGTAGGCAATCCGATGATTTTCCTCCTGCTGGTAGAGCTGCTTTGCCTGCTCCTGAACCGATTCATTTTTGCTCGGGCACTCCGGAAGCGTTTTGGTCATATCCTGCTTGGTGCAGCCTCTCTGAAAACATTTCGAACACTGATACATGATTCTTTCCTCCCTGCTGTATTGATTGTTTGGGGTGCAAATTTTCTGCCTTTATTATACCGCAGCCGCCCCCAAAAGTCCAAACCATTTCCTGCTCATATTTGAGGCAAACGGCGCATAGCCTGTATCAAAATTGGTTTTGGAGGAGGATACGATGCTCCAGCGATATTTGGATTTGGCGACCGCGTTGCTTTGGGGAAGGGGAACCATCCTGCTGACCCTGCTGTGTGGGCTGTATTTTACCCTGTTGACGGGATTTTTGCCCCTCACCCGTCTGCCGACCGTCCTGAAATATACGGTCGGCTCGCTGTTTTCCCCCAAGAAAAGCGAGGGTGTTTCCCCGTTTGCGGCGGTCAGCACTGCACTGGGCGGCACGATGGGGGTCGGCAACATCATCGGGGTCGGTGCGGCGCTGGCGCTGGGCGGTGCAGGCAGCATTTTCTGGATGTGGGTGGGCGCCTTTTTAGGGATGATGACCAAGTACACCGAGGTATTTCTTGCCGTCCGATGGCGGGAGCAGGACCGAGCAACCCGCTCGATGCGGGGCGGCCCGATGTATTATATTTCCCGGGGAATACCCAACCGCTTTGGGAAATTGCTGGCAGGTATCTTCTGCGTTGTCTGCACCATCGCCAGCCTGACCAGCGGCAGCATGACCCAAACCAACGCCATCGCCCAATCGCTTTGGGACGGGTTTTCTCTGCCGCCCGTCCTGACCGCCGTCTGTCTTACCCTGTTGTGCGGCTGGGTGCTGGGCGGCGGATGCGACCGAGCCGTTGGAACCTGCGCAGCTTTAGTGCCCTTGATGTCGGTGCTCTACCTCGGCGGCTGTGCTGTTGTCCTCCTGCGGTTTCGCAGCAGGATTCCCTCCGCCTTTGCTGCGATCCTGACCGAAGCCTTTGCTTCGCCCTTCTCCTGCTGTGGCTGCGCCGCCGGATATATGACCGCTGTGCGAGTGGGTATTTCCCGGGGAATATTTACCCACGAGGCCGGGCTTGGCAGCGCATCGATTGCCCATGCGTGCAGCGGCATCAAGGACCCGGTCGTGCAGGGCTTCTGGGGAATTTTCGAGGTTTTCTGCGACACGCTTCTGGTCTGTACCGTCACCGCTCTGGTGATTTTGAGCAGCGGCGTTCCGCTTTCCCCCTCCGGCGCGCATCAGGCTTTTGTGCTGGTGCTGGGAAAAACCGGCGGCGGACTGCTGGCGGCGGCGGTTTCGCTGTTTGCCTTTGCCTCGGTCATCAGCTTCTGCCTGTACGGGCAGCGGTGCATCGAATATCTTTTCCCGGGAAATAATCGGGCAATTTTCGTCTACCGCCTGCTTTTCTTAATCGGCTGTGCCACCGGGTGCTTTACCCGTCTGCCGCTGGTGCTTTCCTTGGCAGACCTGCTCAATGCCTGCCTGCTGATTCCAAACCTGATTGCGCTGGTGCTGCTCTCTCCGGAAGTTTTTGCCGGGACAAGGGACTGGTTCCGGCGGCAGAAATGCCCCAAATCATAAGGAGGAAACACTCATGTTTATCTGTTCGTTCAAGCCGCGCGACCTAGTCAAGCGTCTGGGTCTAGTCAGCTTCCTGATTCTGGTGACCGTCCTTGCCATTTTGTACCTGAAGCAGCCGAACAAGCGGCTGCCTTTTCCCGCCTCCGGACTGTCAGAGGAGCACAACACCCATGCCGCAGACAATGCCGCGCGCATCGCATTTCTGTCCGGCTTTGGCTGGGAGGTTTCCGCCGAGCCGCTGGAGTGTGTTTCGGTGGTTATTCCGCGGCAATTCGGGGATGTGTACCGCAACTACAATGAGCTGCAAACTGCACAGGGCTTCGACCTGATGCGGCATCGGGGCAAGCAGGTGACCCGTTACACCTATGCGGTGCTCAACTATCCCGGGCAGGCGGAGTATATCCGCGCAAACCTGCTGGTTCTGGACGATGAAATCATCGCTGGAGACATCTGCTCGGTCTATGCCAAGAACGGGTTTATGCACGGACTACAGCTTCCGCAACAGCCGAAATAGGAAAGAGCCGGTATCGCTGCATCTGTTTTACAGCGGTTCCGGCTCTTTTGCTTCGGATTCGGAGAGGCTTGCTTCCCGCAGAAAGACCTCCTCGTTCCAGTTCGTTCGATCTTCACCCTGCTTTCCTTGGATTTTCTTCTGTTCTCGGAGCAGGTCAATCATTCGGCACCCCTGCCGATTGGCATAGTGGACCGTCTGGGCGGTTCCACTGCGGATGGGATTCACCAGATAATAGACACAGACACAGCTGTGCCGCACCATGTGGTAGTTTCGCTTCTTCATGCAGTCGGCAGTATAGGTCGGGCTGATGATTTCCACCTTGTCAGCATGGTCACGAATCTGGTCGTACATCCGGCGGCCGGCGCTGTTCCAGCGGCTGCTCTGCCCCGGGTATGGGACTGCCAGCAGCAGCCGAATCTGCGGAAATCTCGCCTTCATCTCCAGCACGGTCATCGCCGCAAGGGTATCGAATCCCAGCGCTCCGCCCACATAGAACTGGTCGATCTGCTCCCCGACCAGTCTGACGATGGTGCAGCGCAGGCTTTCGTACAGCGCATACAGCTGGTCCGGGTCGGTGGGCAGCTGGCGGTGACCGGTCAGGCAGCAGGTGTGCAGTCGGCTCTGCTGCCACAAAATCGATTCATTCATCGGGATTCCCCCTTCCATCTGACCGAGAGGCAGGGACTTTTGGTGTCCACAAAGCGATAGAGGAACTCCTTTGCCTCCTGTGCATAGTCGATGTTGATGCGCTCGGTGGCTGCAATCTGCTCGGGCTGCACCGAAATCCCCTCGCAGAGAAAGAGCTCCTCCGAGGTCAGCAGGACCCCGTTATCCTCCCGGGTGATGCCCAGCCCATCGCAGAGTCTGCCCGGCCCGGAAAGGAGATTCTGCTCCTTGAGACTTTTGATTGGCTTCTTGCTCTGCCGCAGCTGCATCATTGTCTCAATGCCCTCGACCGGACAGGCCGCTCGAATCAGCACCGCCTCGGGGACTCCCTCCTCCCTTGTGGTGATGTTCAGGCAGGAGTACATCCCATATATTAGGTAGACATACGCCCTGCCGCCCGTCTCGAACATCACCCGAGTCCGCGGCGAGCTGCCCCGATAGGAGTGGCAGGCCTTGTCGGAAAATCCGGTGTATGCCTCTGTCTCACAGATGAGCGCCGAAAGCAGCTGACCGTCCACCCGACGGCAGAGCAGTTTGCCAATCAGCTGTTGCGCCACCTGCACGGTATCTTGAAGGTAAAACTGTGGTGGCAGTCTTTTCCGAGACAGCCGGCTCATCATGCCTTCGGGTGTGACTCTGACATTCCGTCCCATCATTTCAATCCTACTCCTCTCGCTGTGCCACCAGCCGCAGCTCCTCGGGGCTGAGCGGACGGCACTTGCCCTCCGGCAGATTTGGGTCCAGCGGCAGAGCGCCCATCTTGACCCGCTTGAGCTCCAGCACCTTTAAGCCGTATGCCCCAAACATTCGTTTGATCTGGTGATACATCCCTTCTTTGAGGATGACCTCGCCCCAATCCCCCTGCTCGCAGGAGGAGATTTTTTTCAAGGAAGCCGGCAGGGTGAAATCCTCCCCAATGGTGACTCCCTTTGCGAAGCCCTCTGCCATCTCCTCGGTGATGGCTCCGTTGACCAGTGCGTGGTAGGTCTTGGAGATGTGCTTCTTTGGGGAGAGGATGTCGTGGGCAAACTCCCCGTCATCGGTAATCAGCACAAAGCCGGTGGTGTCCTTGTCCAGTCTGCCCGCCGGAAACAGCCCCTTGCGCCACAGCTCCTTCGGAACCAGGTCAACGACGGTGGGCAGGTTTTTGTCCTCGCTGGCGCTGACTACTCCTTTGGGCTTGTGGAGCATCAGATAGATGTGCAGATTGAGCGACAGCTCCTTGCCCTGCACCGTAACGGTGTCGCAGTCGAAATCCACCCCGAAATCGGCACTGCGCACCACCTGACCGTTGACCGTCACCGCCCCCTTGCGAATCAGGGTCTTGACCTCGCTGCGGGACAGGTCGCCCTGCATTGCGATTGCTTTATCTAACCGTTGTTTTTTTGCCATTTTTTGTTCTCCCGTATCTTGATGATCGTCGTTCTGCTTCCTATTGTATCACAAGAACCGCCTTTGGAAAAGCCAAAAAGCGCCCAAAGAAGGGCAGCGCTCTGCCTTTCCTCGGACGCTCTTTCTGTTCGAACGAATTATCGCATTTCCGGAATGTCCCCGACCCCGTCGAGAATCAATCTCGGGCGGTATGGGAACAGCTTGACCGTCTCACGGGTCGATACGCCGGACAGAACCAGCACGGTATCCAGACCGCTCTCGATGCCTGCGACGATGTCGGTATCCATGCGGTCACCAATCATGACCGCCTCGCTGGAGTGAACCCCCAACATATTCAAGCCGGTTCGCATCATCAGCGGGTTCGGCTTTCCGATATAATAGGCCTCCTTGCCGGTGACTAGCTCGATTGGCTTGACGAAGGCGCGGCAGGCAGGCATGATGCCCTGCTCGGTCGGGCCGGTCAAATCGTAGTTGGTGCCAATCAGGCGCGCGCCCTTTTGAACCAGTTGGACGGCCTTGCAGATATTGTCATAGTTATAGCTGGCAGATTCGCCGATGACCACATAATCCGGGGCGGTATCGTCCAGCGTGATTCCCCGCTCATACAGGGCATTATAAAGACCCGGTTCGCCGATGACAAAGGCGTGGGCATTGGGGCTCTGGCGGGAGATAAACTCCGCGGTGGCAAGGGCGCTGGTGTAAAAGTGGTGCTCGTCTACATCCAGTCCCATCCGTGCCAGCTTTTCCTGAAGCTCCTTTGGAGTCTTGCCGCTGTTGTTGGTCAGGAACAAGAACTGCTTGTCCTCCCGATACAGCCATTCGACAAACTCCTTGACCCCCGGTAAAATTTTATTTCCATGATAGATGACCCCATCCATATCGCAGATGAAGCCCTTTGCATCTCGAAGCTGTTCCATTGTCGCTTCTCCTTTCTGATTCTCTCTTCTCTTTCATTTTATCCCCCTTATTGTATCATGAGCCTATGCAGAATTCAATTCCATAATTTATGAAAAAGATGTATTGCCCGGGCAATACATTTCCCAGGAAATAAATTGCTCGGAAATAAAGATTTCCCAGGAAATATTTCCTAGGAAATAACTCTGGAAATGCAACAGGACAGCCGGGTGAGGGCTGTCCTGTTGTTGTGTGGATGAAC
The DNA here is from genome assembly GCA_900547015.1 of uncultured Oscillospiraceae bacterium. Taxonomy (GTDB): domain Bacteria; phylum Bacillota; class Clostridia; order Oscillospirales; family Ruminococcaceae; genus Negativibacillus. The sequence goes on along the minus strand of URFD01000062.1, from coordinate 1,284 downwards.
CGATTCTATTATTTCGTGGTTGGCTCTATCGTTGTGACCTCTTGCTCGACATACAGCGGGCCACTGCTCTGGTAGCCCTCCGGCGGCGCGAAGATTGCGATTGCCTGCACCTTGTACGGGTAGTCGTGCTTCAGCTTCTGGAAGCTCTCGGCAACACCATCGACATCGTTCGTGACAGAAATAGTACTTGCCGCGGCGGCCTGATAGGTTCCATTCTCCGGGTCGGAGAGTGCAATCACAAGGCAAACTTCGGTCGGGGCTGTCTCAAGCGAGGAATAGGCGCTCAGCATATAGTCCACTGCGTTGTCCTGCTCGTTGAGCATCAAGCTCATGCCCATCAGTTCTGTGTTGTCCCCCGAGGTAAGCTCCCCGTTGTCCATGCCCAGAACAGTGTAGCCAGTATCCTTGCTCTGCTCAACCTCCTGATAGATAGCTGCAATCGCGCTGGGGTCCGGCTCGCTGACCGCAGACGAATGGTTCTCGCTCAAGAGGAGGGAATCCAGCTGTGCGCTGACCTCGTCCGGCAACTCCTTATACCACTCCGGCTGGAACTGCTTGCAAAGCTCGCCCCAAGTGGAGCTTGCCGACGGGCTAAACGTTTTGGAATCCTGACAGCCGGTCAGCAGAAACAGCAGGCTCAGGCAAACGAGCGCCGCTGTCAATCGCAGATGTTTTTTCATCAAAATTCCTCCTTTTTATTCTACAGGGTTTTCAAGGTTTTGGTAACATAGAGCGGTTCGCTGGTCAGGGAGCCACCTTCGGTTTTCGCAAGGGCAAGCACCTGCACCTGATAAAGATGGTCGCTTTTCAGGTTTTCAAAGGTTCCAACGATTCCGTTCGTGTCGGTCGACATCGAGAAGGAATCCGCCTGAACCGCGAAATATTTCCCGGTGTCTTCGTCCGAAATCGCAACCATCACCGCAAAATCCATCGTGCTTTGGTCGTTCAAGATGGAAGAAAGGCTCGCCTCAAAATCAGCCTTCGTCTTTTTTACCGTGAGATTCAGGGCCAGTTCGCCGAATCCCAGCTCGTTAGAACCCTGCTGGTCGTACAACTCGCGTCCGTCCTTGACAAGGAGCGGGTAGCCCTTCGCTTCCTGTTCTGCCTCTGTCAGCTTGGTCAAAGACAGCACCTCGGTGTATTCCATGAATTCCTCTCCACTGCCCTGTGAAGGTGCTTGCAGGAGAAGAAGCTCCTCGCATTTTTGCTGCATTTCCTGCGGCAACTCCTTGTACCACTCCGGCTGGAACTGCTTGCAAAGCTCGCCCCAAGTGGAGCTTGCCG
>URFD01000061.1 GCA_900547015.1 uncultured Oscillospiraceae bacterium | reverse complement strand
CTAGGAAACAGACATTTCCTCCATCGGCGGGCAACAGAAAGCGGCACTCCAAACCGGAGTGCCGCAATCGACTGCTTTTGTTTTTTCGGGAAATCCCGATTCATTAGCTGCGTCCTACCTTGCCGTTGTAAGCCACCGGGTTAGTGTGGGTGCTGATGGTGGTGGACGGTGTTCCCTCCGAGACCAGCTTTGCCATGACGACAAAGCGCTGGTTGCTAGTGTTGCCGTAGAATCTGGTGCAGGTGGAAAGGGTCAGAATCTGGTCCTCGCTGGTGACCGGAACATTGTAGTTGGCAAGGCTCTTGGCCTTTGCTTCTGCAATCACCTGCTGGAACTGCTCCTGCGGCATATTGGCATAGATGTATTCAAAGCTCAGGTCGGTGTAGTAGCTTGCGAACACCTGGAAAACATAGTCCTTCTCGGTGGTGGAGAAGTAGATGAACGGGTTCTCCTGTGCGAACTCCGGATAGTGGTAGGAGGTCACCAGAGAGAACATGGTGTCGTTGGACTGCATATTCTGGATGGTTCTCGGGGTGTAGATATTGTGCCAGTTATGTCCGTAGAGGACGGTATTATCGGACAAATCCGGGAAGGTACACTCATAGTCCGCCCAGATGACACCGTCACGACTGTAATTTTTGTCGTAGCCCTTGCTTTCATAATAGGCATAATTTTCCTGTCCAGCCTTATGAACCACCGGATAGTCCACGTTAGTGTTTGGAATCTGAATCCAGCCAACGGTGTCATCATTGGTGGAGGATTTAAAATCGGCTGCCTTCTTTGCCAGCGAGTCGGTGCTGACCTGTGCTGTCAGGTTGGCATTCTTGCCGTCACCTGCGGATTCCAGCGTTCCGGTCAGCTTGTTGATGGCAATCAAATCGACCAGCTGGGTGACACTGGGCGCCTTCAGGTTCTTGGCGCTGGACAGCACCTGTTGAAGCTGCTGCTCCTCGGCATCCGCTGTCTTGGTATTGACGGGATATTCCACCTTGGGAGCTGCCGGCTGCTCCGGCTGGATTGGCCCACCGCGCCGATTAAGCAGGAACCACGCTCCTCCTCCCACCAGAGCGATTACGGCAACGGTTGCCAGAATCGCCGGAAGCGGAGATTTTTTAGGCGGACGGCTGTCATCGTCTTCGTCCGGAGAAAATCCTGCAAAGCCATCCGGCTTTGGAACGCCGGTGATGCTGGAAACATTCGGGTCCTGTGGTTTTTTCTTTCTTCCGCCGGACTGTCCGATTCTATCTTTCATACTATTCTTCATCCTCTGCATTATCATTTTCGTTTTAGCAGGGTCAATCCCGCAATTTACTCTTGTCCATTATAGCATAAAGCCGCAGTTTGGGAAAGGGTGCCGAAAAAAATTTACACTCCCTTCCCATCCCTGCGAACAGGCAGCGATTCAGATTCTTTAGATCAAAAAAGCCGCACCGAAATCGGTGCGGCTTTTTGCCTCGTTTTCTTATAAGGATTCGTCAACCTTCAGCTTGCTTGGCTGGTAGCGGTCAACTGCCTTCTGGTTTACGACAAAGGACTCGCCCTCTGCCAGCTCTACCAGATAGTCCTCGAACTCATCCTCTTTGAGCGCATGGCGAATCATATCCTTGACAAACTCAAAGTCGGTTGGGTCAGCGTTCAGGTCGGTGGTTGCACCGATAGCAATCATCGAATCAGTACGAACCTTAACAACCTCGCCCTGCTTTGCTTCCTTGAGTGCGTTGATCACATCCGCATTCAGGGTGGTGGTAGCGGTGTCGAGCAGACGGTAGTTGTCGGTGGTCATATCGTAGTTCTCGTTGGTTTCGCCGGTCTCATGGTTGACCTGCTTGTATTCGTTGAGAATCTGGTTCCAATCCTTTCCGTTGTCTGCGCCAATCTGCGCCTGGAGGTAGAGGTCTTCCGCAGAGTTGACCACGCTGCTCAGCTGCATCTCATAAACCTGCTGCTGGGTAGCCTTTTCTTCCTCGCTGGTCTTATCGGTAAAGGTCGGCTCCTGTGGGAGGCTAAAGGTTTGGACTGCCATCTTGATATAGTTGTTCTCGTAGTAGTCGCGCAGCTCGCTCTCCGAAACCTCCTGCTCGCCGCCCTCGCCGTAGATGGCGTCAAACACCTTGACCTTCATGTAGGTCAGCTGATAGAGCAGCTCGATGGTATTTTTCGAGATACCGTTCTGCTCCAGATTTTCACCGTACTGCTCATAATAGCTCTCTGCCTGCTTCTGGCAAGCCATCAGCTCGTCCTGAGACATCGACAGCTTGCGGGTGTTGAACTGGTCGCACAGAGCCATGTTAATCTTGGTCTCGCGCAGAGCCTGCTCCTTGATCCACTCGGAAGCCTTCTTGCCCTCAATCTCGCTCTTGAGCAGACTGGTGCTAGAATCGGTTACCTTCAGTTTTGCGTCATAGTAGCTGCTCAACAGGTTATTGATGTAGACGCCTGCCGGCATTTCCAGCTCGTCCTTTTTCATAATCCAGCCTGTATCCGATGAGCAGGCTGCACAGGAAAGCACCATCACTCCGGTCATGAGTGCAGCTGCACATTTTTTCAGAAAATTCATCCGAATATCCTCCTAAGCTTTTTTTCTTCTCCTCCCGCATCGGGCGGAAGGACGGGTCCGCTTTTGCGAAACACCTTGATATTATACACCAAAGCCGCTAAAAAGTCCATAAGAACCCGAACATCAATCGCGATAAGGCTTCGGCGGCAATCCACGCAGCGGCTGCTTTTTCTGCGGCTTTTGCACCGCTTCGGCCACATCCTGACCTGCCATCACAGACAGCGCCAGACGCATGGTATCGATTGGCTTTTCGCCCTTTGCCACCTTGACCGCAAGATACGGCTTTGCGCCGGCATTGAGCATGACTCTGCCCTTGAGTCCGGCGGCCAGACGGCTGGCGGCCTGCATATCCACCGTTTCCGGATAGAACAACAGACTGTCGGTCCGCTGGGAAATCTCCCGGATGCCCAGCCCTGCTGCCATATTGCGCAGCAGAGAAACATCGATGAGTCCCTTGACCGCTTCCGGCGGCTCGCCGAAACGGTCAATGAGCTCGTCGGTGATGTCCATCGCATCCTCCTCGTTCTGCACCGAGGCAATCTTTTTGTAGATGTCGATGCGCTGGGCAAGGCTTTCGATATAGTCCTCCGGGATGTGCGCCCCGATGCGGATATCGACCAGACATTCGGTGGCTTGTGCATCCGGCTTTTCGCCCTTGGCAACCGCTACGGCATCGGAGAGCATCTTGAGGTACATCTCGTATCCGACCGCCTCCATGTGACCATGCTGCTGAGCGCCGAGGATATTGCCTGCACCGCGAATCTCCAAATCGCGCATCGCAATCCGAAAGCCCGAGCCGAAGGTCGTGAACTCCCGAATGGCTTCCAGACGCTTGGTGGCAACATCGGTCAGCGCCTTGCCCTTTGTGACGGTCAGGTACGCAAAGGCGCGTCGGCTGGAGCGTCCGACCCTGCCGCGAATCTGATAGAGCTGGGACAAACCCAGACGGTCCGCATCCTCGATGATGAGGGTGTTGCAGTTGGAGACATCCACCCCGGTTTCGATGATGGTGGTACAGACCAGAATATCGATTTCGTGGTCAATCAGCCGCTTCCAGACCTTGGAGAGCTGCTCCTCGCTCATCTTGCCGTGGGCGACCACAACAGTGGCATCCGGAATCATCTGCTGGATGGTGGCGGCACAGCGGTCGATGGTGTCCACACGGTTGTGCAGATAGAACACCTGTCCGCCGCGGCGCAGCTCCTTGTTCATTGCTTGGGTCAGAATGCCCCAATCGTGCTCCATGACATAGGTCTGAACCGGCTGACGGTCCTGCGGTGCCTCCTCGATGGTGGACATATCCCGAATCCCGGACATCGCCATATTCAAGGTGCGGGGAATCGGGGTTGCGGAGAGGGTGAGCACATCGACATTGTTGCGCATCTCCTTAAAGGTCTCTTTATGCTTGACGCCGAAGCGCTGTTCCTCATCGATGATGCACAGTCCCAAATCCTTGAAGCGGACATCCTTTTGAACCAGACGGTGGGTTCCCACCAGAACATCGATTTCGCCACGGCGCAGCTCTTCAAGCACCTGCTCCTGCTCCCGCGGAGTGCGGAAGCGCGAGAGGATATCCACCTTGATGGGAAATCCCTCCATCCGCTTGCGGAAGGTCTGATAGTGCTGCCATGCCAAAATGGTGGTCGGGACAAGAACCGCACACTGCTTGGAGTCCATGACACATTTGAAGGCCGCACGGATGGCAACCTCGGTTTTGCCAAAACCAACATCTCCGCACAGCAGGCGGTCCATCGGGGTCGGCTTTTCCATGTCCTCCTTAATTTCCTGAATACAGCGCAGCTGGTCGTCGGTTTCGTCGTATGGGAAGCGGCGCTCAAAGTCGTTCTGCCAGTCGGTATCCTGACTGAAGGCATAGCCCTTGGCGGCGGCACGCTGGGCATAGAGCTTGATGAGCTCATCCGCCATATCCTTGACCGCCTTTTTGACACGGGCACGGGTCTTGGCCCACTCTGCGGAGTTGAGCTTGTTGAGCTTGACAATGCTGTCCTCTTTGCCGCCGATATACTTGGTCACCAAATCCAGCTGGGTGACCGGGACAAACAGCATATCGCTGCCGGCATAGCGAATCTGGATATAATCCTTGACCACGCCGTGGATGTCCCGCTTGACGATTCCCTCAAAGATGCCGATTCCGTGGGAAACATGAACCACATAATCGCCCACATTCAGGTCGGAGATGTTTTTGATGCCGCCGCTCTTTTTCTGGCGGGCAGGCTTTGCCTTGCTCGACCCGGTGCGGGTGTGGCTGATGACCGCCAGCTTGAGCTGCGGATATTCCATGCCGGCGGAGATAGTCCCCTCCATGACATAAATCTTGCGGGGAATAATCTGCGAAACATCCTGCACCAAATCCGCCGAGAAATCCCGGTTCAAATCATCCACCAGAGCCTGCGCGCCGCGGTGGGTTCCTGCGAAAATCACGCAGCAGAAGCCGGTTTTCATGTAGTCCTCCAGGTCATCCTTGAGGATGGCATACTCGCCGCTCCATGCCGAAAGCTGGGAGGCGGTGATGGAAATCAGCTCGCGAACCACCACCTCGTTCAGGGAACGGCTGAAGGTGTCCATCAGGATGCCGGTGTGGCGGACGAGGTTGCGGCACAGGTCGGTGAAATCGTCATAATAGGTGCTGCACCCGCGAAACAGCACCCCGTCCTCGAGCAGCATCCGAACATCCTCGTGGTGCTGTGCCATCGTGTTGGCAAAATTTTCCTTGCAGGAAATCGGCTCGCACAAAAAGGTCAGCGACTGCTCGTCAAAATAGTCAAAAATCGTTTCCGGCGCATAAAGCAGCGGCTGATAGCGGTCGATGCTCACCGGGCTAAGTCCGCCCTCCAACCGCTCGATGTCCCGTTCCAGATGCTCCTTGACCTTGAGTCCGTTTTTGCCCTTCTGCTCCTGCACCTTCTGGCGGAGCAGGTCGGCAAGCTGCTCGGCGCTGTCGAACAGAACCTCCCTTGCCGGAGGAATGGTGACCCGTTCCACCGGGTCCTGACGGCGCTGGGTGTCCACCTGAAAGGTGAACATACTGTCGATGGAGTCATCCCAAAACTCAATACGAACCGGCTCTGTGCGGTCCGGCGGAAAGATGTCGAGGATGCCTCCCCGCTTGGCAAACTGGCAGATGCCCTCTACCTGTTCCCTGCGCTGGTATCCCATCGCCAGCAGCTTTTTGACAATCTGTTCTGCCTCGTAACATTCGTCCTGATCGATGGTCAGGATGGAGGAGCGCAGCTTTTCGACCGGGATGGTGCGCTCGCAGGCAGACTCGACCGAGGAGACCACCACCCGACACTCCTGACGCAGCACCGCACTGAGCACACCCAGCCGCTGATGTTCGAACTCGCCGGAAGCACCGTCCATATCCAGCAGGACAAAGTCTCTTGCCGGAAAATGCTGCACCGGCTCTCCCAGCAGCACCGACAGGTCGGCTGCAAACCGAATGGCTGTGCTTTCGTCCGGCACGATGACCAAGGCACTGCGGTCCAGCTGGGCGCGCAGCGACGCAATGATATGGGTCTTGTGCGCGGCGGCGGCTCCGGTCATCGAGACCGGCGTGCGTCCTGCTTCGATTGCTGCCTTGAGCTGTGTATATTCCGTCATCCCGTCCATCAGGGATAAAAACTGTTTCATCGACATTCACCCGCCCTTCTGTATCCAATCCGGCTGCTGCGGTTGTTCTGCACCGTTTACAGCCGACCTTCTCTGCTAGTTAAACAGATTCATCGCCCGGTCAATTTTCCCTGCGATCATCTGCTGCACTGCCTCATAGCTGTGATCCAGCACCGGAACCAATGCCTTCTGGTCCTCCTCGGAAAAATGTCCCAGCACCCATGCTGCCAGGTCATAGTCCGGATGCGGCTTTTTGCCCACTCCGATCTTGATGCGCGGGAACTGGTCGCTGCCGGTCTGATAGATGATGCTCTTGATGCCGTTGTGGCCTCCGTCGCTGCCCTTGCGGCGGATGCGCATTTTTCCGACATCCAGCGAAACATCGTCAAATATCACAATGATATGCTCCGGTGGGATTTTGTAAAACTGGCTTGCTTCCCGAACTGCCTCGCCGGAGCGGTTCATGTAGGTGGAGGGCTTCATCAGCATGACCTTTTTTCCCTCCAGCTCGCACATCCCGTACAGGGACTGAAATTTCAGCTGGTTGACCCGACAGCCGGTTTTTTGGGCAATATGGTCGATTGCCATAAAGCCTGCATTGTGGCGGGTATTATCATATTTTGCTTCCGGATTGCCCAGACCCACCACCAGAAATTCCGGTGTTCCGGTCACAACGGTGCCGGCGGTATTGAGTGCCTTGAGCTTTTCAAAAATATCGTACATCATCTTGATTCCTTTCCTTTTGGATTTCCCGTCGCCGGAGTCGGCAACAGGGCAGGACAACCGCAGGCCCCCATCCTGTGACAGAGGTCTGCGGTCAGCCTGCCCTTTTTTGGTCTTCCGTTTTCCAAACGGCTATTTTGCGGCTTTGGGAAGATTTTCCTTTAAAACCCGCAAAACATCTGCGGTACATCAGGTTCCCTTCGGGTTCTTGTTTTTGCAGTCACAATGGGTCATCGCACCGGTCATTCGCCGAATATCGCGAAGATTGCGCGCTCCCTGTCCGATTGCCGCTATGATATCTTCTTCCGTTACTTGGTCACAATAGCAAATATACTCCATACAAACTCCTTATCAGAAAAAAGGGCAGGTAAGTTACCTGCCCTTTTCTTCCTGTCAAAATTAAACAAACAGTGGAGAAACCGGTTTGTCCTGATAGATTCTCTCGATTGCCTCTGCAAAGACCGGTGCAACCGGCAGCTGGGTAATCTTGCTGCAAGCGCAATCCTTTGGCAGTGGAATGGTGTCGAGAATAACGACCTCTTTGAGTGCGCTCTTCTCGATTCTCTCGAGAGCCGGACCGGAGAGAACACCGTGGGTTGCACAAGCGATAACCTCTTTTGCACCGCCGATCTCAACCAGAGCATTTGCAGCGTTGCACAGGGTGCCTGCGGTGTCGATCATATCGTCAACGATGATGACCTTTCTGTCGCGAACGTCACCGATGATATTCATAACCTCGCAGACGTTTGCCTTTGGTCTTCTCTTATCGATGATTGCCAGCGGAACATCGCAGCGCTCTGCGAACCTTCTGGCTCTGGTAACAGAACCAAGGTCCGGAGAAACAACGGTGTAGCTGGACTGCTCGCCGCCAATCTTCTCGATGAAGTGCGGAATCATAATCGGAACACCCAGCAGATGGTCTACCGGAATATCGAAGAAGCCCTGAATCTGTGCTGCGTGCAGGTCCATTGTCAGCACACGGTCAGCACCGGCAGCAGTGATGAGGTCTGCAACCAGTTTTGCAGAGATCGGGTCTCTGGCTTTTGCTTTTCTGTCCTGTCTTGCGTAGCCGAAATATGGGATAACGGCAGTCACACGGCCGGCAGAGGCGCGTTTGAAGGCATCGATCATAATAAGCAGTTCCATGAGGTTATCGTTGACCGGAGTACAGGTGGACTGTACAACGAACACGTCCGAACCACGGACAGACTCCTGGATCGATACAGCGATCTCTCCGTCAGAGAATGTCTTGACCTCGCTTTTGCCTACCGGCAGGCCCAGACAAGCCGCAATTTCCGCTGCTACCTTTGGATTGGAATTAGCAGTGAAGATCTTGATATCCTTACCATGCAAATTCATTTTTTCTTGACTCCCCTTACTTGTTCTCGGCAGATAGTATCTGCCCACCTTTTTACGTTCCTCTTTAGAAGATTCTAAAGAATATCCGGCTGATGCCGTTAAACAGCCTGCACCTCCCGTTTGGGAGACACCTGCTGTATGATACAGATTTTATTTTCCGGCCTTTTCCTTTTCGGCGCGTTCGCGCTGACGATAGGTTTGCGCCCAGCCTTCCTTGTTCAGCTGGCGTGCGCGCGCGATTGCCAAGCTGTCCGGCTGCACATCCTGTGTGATGGTAGAACCGGCCGCGATGTAAGCCCCTTCCCCGACATGGACCGGAGAAACCAGATTGGTGTTGCAGCCGATAAAGGCGTTGTCCTCCACCTGTGTGCGGAACTTGCGGTAGCCGTTGTAGTTGACGGTGACCACGCCGCAGCCCACATTGATATGGGAGCCGAAGTCGGAATCCCCGATGTAGGTCAGGTGTGCCACGCTGGTTTTTTCGCCCAGAGTGGAATTTTTAATCTCGACAAAATTGCCAATCTTGACCCCGTCCGCCAGATGGCTGTTCGGGCGCAAGTGGCTGTTCGGACCGATGCGGACTCCGTTGCCCACCTCAGACTGCTCGATCAAAGAGGAATGAATCTGGCAGCCGTCGCCAATTCTGCTGTCCTCGATGACGGTATTCGGGCCAATCACGCAGTCCTCGCCGATGGTCACATGACCACGAAGCTGGGTTCCCGGAGCGATGGTGGTGTCCCTTCCGATGGTGACATCCGGAGAGATGACAATTCCGTCCATACAGTAGAAGTGTACACCATCTTCTAAAAGTCTGTCAACCACAATTTTGTTCGCAATTTCATTTAATTTTAACAATCCTGCCCGGTCGTTGGCGCCCAGCACCAGATTTTCGTCCTCACAGCGGCAGGCACAGATTGCGGCGCCCTGCGAATGAGCGATTTTTACCGTGTCGGTCAGGTAGTATTCCTGCTGGCTGTTGTTGCAGTCCAACCGGCTCAGCGCCTCCAGCAAAAATTCTGCACGGAACCAGTAAGCCCCGGAATTGACCTCGGCAATCTCACGCTGCTGCGGGGTGGCATCCTTTTCCTCCACGATGCCCAGCACCCGCTGAGGGTCGTTTGCATCGCGCAGGATGCGTCCGTAGCCGGTCGGATTGGAAATCTGTGCGGTAATCAGCGTCATCTGGGCTGCCGACTCCCGATGCTGTTCCAGCGAACGGGTCAAAACAGAATCGTTGATAAACGGCGCGTCGGCATTCAGCACGACCACATCGCTGTCCGAATGGGCTGTCAGGAAATCCCGCGCCATCATGACCGCATGGCCGGTTCCCTTGCGCTCCTTCTGGAGAACCGTAACGCAGTTTTCCGGCAGAACCTTGCACAGGCTCTCGGAGTCCTCCCCGACCACAACGCAGATTTCCTCCACGCCTGCCTTGCGGCACCAGTCTACGACCCAGCGAATCATCGGCTTAAACAAAACCTCACACATCGCTTTTGGATATTTGGATTTCATTCTGGTTCCTTTGCCTGCTGCCAGAATGACTGCACAAGTTGTTCTCAT
>URFD01000060.1 GCA_900547015.1 uncultured Oscillospiraceae bacterium | reverse complement strand
AAAAGCATCTGCGAAAATTGGATATGGGCTTGCGGACTGTGTTGGACCGTAAGGTCAGCACCATTATGGGAATTCTGGGCGAAAGCTATCCTGTCCGCCTGAGTCTGCCGGAACAGGGATCTTTCTACTTGGGTTACTATCATCAGAGACAATATCGCTTCACTAAAAAGGAGGACAAATAAATGGGTACCATTGCCAACCGCTATGAATTTGTGATTTTTTTCGATGTGGAGAACGGAAACCCCAACGGTGACCCGGATGCCGGCAATATGCCTCGAATCGACCCGGAAACCGGCTACGGCCTGGTAACGGATGTTTGCTTAAAGAGGAAGATTCGCAACTATGTGGAGGCCGTAAAGGAAGATGTCCCCGGTTACCGCATCTACGTCAAGGACGGAGTTCCGCTGAATCGCAGCGATGTTGAGGCTTGCGATTATGTAGGTGTTGAGCCTGAGAAGCTGAAGGAGGCAAAGAAAAAGGATGCAGACCTGGATCGAAAGCTTCGGGATTTTATGTGCGAGAACTTTTTCGACATCCGAACCTTCGGCGCAGTTATGACAACCTTCGTCAAAGGGGCACTGAACTGCGGTCAGGTGCGTGGTCCTGTTCAGCTGGGCTTTGCCAGAAGTGTTGACCCCATTATGCCTCAGGAGATTACCATTACCCGTGTTGCGATTACTACCGAAGCAGACGCAGAGAAAAAGGGAACAGAAATGGGTCGAAAGTATATTGTGCCTTACGGCCTGTATCGGGCAGAGGGTTATGTTTCTGCAAATCTTGCCCGTAAAACCACTGGATTTTCCGAGGAGGATTTGGAGCTGCTCTGGCAGGCAATCCTGAATATGTTTGAGTTGGATCACTCCGCTGCACGGGGCAAAATGGCTGTTCGGGAGCTGATTGTTTTCCGCCATGACTCCGAGCTGGGAAATGCGCCGGCCTATCAGCTTTTTGATTTGGTCAAGGCTTCCCACAAGTCGGATGTGACAACACCAAGAGCTTACAGCGACTACACTGTCACCGTGGATGAGGAACACCTCCCGGAAGGCGTCAGCTGTACGCGCATGAGATAATCGAATCGATTTGCAGGGATTCCTGCTAAAAGCAAGATTAGCCTAGCACCTCCCAACTGGGAGGTGCTAGGCTGTTTTTGTCAGTATTGTGGACCACTGGAATAGCCGCACCATGAAACAACCCCCTCCGTATGTTATCATCATACGGAGGGGGTTTGCTGCATTTTTTATTCCTTCACAATTCGCCACTTGGAGTTATCGACCATAAGCTGATACCCGCAATAGGAGCAGCAGCCGTTCTGGTCCGGCATAAAGTTTGCGCCGCAGCGCGGACACTCCTTCTCCTGAAAGACCGCTTGTCCTTTGGATTTCAAACGCTGCGGGTATCGGGCGCGGTACAGCTTCAGCTGAAGCTTTTCATCTTTGCCGGTGATGAACCGCTGATTGGAAAGGAGCAACTTGTGCAGCACCGCCTGCACTGTGATGGTGGTGTTCTTGTCGGTGTTCTCAACGGCCTCCAGACGGATTTTGTCAACGCTGTAAAACAGTGTATCTGCGGTGGCTTCGGTGTCGAACAGCGCTTCGCTGAGGTCAACAGCCAGCACCCTTTCGTCGTAGCGGACAATCTGTCCTTCCAACCCATGCGCGTCCTCGGTCTGCTTGACCATCCATCTCCAAACCGACAGTCCGACCACAAGGGTTAGGACAAAGGTAGTGCCAAACATCAGGTAGTCATTGTGGATGAACCGGATGCATGGAATCGCCGGAAGAAAAAACGCTATCATGGTTGGTATAAGCAGCTTGAGATTGAGTACGTTTGGGTTTGGATTTTGGTAAATCAGAAACTCCTCTGTCTGCCAGTCGAAGAAGTCGCTTTTGATGTAGCCGCCGCAGTATGGACAGGTTGCGATGTCGCCGGTCAGGGAAACCTCTGCGCCGCAGCTCGGGCAGGTCACCTTCTGGTATTCAGCATAAAACTGCTGTTCCTCATTCCTGTTTTTGCTGGCGACCTCGTCATGTCGAATATGTCTGGACTGTCGGAGCAGAACCGAGCCGTGCGGGAAAAAATCCTCATACAAAACCTTCCCGCTCTTTTTATCGCGGTAACGGTTTAGCACCGTGCCCAACATTGTGATTTCGCGCCATTCTCGTCCGGCGTCACTCCAATGCTTGAAGTCGCGCTTCTTCTCATACTCCTCCGGCAGCTTCGGGTAGATGATGCGAATCTCGTGCGCAATGCCGTTTTTTCGCAGTTGCCGGAGTTCCTGTTCGATTTTCTTTCGGTAGGACTGTCCCGCGCTGGTGGATTCTGTCAGGCTTCCGGTTTCCAGCGCTGACAACAACGCTTCAAACGATTGGAGGATTTTCTGCGGAACCCCCGAAGCGTTGGTAAAGAAATCCGTTGCCCGGTTTAGCTTGGTTTTCAGGTAGTGGTACCACAGTCGCGGCCGCATCCATTCAAAATCCCACGACAGAGCGTAGGCGGTCAGAATGGAGCCCCAAATGCAAGACCATGCAAATGCAAGAACGATAGAAGCTCCCCACGAATTTCCCATTTTATCACCTCATCAGTAGGCGGCCCTGTCAACTGACCGCTGTGCTTTTTTCATTGTATCGATTTTCCCCGAACATTCCGGCTAAAACGACCAATCCATCGCAACCAAAGTATAGCATAAGCATGAGAAAAAATCCATCGATTGTTTATATTTTATAAAAATCCTGCAAAATTTTGACAGAAAAACTGTTTCATATTGACAGAAAAAACGCTATACTTAGAGCTATCAGCGGCATTTGAAGCGATGCACAGTCGCAGATGAAACCATTTTAAAGGAGAAGTGAACCATGACAGATCTCGAGATTGTCCGGAAGGTTGTCCGGGAAAAAGCACAGACCATCCTCGATGCCAACGACCGCATTTGGGAATATGCAGAGCTTGCCTATCATGAATTTCAGTCCGCGGACCTGCTGTGCAATATCTTGTCTGAGGAAGGATTTACCGTGCAGAAAGGCTTGGCAGGCATCCCGACCTGCTTCACCGCAACCTGGAGCAAGGGCAGCGGAAAGCCTGTAATGGGCATTTTGGGAGAGTACGACGCCCTTTCGTCCCTAAGCCAGAAGGCAGCAACCCCGACAGCAGAGCCGATCGAGCAGGGCGGCAACGGCCACGGATGCGGACATTGTTCTCTGGGCGCGGGTGCGTTGGGAGCAGTTTTGGCAATCAAGGCCTATCTGGAGGAGCAGGACGAGGACGGTACAGTGATTTACTTTGGCTGTCCGGCAGAGGAAGGCGCCGGCTCCAAGCAGTTTATGGCGCGTGCCGGCCTGTTTGATGGGGTCGACTTTATCTACACTTGGCATCCAAGCACCCACAACGCAGTAGAATGGGTTCAGTCCAATGCAATCATCGGCGCAAACTTCCACTTTAAAGGAAGAACCAGCCACGCCGGAGCTTCCCCTCACATGGGACGCAGTGCGCTGGATGCAGTGGAGCTGATGAGTGTCGGCTGCAACTACCTGAGAGAGCACGTTCTGCCCGAGGTTAGAATCCACTATGCCTATATCGATGCGGGCGGAACCTCCCCGAATGTGGTGCAGGACCGCGCAACGGTTCGCTACGAGATTCGGGCGCCGTTTTCCTACCAGCTGCGGGAGCTGTTGGACCGGGTAGCGGATGTTGCCAAGGGCGCAGCATTGATGACCGGTACCCAGTCCAGCTATGAGCTGGCGATGGCATTCACCGAGTATGTGCCAAACCGAGCATTGGCAGAGGTTGCGGACGAGTGCCTTCAGGAGGTAGGGGCTCCCGAATGGGATGAGTCGGACTACGCACTGGCACGGCAGTTCCTGCAAAGCTACGACGAGGAGACAACCAAGGCGATTCATCGAAAGATTGCGGACGAGTATGGAGCGGAGCGTCTGGAAGAAATTCTGGAAAAACCGCTGGACAGCGAGGTTCATCCGTTTGATGGCAGCCACCTTGCACTTGAGTGCGGTTCCACCGATGTGGGCGATGTCGGCTTTGCAGCTCCAACCATGAACCTGAATGTGGCCTGCGCCTGCGTAGGAAATGTCGGACACACCTGGCAGATGACAGCACAGGCGTGCAGCCCGATT
This sequence comes from uncultured Oscillospiraceae bacterium, assembly GCA_900547015.1. GTDB lineage: Bacteria > Bacillota > Clostridia > Oscillospirales > Ruminococcaceae > Negativibacillus. The sequence continues at coordinate 5,710 of URFD01000060.1, read as the reverse complement.
TCTCACAAGGGCATCCTGACAGCGGCTCAGGTGCTGGCTCTGGCAGCCATCCGCACCAAGCACCGCCCGGAGGTCATGGAGGCAGCCAAGCAGGAGGTGCTTGCCCGCAACGGCGGCAAATACAGCTGTCCGCTGCCGGATTCCGTTCAGCCTCCGCTGGACACCTATTAATGGTGGAAAGGCTGTCTTTCCACCATCGCAGCAGAAGGCAAAAGTTCCCTACGACAATATCCTGCGGTTGGCGGCGGGTGACCCGGATGTGTGCGACCCGATTCAATTCCTTCGGGAACGGGAAATCGTCCACTTCGGATCTGACGAAATGCTTCGTACCGCACAGGAGCGTCTGGACAGGCGAAATTTCTATGTCTTTCATCCGGAATTTGATATCCCGAGCAGAGCAAAATGCAGAGCAAATAACAAACAAGGTCAGCCTATTTTGAATAGGCTGACCTTATTTTTCGGTAAATGATGAAAAGGTTATGCAAAGCTGTAATGGGGACCGAGATCGGAGGAGCCTTCCGAAGAAAGGCAGGAGCACATATTATTGAGGGTCTGCTCCGGAAGCTGTGAAAGCTGAGCCATCGCACATTCCTGAGAATCAAATTCACTCAGTCCCATCTGCTGAAAGGCAGGATAAATCTGGCGGTAGCGGGATTCATATTCTTCTGCCAAGAGCCGTCCCTGCGAGGTGATGTGCAAGGATTTGTCAGGCGCCTGATGCAGGAGGCCCTCTGCACACATCGAGGAGAGCATCTTGCAGACGGAGGCACGGGAAATCCCCAGCTGAACAGCAATATCGATACAGCGCACCTTGGGGGAGCTTTTTTCCAGAGAGGCAATGGTCAGCAGATAGCGCAGCTTTCCGGAGGTCAGTTTCATGAGGACACTCCTTTCACGAATCAGAATGAAAATCGACTAAGCAGCAGCCTTTTTGGAGCGGAGCTTTTTGGAGCGATTTTCCGGGTTTGGACGAACCAGAAGATAAACCAGAGCAGCCAGCAGGACGACAGCGACCAGAGTGCCGATGCCGAACACACCGCTCAGGAACCAGCTACCCAGCTGGTAAATCAGCAGAGAGATGACATAGGCGAAGATGCACTGGTAGCCAATGGCAATCCAAGTCCATTTTGCACTGCCCATCTCACGGCGAATGGCGCCGATTGCAGCAAAGCACGGAGCACACAGAAGGTTAAAGATTAAGAAGGAGTAGGCGGAAATCATCGTGAAGTGCTGGGCAAAGACGGACCACATTTCGTCGCCGTTTTCTGCGACTTCGGTAAATCCAAAGAGGATTGCCAGAGTGGAGACAACATTTTCCTTTGCGACCAGACCGGTGATGGCGCCGACAGCAGCCTCCCAAATGCCCCAACCCAGAGGAGCAAAAATTGGTGCGATGAAGTGGCCGAGTGCCGCAAGGATGGAATCCTGGGTATCCACCATCTCGAAGCGGAAGTTGAAGCTGGACAGGAACCAGATGATGATGGAGGACAGGAAGATAATCGTTCCGGCTTTGCGGACGAAAGCCTTCAGGCGGTCCCACATATGAATCAGAACGCCCTTCACACTTGGGATGTGGTAGGCAGGAAGCTCCATTACAAAAGGAGCAGGCTCACCGGCAAAGAGCTTGGTCTTTTTCAGGATGATTCCGGAAACGATGATTGCGGCGATTCCAACAAAGTAGGCAGAGGTGGCAACCCAGCCGGATTCATGGAAGAGGGAGCCAGCAATCAGACCGATGATCGGGAGCTTGGCCGAGCAGGGGATGAAGGTGGTGGTCATAATGGTCATTTTCCGGTCGCGGTCGTTTTCGATGGTTCGGCTGGCCTGAACGGCAGGTACGCCGCATCCCAATCCAATCAGCATCGGGATGAAGGATTTACCGGAAAGGCCGAAACGGCGGAAGATTCGGTCCATAATGAAGGCGATTCGAGCCATGTAGCCGCAGTCCTCCAACAGAGCCAGCAGGAGGAACATGACCATCATCTGCGGCAGGAAGCCCAAAACAGCGCCCACTCCGGCAATCACACCGTCCAGAATCAGGGACTGGAGCCAATCGGCAGTGTGAATCGAGGTCAGCCATCCTTCCACGGCAGGAGGGATGATGTCGCCGAAAAGGACTTCGTTGACCCAATCGGTCATCATCGTGCCGACCGTTGTGATGGAAAGGTAATAGATGACGAACATGACGACTGCAAAGATGGGCAGAGCCAGAATTCGGTTGGTTACAATGCGGTCGATTTTATCGCTGACGGTCAGCTTCTCCCTCGACTGCTTGCGGTAGCAGTGCTTCAGGATGTCTGAAATGACCAGATAACGCTCGTGGGTGATGATGCTTTCGACGTCGTCATCGAACTCCTGCTCGGCGGCTTGGCGCAGAGCCTCAATCTGCTTGAGAACGGAATCGGAGAGCGAAAGCTGTTCCATCGCTTTTTCATCCCGCTCAAAGACCTTGATGCTGAACCAGCGCAGCTGAGACGGGTCACAGCTGCCGCTCAAAAGCTGCTGGATGCTTCGGAGCGTATTTTCCAGCGAGGCGCTGAATTTCATCGGCGCAGGTGCGGCAGCTTTGTTTTTGGCCAGCGACAGGGCAGCAGCGGCTACTGCCTGACTGCCCTCTCCTTTGACGGCGCTGGTTTCGATGATCTGGCAGCCCAGAGCGGAGGACAGCTTGACTAAATCAATTTTGTCTCCGTTCTTCCGAACCAAGTCCATCATGTTCAGGGCAATCACCATCGGGACGCCCAGCTCCAACAGCTGGGTAGTGAGGTAAAGATTTCGCTCCAGATTGGAGGCGTCCACGATGTTGATGATGGAATCCGGGTGTTCCCCAACCAGATAGTTTCGGCTGACCACCTCCTCCAATGTATAGGGGGAGAGGGAATAGATGCCGGGCAGGTCCTGAATGACCGCCTCTCGGTTGGACTTGAGCTTGCCTTCCTTCTTTTCGACGGTGACTCCCGGCCAGTTTCCGACATACTGGCTGCTTCCGGTCAGGTCATTGAACATGGTTGTTTTTCCGCAGTTGGGGTTTCCTGCCAATGCAATTTTGTACTCCATAATCATCCTCTTTTCTCTTACACTATGATTAGCAAAAGCTAACTAACTGACGGTAAAAATGCGTCCTGGGTGGACGCAAAAACCCGTCGTGTTATTGCACCTCGATCTGCTCGCAGTCGGCCTTCCGCAAAGAAAGCTCATAGCTGCGAAGGTTGATTTCAATCGGGTCACCCAGCGGTGCGACCTTTCGGACAAAGACCACAGCCCCTTTGGTCAGCCCCATATCCATGATTCTGCGCTTGACCGCTCCTTCTCCGTGCAGCTTGACAACGGTTACGGTCTCGCCCGGTTTGACATCCTTGAGTGTTTTCATAACATTCCCTCCTGATTGGTATGAGATAAAACGGTTACAGCATCACTCGCTGAGCCATCGAAGCGTCCAGTGCGATGCGGCTTCCTTTGATATTCAGAATCAAATTGCCGCCGATGGACGAAACGACCGTGACCGTCTCGCCGACCACAAAGCCCAGCTCCGCCAGATGTTGGCGGACTTCATCTTTTCCTGTGATTTTTCGGATTGTGGCAGTTTCACCGACAGATGCAAAGGTTAATGGCATCATGATTCCTCCCTCATTTCAAGATATCTATTAGCGCTGGCTAACTTTTAATCTAGGTTTAGTTTAGCACAGGCTAACTTACTTGTCAAGAAAAATTTCTGCACGATGTTAGGGACGGCTAACAAAAAAGCGGAAAGCCCCCCAAAAAGGGCTTTCCGCTTTGTGTAAGTTGTTGTTGCCGTTCGGATTACAGGCGGGCGAACTGAGCTTCGTACAGCTCACGGTAGATGCCGTTATCCTTGGCAAGAAGCTCGGTGTGGGTGCCGCGCTCCTGAATTCCTTCGCGGTCCATGACGATGATTTCGTCTGCGTGCTTGATGGTGGACAGACGGTGCGCAACCACGAGGGTGGTGCGGTTCTTGCACAGCTCGTCCAGCGAATCCTGAATGTAGTTTTCGGTCACATTATCCAGCGCAGAGGTCGCTTCGTCCAGAATCAGGATTGGTGGATTTTTCAGAAAGACCCTTGCAATCGAGATGCGCTGCTTCTGTCCGCCGGACAGCTTGACGCCGCGCTCGCCGACGAAGGTGTCGTAGCCCTCCGGCAGGGTCATGATGTAATCGTGGATATTGGCTTTCTTGGCAGCCTCGATGACCTCCTCGCGGGAAGCGCCCAGCTTGCCGTAGGCGATGTTGTCAAAGATGGTTCCGGTGAACAGGAACACATCCTGCTGGACAATACCGATTTGACGGCGCAGAGAGGTGCGGGTGACGCTGCGGATGTCTTTGCCGTCAATCGTGATTTTGCCTCCGCTGATTTCGTAGAAGCGCGGAATCAGGTGACAGAGGGTGGTTTTGCCGCCGCCGGACGGGCCGACGATTGCCATCATCTTGCCCTCCGGGAAGGTCAGGGAAATGTTGGACAGAACTTCCTTGCCCTCTTCGTAGCGGAAGGTAACATTGTCAAAGACAATCTCGCCGCGGACGTCGCCCAGCTCAGCTGCTTCTGGCTCCTCCTGCTCCGGCTGAACCGACATCAGCTCTTGGAAGCGGTTGTATCCGGTGATGGCGTTCTGGAACATCTCGACAAACTGGATGAGCTTTTTGATTGGGGCAACGAACATATTGATGAACAGCATATAGGCAACCATATCGCCGACGCTGATGACACCGCGGTAGACGAAGAAGCCGCCGCCGGACAGGATGACAACATTCATCAGGGAGGTCAGGAAGTTGTTGCCGGAGAAGAATTCCGCCATGACACGGTAGGAGCGTTCCCGAACGGTGACATAGCGCTGGTTGTTTTCTGCAAATTTCTTTTCTTCCTCCGCTTCTCCGGTGAAGGCGCGGGCAACTCGAACACCGGCAATCGAGTTTTCCAGGCTGGCATTGACCTCGGCAATCTCGATGCGGTTTTTGCGGAAGGCGTTGCTCATCGCGGTGCGCTTTTTGACGATGAACAGAATCAGAAACGGGATGATCGCGAAGGTAATCAGGGTCAGCGGAATGTTGATAGTGCAAAGAATGATGAAGGAGCCGATGATGGTAACGCCGGAGATGAATAAATCCTCGGGGCCGTGGTGGGCAAACTCAGAAATATCCATCAGGTCGTTGACAATTCGGGACATGATGACACCTGTCTTGTGTTCGTCAAAGTAGGAGAAGGGGAGCTTTTGCAGATGCTTGAACACATCGCGGCGCATATCCGCCTGCATCCGGACACCGACAATGTGTCCCTGATACTGCATAAAATACTGCATAATGGTCTGGACGATGTAGATGAGCAGCAGCGCTCCGCACCAGGTCAGGATGAGCTGTAGATTGTGGTCCGGGATGTAGGTGTTGATGATGTTTCTGGAGATGACCGGGTACATCAGGTCACAGCAGGCCGCGACCGTCGCGCACACCATGTCAAACAAAAAGAGTTTCCAGTGTGGCTTGTAGTAGTGAACAAATGATTTCAACATAAAAGTTCCATTCTCCTCTCAAAATCTGTCGTACAGTAGTGCGTCAGATTTTGTATTTTTGACGAGCGAAAGACACTCCGTGTTTGAATAAATTTCTGCGAAATTTATAATAAACACTTCGTTCCTTTCTCCTTTCAAAATCTGCCGTACAGCGGTGCGGCAGATTTTGCATATTAAAAAGGGATTAGAT
>URFD01000059.1 GCA_900547015.1 uncultured Oscillospiraceae bacterium | reverse complement strand
GTCTCGGGGGCGTCGATGTCGATCACGGCGTTATCCACGCCGAGGGTCCAGAGCGCCGACATGATGTGCTCGATGGTAATTCCACTGTAGAAAGGACTTGAAGCTCATGGTACGAGGCACCAACAAACGCATCATCGAAATCAACGACACCCAAAATCCCTACTTTGAACGCGCCGTCCTCTATCTCAAGGACAGCCGCGCCGATTCCCCCAAAAAGGCGCTGGAAACCCAAGCGCAGCATTTTCTAACCAGCCTGCGCTCCCCGGTGCTGCGGGGCAAGCCTGCCTTTTGGTACCCCGGCGGCTTCTGGGCCTCCTGTCTGCGGCTTCTGCTGCCTGCTGCCGCGGGCGGAATTTTGACCTTCCTGCTGGTGCGATAGCCGCGCAAAACTCTCCGAAAAGGATTTGCCCAGACTATGGAAATCCTGCCAAAATATGTTATAATAAATTTATCTGACACACCGCCCGTCGGCAAGATTTCGCCGACCCCGATTCAGGGTGTGCGGTTCCATTTTTGATACTACTTTCGGAGGGATTATCATTGCCCAGAGAATTTGAATCTGACAAAAGCCAGCAGCCTAACGCCGTGATTGCCGGCAGAAATGCCGTCGCTGAAGCACTCAAAAAAGGACGCCCCATCGACTGCATCTACATCCTCAAGGGAATCGAACGCGGCAGCATGGGAAAAATCATCGCACTTGCCAAGGATGCCGGCATCCCGATCAAGGACGCCGCCCAGCAGAAGCTGGACTCCCTGTGTGAAGGGGTCGTCCATCAGGGCGTTGTTGCGATGGCAGCCTGCCACGACTTCTCCACCATGGAGGACATCTTTGAGAAGGCCGGCGACCAGCCGCCCTTCATCATCATCTGCGACAACATTGAGGACCCGCACAATCTGGGTGCCATCATCCGAACCGCAGAGGCTGCCGGAGCTCACGGTGTCATCATCCCCAAACGCAGAGGGGTGGGACTAACCGCTACCGTCGCCAAAACCTCTGCCGGAGCCGTCGAGTATATGCCGGTAGTTCGTGTTTCCAACATCGTTGCCACCATCGAGGAGCTCAAGCAGAAGGGTCTGTGGATCTTCTGCGCTGATATGGATGGCCAGCCTTGGTGCTCCACCGACATGAGCGGCCCAATCGGCATCGTGGTCGGCGCAGAGGGCAGCGGTGTCAGCCGCCTGACCCGCGAGCACTGCGACTTTGTCGTTTCGCTCCCGATGAACGGTCAGGTCAACTCCCTGAACGCTTCGGTGGCTGCCGCCATCGTCATCTATGAGGCAGTCCGCCAGCGTGCAGACCTGCCGTCCTTTGTCAGGAAGAAATAAGTTCTCCCGTCTGATGCACTGTAAAAAGGAGAATCGATGAGCATGAATAAGCAGTACAATGTCGATGACATCTTAAACGAAATCAAATCCAAAAAGGCACAGCAGAACGCTTCGGTCAAAAAGGCACTGCGGGCAGACCCGCCTGTGCCGCCCCGTCCCCGCACCAAGGCAGGGAACATCGAGGACAGCGCCTTTGCACCTCCTCCTGTTCGGACCCAGCCAAAGCCGGAACCTGTGCCGGAAGCCCAGCCGCGTCAGGAGGTTCCTGCCGCTGACCCGATGGACAACACCGGAGTCTTTTTCTCGTCGCTGACCTCCCACCGCGAGGATGTCCGCACCCGCCAGCAGGAGGAAGAGAAGCGTCTGCGCGCCGAACAGCTCGAGCAGGAAAAGCTCCTGCGGGAAAAACTGGAGCGGGAAAAGCTCGAACTGGAAAAGCTCCTGCCGGAAAGCCCTGCGCAGGACGAACCGCTGGACGATGACTTTTTCTTTGACCAGCAGCCTGCCGACCTGCCCAAGGCAGAGGGCAGCACCCCCTTCGGCGATTTTGAGCCGGTAACCCCTGAGCCGAATCAGCCGGACCCGGCACTCGAAGAAAAGACCGAATATCAGAAATATTTCGCCGGACTCGACCGCAAAAAGGAACGCGCCGCCAAAGCCTCTTCGGCAAAGCCTGCGGCGGATTCCCTCTTTGATACCTCCCTCTTTGCCGAGGAGAAAGCCCCTGCCGAACAGCCGCAGCCCGAGGAGGATTTCTTTGCTTCCACCCCGGTCGGCTCCCTCGACGATGACCCCTTTGCTTCCACTCCGACCGGCCTGACCGAAGAATTTGCCACGGCTTCCCTCTTTTCCGGCAACCGCAAGAAGGCTGCTGACAGCGACAAGCAAAAGCCGAGCGACACTTCCCGACATTTTCAGGTCAACCTCCCCGACGAAGCGGACGAGGAGGAGCCAAGTAAAAACGAAGCTCCAAGCAAAAAATCCGGCAAAGCCGAAAAGCGCACCAGCCTGTTCCACAAGCAGGAGACCCAGCCGCAGGAGCCTTCCTCCCGCCTTGCCGATGCCGACAGCATCCCGGTTCCGGAGGAGCCTTCCTCCCGCCTTGCCGATGCCGACAGCATCCCGGTTCCGGAGGAGCCTTCCTCCAACAGCGAGGACGAGGAGCTTGAGGATTACTCCTCTCCCAAGGACAAGGACGCCATCCTCAACGACATCCGAAGCATCAAGAAGGGTCTGCTGCTCCGCATCGTGGTGATGGTGGTGCTGTTCTCCCTCTCGCTCTATCTTGCGCTGGCTGCGCGGGATATTCAGATTGGCGATGAGCTGCTGCCGTTGCCGACCTTCATCCAGCCAGAGGTCAACCTGCGTGCGTACATGATTACCTCCTGCCTGATTTCCGCCATCGGAGCCGTCGTCTGCTCCAACACCATCGGCGGCGGCCTGCTGGCTCTGCTGCGGTTCCGCGCTACCACCGACACCCTGCCGATGCTTGCCCTGCTGGGTACGCTGGCACAGGGCATCTGCTACATCATTCGTCCAGAATACTTCAGCGTGGACAAGGCCGACTTCGGCACCAACCTCTACCTGTTTTTCCCGGTTGCGCTGTTTGTCCTCATCTTTAACCTCATCGGCAAGATGCTGGTCATCCTGCGAATCCAAAACAACTTCAAGCTCGTTTCCTCCGAAAAGCGCAAGCAAGCCGCCGTCTTTCTCAAGGACCGCACCCTGCTGCGCGAAATCTCCAAGGGCTTGTCGATGGAGGAATACACTATCGCCTACCCCGAATCCACCCGTTTTCTGGCAAACTTTTTGGATAACTCCTACTCGGAGGACCATGCAGAAAATACCAGCCGCATCTTGGCTCCTGTCTGCCTGCTGGCAGGCATCGTTCTGGCGGCGCTGTCCTACCTGTTCAACAAGAATGTTGCCGAGGCTGTCTCGACCTTCACCGTCATCATGTGCATCAGCGCTCCGCTGACCTCCACGATTGCCGCAAACCTGCCGCTCTATCGGATGTCTGCCCGCCTGATTCCTGCCGGTGCGATGGTTTCCGGCTACTCTGCGGTGGATGCCTTCTCCCGCACCGAGGCAGTTGTGCTCGATGCCAAGGATTTGTTCCGCCCGGCTGATGTGGTTCTGCACGGAATCAAGCCGTTTGACCAAGGCAAGATTGATTCGGTCATCCTCGACGCTGCCAGCGTTGTCTGCAACTCCGGCGGAATGCTCACCGAGGTGTTCAACGGCATCATCGGCTCCAACCGCTCGATGCTGCGTCCGGTGGAAAATCTCACCTACGAGGACGCAATGGGGCTTTCCGCTTGGGTGGACGGCAAACGGGTGCTCATCGGAAACCGCGAGCTGATGGTCAACCACGGCATCGAGGTTCCCAGCAACGACTACGAGATGCGCTTTGTCAAGGACAGCAAGAATATCATCTACCTGTCCAACTCCGGACAGCTTTCGGCAATGTTCGTCATCAGCTACGGCTCCAATGCCGCTACCCGCGCACAGCTCGACCAGCTGGCCTCCCACGGAATGTACCTGATTGTCAACACCTCCGACCCGAACATCACCCCGGAAAAGATTCACGCGGCTTATGACTTCCCGCTCGAGCTGATTCAGCTCATGCCGGCTAAACACCACCCGGCCTATGAGGAGCTCACCGCCGAAAAGGACAGCTCCCCTGCCAAGATTGGCTTCATCGGCTCCAGCCGCATGATGGTCACCGCCATCCTCGACTGCATGACCGCCAAGACCGCCATCGACCAGGCTGTTCTGATTCAGATGATTGCGCTGGTGGTCGGATATGGACTGGTCACCCTGTTCTCCCTGATGGGCAACCTTGCCTACCTGTCCATTCTGCACCTGATTTTGTTCCAGCTGTGCTGGGCTGTCATCGGCACGGTCATCCCAAACCTCAAGAAATATTAAACCCTTTGCCTTTTTGGGCAACAAAAAAACACCGGAAGCTTCCGGTGTTTTTTTATTGCACTGATGCTCAGCCGAGGCCCGCTCTAGCTGTTCTTCTTATCCTCCAGCCACTGAGCCAGCTCGTCCATGTCCTGCTCGGACAGGTCGTTGTTGTCATACAGGGTGTTGACCAGACTCATGAAGGAGTTCTTGTGCAGCTTCTGCAGGAAGTTCTTGGTCTCATACTCCATGTATGCCTCTCGCTCTACCTGAGGATAGTAGATTCTTTCCCTTCCGCGCTTCTCCGAGGAAAGGAACCCTCTGTCAATCAAACGGGAAAGCAGTGTCAGCAGCGTCGAGATATTCCAGTTCTTCTCGTTGCTCACTACCTTCATAACGTCATTGGTCGACATTGGCGGTGTGTTGTCCCAGATTGCCTTCATAACCTCAAGCTCAGCATCCGGCAATCTTCTCATTTTGTCAAACATACGTTCACCCGCTTCCAACCCGCTCCCTCTCTCAAGTTGCAGGTTTTATTTTGATTCATCCACTTTTATAATTATTACCAATGTAGCATGATTTGTCAATCTCTTTTTCGAAATTATTCAGTTTTCACCAAATTTTAGTCGGAATATTTGTCAGTTCTCCCGTTTCTTCCAAAGCAATTTTTGCATCCTCCGGATAGATTGACACGGCTCGTGCGCTGGTGATACACTATTTGAGATTATGATATAGACCGATATGAACGATTGTAAGAAAGGACCTCTATGAATCAGAACTTATTCGAATCCCTTCCCATCGACCCCCAGATCCTGCGCGCCATCGGCGAGATGGGATTTTCCGAGCCCACCCCAATCCAGTCCCAGAGCATCCCGCTCATCCTCGAAGGACATGATGTGGTTGGACGCTCCCAGACCGGCACCGGCAAAACCGCTGCCTTCGGCATCCCTGCCATCCAGATGGTTGACCCTCACCAAGACCGCCGTCTGGCACAGGTGCTGCTGCTCTGTCCAACCCGCGAGCTGGCGGTTCAGGCCTGTGAGGAGCTCAAAAAACTCTCCCGCTACCTGCACGGTGTCCGCACCTGCGCGGTATACGGCGGTGCGCCCATCGAGCGCCAGATTGTCCAGCTCAAGGATGCCAACATCATCGTCGGCACTCCGGGCAGAGTGATGGACCACCTGCGCCGCCGCACCCTCAAGCTCGATGCCCTCAAGCTGGTCATCCTCGACGAAGCGGACGAGATGCTCAGCATGGGCTTCCGCGAGGACATCGAAACCATCCTCACCCAAGCTCCTGCCGAGCGACAGACCGTCCTGTTCTCTGCGACCATGCCGCAGGAGATTATGAAGCTGATTGACAATTACCAGAAAGACCCCCAGCTGGTCGAGATTAACAAATCTCAGGTGGCACTCAACAGCATCGAGCAGAGCTGCTACGACATCCCAACCGGCAGAAAGAACGACGCGCTGGCGCTGCTGCTCCACTACTATCAGCCGTCCCGCGCTATCGTATTCTGCAACACCAAGCGGATGGTCGAGGAGCTGTCCTCGTGGCTCATCGACCACGGCTTCAAGGCCGAGGGCCTGCACGGCGACCTCAAGCAGTCCCAGCGCACCGTCGTGATGGACGCCTTCAAGGCAGGCAGAACTTCCCTGCTGATTGCAACCGACGTTGCCGCCCGTGGCATCGATGTCGATGACATCAACTGCGTATTCAACTACGACATTCCGCAGAATGCCGAATATTATGTCCATCGAATCGGACGCACCGGACGCGCCGGAAAAAGCGGAAGTGCCTTCACCCTGTGCTGTGGCCGCTTCCAGCTGCGCCAGATGGAGCAGATTGCCCGCATCGCACGCGCAGATGTGCAGCAGCGCCCGGTTCCGATGCCGGAGGAAATCCGCCAGAAGCAGAATCAGGAAAGTGCCGACACCCTGCGTGCCCTGCTTTCCGGCAAGGAGGAGTTCCCCTACCTTACCATGGTGCAGGAGCTGCTCAGCGCCGAGGATGGCTGCGCTCCTGCCTTCACCGCAGAACAGCTTGCCGCCGCCGCTCTGGAACTGCTGTACGGCAGTCGCCTGCAAAATCTGCCGGATGCCCGCGGCATCAACCGCGAAAACAAGCGCCGCTCTCCCCGCGACTATGTCAAGCTGATGCTGGATGTCGGACACAACGTCCGCATCGTTCCAAACTTCATCGTCGGAGCGATTGCCGAGCGCACCGCTCTGTCCGGCAGAGACATCGGCAAGATTGAGATTTTCGAGGACAACACCACCGTCGAGATTCCGCAGGAGCAGGCCGAGGAGGTTCTTGCCGCGATGCAGGACTGCCGCATCAACGGCCACAAGGTCAGCACCAGCGTCCTGAAATCCACTGCCCGTCAGGGCAATCCGCGCAAGGGCAGCACCGATTCCGAGCGCTCCCACCGCGGCGGCCAGAAGGGCGCTCAGGGAGGCGAACGCTCCTTCCGTGGCAAACCATCCGGCGGCTACCAGAAGGGCGGCTCCAAGTCCGGACACGCTCCGCACAAAAAGTCCTCCTATGCCGACCGCTTTGCCTCCTACGACAAGAAGAACGACTGGAAGGCCGACAAAAAGAACGACAAGAAAATCGACTGGAAGGCCGACAAAAAGAACGACAAGAAAATCGACTGGAAGGCCGACAAAAAGAACGACAAGAAAATCGACAAGAAAGCCGACTGGAACAACGACCGGAAGAATTCCTTCCGCAAACCCCGCAAGGGCTATCAAAGCCGGCCTTAATCCCGTTTGGAGGTGAGTCCCATTCCGCTGCACACAACCCAACTGGAACACGGGCTGCTCGTCGAGGGGGTGCAGGATTTTTCCCTGTCCCAAATCCTTGACTGCGGCCAGTGCTTTACCTTCTCGCCCATCCCGGTCTCGGACGCTCTGGCCGGACTGTGCCAGACTTGGCAGGGCTGGGCCGGTGACCACCGTCTCACCATTTCCCAGCACCAAAACGGCTCCCTGCTGTTTCATGGGGATGCCGGGCAGTTCGAGTCCTTTTGGCGCAATTACTTTGACCTCGACACCGATTACTCCCGCATCAAGGCGCAGCTGGAACAGGATCCCGTCCTGCGTCAGGCGATTCAGTACGCTCCCGGCATCCGCATCCTGCGTCAGGACGGCTGGGAGGCGCTGTGCTGTTTCATCATCAGCCAGAACAACAACATTCCCCGCATCCGCGGCATTGTCCGCCGCCTGTGCGAAGCCTTCGGTCAGCCGCTGGGAGAGGGCTGTTTTTCCTTCCCCTCTGCCCAAACGCTGGCAATCGCCACCGAAGCGGACCTCGCTGTCCTGCGCTGTGGATTTCGTGCCCGCTATCTGCTGGATGCCGCGCGCCGTGTCCATTCCGGTCAGGTCGATTTTGATGCAATCCGCTTCCTTCCGCTGGAGCAGGCACGGCAGCAGCTGATGACCATCTGTGGGGTCGGGCCGAAGGTTGCCGACTGCACCCTTCTGTTCGGCTGTTACCGTCTGGAATGTTGCCCGATGGATGTCTGGATGAAGCGTGTCTTTTCCTCCCTGTATCCGCAGGGACTACCGGACTGCACACAGGGCTATTGGGGAATTGCCCAGCAGTATCTGTTCCACTATGCCCGCAGCTGTCCGCAGATTCTGGAACCCCGTCAGGAGGTGTTGGCATGAGGAAGCTCGGCTGCCTGTTGCTCAGCCTGCTTTTGCTGACCGGCTGTATCAGAACCACCTCGCCCAGCGCAGAGGAAATAGCCCTTCCGTCGGATATTTCCTCGGAAATATCCGACGAAGCAGAGGATTCCCCGACAGAAGATGACCTCCCCGCCCAGCCCGATGACCAGCCACAGGCAACCTCCTTTCTGCGGCTTGCCTACCTGCCGGTCAATGCCGTTCCCGCACAGACCGACTCTCTGCTTTCGGACTATCGGGAGCAGCTGGCGGCGCTCGACGCTGTCATCCTCAACACCGGAGTTTATTGGAATCAGGACGGCGAGCTTGCGATTTCTTCGGAATGGCTCCAAACCGTCCAGACCCTTCAACCGACCATCGACCTGTGGTGTACGGTCAATCCGAAGGGTGCGCTGATTCGGGAAGGAGCTGCCGGTCAGACCATCGCCACCGAGGAACAGCGCGAAGCTCTGGCACAGACGGTGGCGGACTTTGCCGACGAGTATCAGCTCTCCGGCATCGACATCGATTGGGAGTTTCCGCAGCCGGAGGAATGGCAGGACTTTGCCGATTTCCTCACAAGGCTTCATGCCAAGCTCGGGGACAAGACGCTCTCACTGGCGCTTTATCCACAGCCGCTCCCTCTGTCCGAGCAAGAAGCCTCTGTGCTGGCGTCTGCGGTCGATTTTGTCAACATCATGGCTTATGACCAATTTGACCAGAACGGCCGTCACAGCACCTTACAGACCGTGCAGGAGGCAGTTTCCTTCTTTCGGTCGATGGGCTTTTCCTCCGACCAGCTGATTCTGGGCATCCCTGCCTACGGCAGACCGCTGGACGGCTCCGCTCAGTGGGCACTGTATCGGGACATCGACCCGGGCGCCGTCTCACCGGACGACCCCAACCTTGCCGGAAACTTCTGGTTTAACTCTCCACAGCTGGTTCGGCAGAAGGCCGACTTCGCCCGCAAAGAGCAGCTTGCCGGCGTCATGCTCTACCACCTGCTGTGCGACCGCACCGACTCCGAATCGCTCACCCTCTGCCTGTCCGGGCAGGAATCCTAAATGACATAAAAAAAGCTGTAACCGAGACGGTTACAGCTTTTTTTGTACTTTCTATTTTGGATGGGATTATGCCAGTACTTCTTCCTCGTCGTCGTCTGCCAGAGGGTCGCCGTAAACAACCGGCGCACTCTTGCGGTTTTCCAGACGGCTGAATACCTCGCCGCCAACATAGCCTGCAACCAGACCGCCTGCTGCTGCCAGCACCAGAGCCAGAACAACCTTGCCTGCCGGGTTAAAGCCGAACGGAGCAATCAGGCCCGGGATTGGGGAAGCAGTACCGGGAGCGTTGTTGACAATGCCCAGCATTGCTGCTGCCAGACCTGCCAGACCGCCGCCAAAGAAGTTGGATGCAAAGATTGGAATTGGATGTGCGGTGATGATGTGTGCCTGGGTCAAAGGCTCGAGCATAACTGCGATGACGTTGCTCTTGTCGCCGTAGCCCATCTTGTGGAAGATCATGCCGTTGGTGAAGGAACCGCCGAAGCAAGCGATTGCTGCGATGCCCATTGGCAGACCGGTCATGCCCAGCATTGCGGTCAGAGCCATCGAGCTCAGTGGAGAGGTGCAGATCATCTTCATGATGCCGCCCAGCAGGAAGCCCATTACAACCGGGGACTGGTCTGCTGCTGCGGTGATGGTAGCGCCGATGGTGCCCAGAACGCTGTTGACAGCCGGGTCAACTGCAACGGCAATCAGTCGAGCCAGAGGAGCGATGGTCAGGGAGCCCAGGATGATGTCCAGACCGGTCGGCAGATATTTCTCAATGTAAGGAGCAACCAGACCGATGATGTAGCCTGCAATGAAGCCCGGCAGGATTCCGTAGCCGCCGCAAGCCAGACCGCCTACTACTGCAAAGACCGGGTTCACACCCATGCTCAGCGGAACCATGATGCCTGCTGCAACGCCGCCCAAGCCGCCTGCGGTTGCGCCGACTTCGCCCAGAAATGCGATACCCAGCAGGTCGCCGGTGATGTATTTGTGTACTGCTTCAATCAGGAAGGAAGCAACTGCGGCATTTGCCATGCCGGACATTGCTGCGCTTCCCTTTGGAAACTTCAGGCTGAACAGAGAAAATACTGCGAGTGTCAGGAGCAGCAGTCCTACTCCGGAAAGAATCGTCAACATAAATGAAAACCTCCATACAAAAAATATTCCCACATTTTCGTTTGTTTGCGTGTCGTTGTGTAATGTTTATGCCTTGATTATAGGGGCAGGTCTTATAAAACTACAAAAAGTT
>URFD01000058.1 GCA_900547015.1 uncultured Oscillospiraceae bacterium | reverse complement strand
TCTGTAAAGAAAACTGTTTCCAAACCCATCAGCCTTATTATAAACGCAATTTGTGCCGCTTGCAATCGCGGCGGAAGAAAATTGCGCAAAAGGCAGGGAAAGGTGAGCCAAGGAGAAAGGAAAGCAGAAAACAAAAAAGCGACCTGAGCTATTGCCCAGATCGCTTTTGGTGCGAGTGACGAGACTTGAACTCGTACGTCGAAGACACACGCCCCTCAAACGTGCCTGTCTGCCTATTCCAGCACACTCGCATATTAGTGTCAAAACGGTTATGTCGTTTCAACGTTGTCTATTATATCATCGATATGAAATAAAGTCAAGCTTTTTCTGATACTTTTTTTAAGGAAATCTCAGGAAGGTCGAAGCATAGGAAAAAAGAAAATGAAATGCAGAAAAATGACAGAGGTAAGAGTTTTGAAATTTCTATGAAAATTGCATTTGGATAATTGCTTTTCAGGGCATTTGTAGTATACTAGAACAAGAAGACCTCTATGGGCGAACAGCGCCACCAAAGAGCGAACAAGGGGGAGACATATTGTACAGCAAATCCAGTATCTATGCACACCGCAAACGAGACAGAAAAAAAGCGGTCCTGTCCTTTGCAGTTGTTTTTCTGGCAGCGGTCGTGGTCGCACTGGGCGCTGCGGTTTATTGGGAAAAGGTTCAGCAGAAGCATCGGGACGATCTGATGGCAAAGGCCGAACAGCAGGGTGATGTGCCAAAGGAAACACCGACACAGAGCGAGCTGATTTCACAGCAGGAGCCCGAGCAGCCGCCGGAGCAGCCGGAAGAAGCACTGCCGGCCGTGATCAAAAAAGACCAGAAATCCGAAGAGCCGAAGGAAGAGGAATCCAAGCAGACGGTGACACAGACACCGGTTGAAAATACCGATGTGGTCACGCTGACCTCGGAGCGCATCTTAAATTCGTCGGCGCTGGTTCCGAATTCCGGCTTCAAGGTGTCGGATGAATATTTTGACGACGCAGCCTTCGTCGGAGATTCGATTACCGAGGGAATCAAACTGTACGAAATCATGAGCAACGCGACCGTTGTTGCGGCACGGGGAATCAATCTGGACACCGTTTTTACCGATGACCAGATTCGTACCGCCGGAGGCAACACCACCGTGATGGGCGCCCTGAAGGATGCGGCTCCCAAAAAGATTTATATCATGTTTGGGGCAAACGGTGTGGGCTGGTTTACCGAGCAGCACTTCACCGACAGCTACACCAAATTTGTTCAGAAGGTCAAGGAGCAGCACCCGGACAGCGAAATCTTTTTGCAGTCGATTCTGCCGGTCACCCAGAAATTTGACGATTCCAGGGACGATATTTCCAATGCCAAAATCAACACCTACAATGAGCTGATTGTGGACATCGCAGAGAAGGAAAAGGTCCATTATCTGGATGTGGCTTCCGCCTTCAAGGATGATAAGGGATGTCTGCCGGAGGACTCCAACGGGGACGGAATGCATTTTGGCGGCGTTTACTATAATAAGTGGTTCGACTACCTGAAAACGCACACGATTGCCCAGCAGTAGGCAATCCAGATAAAACATCATTTGTGAGAAAGGCTTGAGACAAACTATGAAAATGAGACGATTTTTAGCAGTAGCAATGGCAGCAATGATGATGGTTCTGAGCATGGCAGCCTGCGGAGGCAAGGACAAGTATATCTCCTTCGACGAGGTGTACACCTCCCTGACCAATAAAATTGACCTGTCCGCAAGCAAGATGCAGAAGCAGGGCGAGGCAGCGCTGAACAATTACTACTACATTGACCCGACAACACTGGAAAGCTATGCCATCTATATGAGCGACTATGCAACAGGCAACGCAGATGAAATCGCGATGTTCCAGGTCAAGGAGGAAAATCAGGTAGCGGCAATCAAGGCGCTGATCAACGACCGCATCACCGATTTGAAGGTTCGCTATGAGGACTACAAGCCGGAAGAGATGAGCAAGATTAACAATGCAGTCATCATGGAGGACGGACGCTATCTGTTCGTCGTCATTTCTCCGGATGCGGAGACCGCAAAGACTGTCCTGAAAAACGCAATTAGCGGCAAGGCAGCATAATCACAGCAGAGAGAAAAACAGGGCTTCCGGGGAAGTCCTGTTTTTTTATTGGATACTGCTGCAAAAAAATCCTAGACCCTGTCCCGGCTTTATGGTAAAATGGAAAAGGATGAAGCGATTTTCGGCAGTTTGTAAGAGATGCCGAACCAAAGATATTGTTTAGGAAAGAGGGAGTTTTCAATGAAAGTTGTAGTTGCAAAGGATTATCGTGAAATCTGCAAGCTGGTCAGCCGCATCTTCGCTGCTCAGGTTACCCTGAAGCCGGACAGCGTTCTGGGTCTGGCTACCGGCTCTACCCCGGTTGGAATGTATCAGGAGCTGGTGCAGATGTATCAGGAAGGACGCATCGATTTCAGCCATGTCCGCACCGTCAACCTTGACGAGTATGCAGGACTGTCCGGAGACAACGACCAGAGCTACCGCTATTTCATGAATCACAACCTGTTTGACCATATCAACATCAACAAGGAAAATACCAATGTTCCGAACGGAACAGCGGCAGACCTGCAGGCAGAGTGCGAGCGCTATGAGCAGGTCGTTGCAGATATGGGCGGCGTGGACATTCAGCTGCTGGGCATTGGCAACAATGGCCATATCGCATTTAACGAGCCATGCGGAGAATTTCCGGAAAAGACCCATGTTGTCGATTTGACCCAGAACACCATCGAAGCCAATGCACGCTTCTTCGAGTCGATGGACGATGTTCCGAAGAAGGCGCTGACCATGGGTATTGGCACCATCATGAAGGCCAAGAAGATTGTCCTGATGGCAAACGGCCCGAAGAAGGCACAGACCATCTATGACACTGTCTATGGACCAATCACACCGGAGGTACCGGCAAGCGTTCTGCGTCTGCATCCGGATGTTACCATCTTCGTAGACGAGCAGGCAGGAGCATTGCTGAAATAACGATGGAAAATCCGTTTCGCTATTCCAATACCAACAAACGATACCACACCTTTACCTACTTTCTGGAACAGAAGTTCGGCAGAAAGGTCGCCAAGATTTCGCTGGATGCGGGGTTCACCTGCCCGAATATTGACGGCAGCAAGGGTGTGGGCGGATGTACCTACTGCTCCGCACGCGGAAGCGGAGATTTTGCCGGAGACCAAAGCCTGAGCCTGCGGGAGCAGTTCGAGCAGGTGCGGCAGGTGATGGACCAGAAGTGGCCGGACGCAGTCTATATCCCTTATTTTCAGGCGCACACCAACACCTATGCACCGCTGGAGGTCCTGAAGGAAAAGTTCGAGGAAGCGCTTTCCTTTCCCGATGTGGTGGGCTTGGCGATTGCCACCCGCGCAGACTGCATCACCGATGAGATTGCCGATTACCTCGGAGAGCTGGCACAGCGCACCTATCTGGAGGTGGAGCTGGGCTTGCAGTCGGTCCATGATGTGACAGGGGAACGAATCAACCGCTGCCACAGCTATGCGGATTTTCTGGAAGGCTACCAAAAGCTGGCAGACCGGGGAATCAACATCTGCGTCCACATCATCGACGGGCTGCCCGGCGAGGACCGTGAGATGATGCTGGAAACAGCGCGGCGTTTGAGCCACCTGCACCTGCACAGCATCAAAATCCATCTTCTGCACGTCCTCAAGGGGACGGTCATGGAGCAGCAGCTGGCACAAGGTCAGTTCCGACTGCTGACCCGCGAGGAGTATGTGGGAATTGTCTGCGACCAGCTGGAGCTGCTTCCTCCGCAGATGGTCATTCAGCGGGTGACCGGAGACGGCGAACGTGAGTCGCTGGTCGGGCCGGAGTGGAGTCTCAAAAAGCTGTGCGTGATGAACGAAATCGACAAAGAGCTGGTTCGTCGGAACAGCTTTCAGGGAAAAAACTTTCCCGATTCTTCCAATCCAGTATCCTGAAAAACAGGATGCTGGATTTTTTTTGTTCTTTTTTGAAAAAACTTTGTGCGTATCTGTGAATTTGTGTTATAATGGGTCTGAAAAACCTGTAGTCGATGCTTCGGCTGCCAGGGCCAAACGCAAGGGGTGGGCAAGGGCTTGCCTCCCTAAAGCAGTGTTGTGAGCAGAGAGGAGAACCGAAACATGGAGTTGCAGGAGCAGAACTGGCAGCAGAAATTTGAAGAGCTGTTTTGCCAGAATGTCAACCGCGAGGGCGCTCAGCAGCTGCTGGAATGGCTGAAAAAGACCGATTTCTTTACAGCGCCTGCCAGCACAAAATACCACTGTGCCTGCGAGCATGGTCTGGTGATGCACAGCATCAGCGTCTTTCAGACGATGGTGGAGCAGTACTATGAAGATGGGGACAGCATGGAGAGCTTTGCAATCTGCGGCTTGCTGCATGATGTCTGCAAGGCTCAGTTCTATAAGGTGAGCTCCCGAAATGTCAAAAATGCGGAAGGCAGATGGGAAGCACAGCCGTTTTACACCATCGAGGACCAGTTCCCCTATGGGCACGGAGAAAAGTCGGTCTTTCTAATCGAGCGCTTTCTGCGGCTCAAGCCTTCGGAGGCGGTGGCCATCCGCTGGCACATGGGCAGCTTTGACGAGGCGGCAAGGGGCGGCAGCTTTGCCATCAGTCAGGCGTATGACCGATACCCGCTGGCGGTCAAACTGCATTTGGCGGATTTGCAGTCAACCTATCTGCGGGAAAAGGGAACATCGAGCATAAACGGTCGGTAATTGCCGGCTTCGGCGGAACAGAAGAGATGGCTGGAGGAAGAGCGAGAGATGGATTTTACAATGTGGATTTTGTATGTGTGTATCTTTATCGGAGGTTTTGTCGATTCGATTGCAGGCGGAGGAGGACTGATCACACTGCCGGCTTACTATGCGGCGGGCATCCCTCCTCACATGTCGCTGGGTACCAATAAGTTCGCTTCGAGCATCGGCACCCTGACCGCATCGGCGCGGTTTATCAAAAATCGTCAGGTCAACCTCAAGGTTGGTGCGGTTGCAGCGGTGGCGGCTCTGATTGGCTCCGCACTGGGAGCGAAGTTGGCACTGGCGGTCGATGAAAAATATCTGCGGTATATCCTGCTGGTGGCAGTTCCAATCATCGCAGTGATGATTCTTCGGAAAAAGGACTTTGGAGAGGAAGTCGAGTTCGAGCCGCCGCTGGCAAAATCGATAGTGCTGTCTGCGATAATCGGCTTTGTAATCGGTGCGTATGACGGCTTCTTCGGCCCGGGAACCGGAACCTTTTTGACCCTGCTCTTTAACTCGGTGCTGGGACTCAACATCATCTGTGCCTGCGGCACCACCAAAATCGTCAACCTGTCCGCCAACATATCGGCGATGGCAACCTATGCGCTCAGCGGAAATGTGCTGTTTGGTGTCGGAATCAAATGTGCCATCTTCTCGGTGCTGGGCAACTGGATGGGCTCCGGTCTGGCGCTGAAAAAAGGAGCAAAGGTGGTTCGCCCCGTTATGATTATCGTGATGGTTATCCTGCTGGGCAAGATTGCAATCGAGATGTTCTAACAGAAGAAAGGAGGCAGCTATGCCTGCATTTGTTACACATGAGATATTTGGAACCCAGCTGTTTGGGATGCTTGACGAGCCAATCGTGGAGCTGCTGGAGTACCATCCGGCACCCTATTTCTGGGGCTTGCAGGGACCAGACCTGCTGTTCTTTCGGGATGCGGTTCTGGGACGCAGCATGCTGCCCCGATATGGAAACCTGATGCACGCACTCAAGGTGGACGAGCTGTTCACCGCACTGAGCTGCTACCTCAACCTGCACCGCGACCGCAAAGAGTATGAGACCTTGTTAGCATATATCGTTGGTTTTGTGGGACACTACTGTTTGGATGCGGAGGCGCATCCGTATATTTACTATCTTCAGATGCAGAAGGAGCGGGTGCTGGACCCGGAATCGGCAAAGGGAATCCACCACCGAATCGAAAGCGATATTGATACCGCGTACTACGAATTGAAGCGCGGCAGAAATATCCGCTCCTACCGCCCGTCGCCGCGGCTGCTCGGCAGCGATTGGGAGTATGAGGTGATTGCCCAGCTGTATGTCACCATTTTGTGGGAGGTCTATGGGCTGAGGGTCACGGCATCGGAGATCAAAAAATGCTTTGTGGATACGCGGCTGCTCATGAAGCTGCTGCTGGACCATCGGGGCTATGTGCTGCGCTTGACTGGTGCGGCAGAGGCTTTGCTGAACAAGCCGAATCTGTTCTCTCCGCACATCCGGCGCAAACGGGTGCTGGAGGATATTCTGAATCTGGAACGAGAGCAGTGGTTCAATCTGGAAACACCGGAAAAAATCGATACACGCTCCTTCCCGCAGATTGCCCACATCGCGGCATATCGTGCGGTAGATATGGTGGAAAGCCTGTATCACGGTTCGGTGCACGGGGTAGTGTATGAGCCTCGGGGACTCAAGTCGTTTGATAACGGCTCTCCGGGAAGTCTGTAAAACAAGCTGACAGCAGACGATACTAAGACCGGGAGGGGATGGCCTTCCTCCGGGTGTCGGGAAATAGGGCTGAATTGCTTAGAAGAAAGGTATGACAATTATGCAAATCAACTGGACAGAGGAACGCAACCTGACGATGCTGACCGACTACTATGAGTTTACCATGTCCAACGGATATTTCCTCAACGGGATGAAGGACAAGATTGCGGTATTTGATATGTTCTTCCGCAATATTCCGGACGGCGGCGGCTTTGCCATCTTTGCAGGACTGGAGCAGCTGGTCCACTATCTGGATAACCTGCGCTTTACCGAGCAGGACATCAACTACTTCAGAAGCAAAAAGGTGTTCGATGAACAGTTCTTGGAGTATCTGGCAAACTTCCACTTTGAGTGTGATGTCTGGGCAATGGAGGAAGGAACTCCCATGTTCCCGAATGAGCCAATCGTTACCATCAAGGGCCCGGTGATTCAGGCTCAGCTGGTGGAGACGATGGTTCTGCTGACCATCAACCACCAGTCTCTGGTAGCCACCAAGGCTAACCGCATGGTGCGTGCAGCAGGTGACAAGCTCATTATGGAGTTTGGTTCCCGTCGTGCGCAGGGCTACGATGCAGCGATTCTGGGTGCAAGAGCGACCTATATCGGCGGCTGTGGTGCCACTGCCTGTGCAATTACCGACCGTGACTACGGTGTTCCGGCAGTCGGAACCATGGCACACAGCTGGGTTCAGATGTTTGATACCGAGTATGAGGCATTCTGCTCCTATGCGGAAATCTATCCAGATGATTGCACCCTGCTGATTGATACCTACAATGTCCTGAAATCGGGCATCCCGAATGCCATCCGTGTCTTTGACGAGGTCATCGTACCAAGGGGATACCGCCCGAAGGGAGTGCGCATCGACAGCGGAGATATTGCATACCTTTCCAAAAAGGCAAGAAAAATGCTGGACGACGCAGGATATTCCGATGTTAAAATCGTTGCGTCCAACTCCTTGGACGAATATATCATCCGCGACCTTCAGATGCAGGGAGCCAAGCTGGACAGCTTTGGAATCGGAGAGCGCCTGATTACCAGCAAGTCTGACCCGGTATTCGGAGGAGTCTATAAGCTGGTAGCGGTCGGCAAGGACGATGGCTATCTGCCGAAGATTAAGGTCAGCGAGAGCGTGGAGAAGATCACGAATCCGCACTTTAAAAAGCTCTACCGCTTCTTTGACCAGAACGGCAAGGCGGTAGCGGACTATGTCTGCGTTTATGATGAGGAGCTGGACACAAAAAATCCAATCACCATCACCATCTTTGACCCGCTGGCAACCTGGAAAAAATGCACACTGGAAAATGTGTACGCTAAGGAAATGCTCCAGCCAATCTTTCAAAAGGGTGAGCTGGTGTATCAGCTGCCGAATATCCAGCAGATTCGTCAGCACTGCAAGGAGCAGGTGGATACCTTGTGGGAAGAGGTCAAGCGCTTTGAAAAGCCGCACAACTATTATGTGGACCTTTCTCAGAAGCTGTGGGATATCAAGCAGTCTCTGCTCAACAGCCTGCCAAAATAAACAGAACAAAAATCAGCCGGAATCCGTCAGGATTCCGGCTGATTTCGTATGAGGCAAAGGTGATTAGTTGAGGGTGTCGCCGACATGGTTTAGGATGCGGGAAATATTTTGTTCGAGCAGCTTCTGCTCAGTGGGGCTTAGGTCGGCGGTCTGATGGAGCAGCTCGGCTGCCTGCTGCGCCTCGACCAGCAAATCCATGTTGGAGCTTAAATCTGCAATCTTCATCTGGGGCAGACCGTGCTGGCGCTTGCCGAGAAAATCGCCCGGGCCGCGCGCCTTTAAATCATATTCCGCGACCTTGAAGCCGTCGTTGGTGCGGTGCAGAACCTCCAGGCGTTCCCGAGTCTCTGGGTTTTTGTTGTCGGAAATCAGGATGCAGTAGGATTGGGTGCTTCCTCTGCCGACCCGTCCGCGCAGCTGGTGCAGCTGGCTCAGACCAAAGCGCTCCGCATTTTCAATCATCATGATGACGGCATTGGGAACATCCACCCCGACCTCGATGACGGTGGTGGAAACCAGCAACTGAATCTCTCCACGGACAAAGTCGTCCATGATGCGCTCCTTGTCTCGGGGACGCATCTTGCCGTGCAGGACCCCGACCTGATAGCCGGAGAATGGGCCGCGTGCCAGCTGGTCGGCATATTCCTCCGCGTTTTGCAGGTTGACCGGAGAATTTTCCATCGCCTCCACCAGAGGGCAGACGATATATCCCTGAAGCCCGCGGTCCAGATGATCTCGAAGAAAGTTGTAGGCGCGCTCCTTGAGCTGGGAGGTGATGACATAGGTTTTGACCGGTTGGCGGTTTGGAGGAAGCTCATCGATGGAGGAAACATCCAAGTCTCCGTAAATCATCAGAGCCAGCGTGCGGGGAATCGGCGTTGCCGACATGACCAGCGTATGAGGGTGGTCCGACTTTTCGGAGAGGGTGGCTCGTTGTGCGACACCGAAGCGGTGCTGTTCGTCGGTGATGACCAGCGCAAGATTGGGCAGGTCAACCCCTTCAGAGAGCAGAGCGTGAGTTCCGATGATGAGGTCCACCATGCCCAGAGCCAATCGATCCCGGACATCTCGCTTTTCCCGTGCGGTCATCGAACCACACAGCAGTGCCAGACGCATCCCAAGCGGCTCCAGCAATCGGGACAAGCCCTGATAGTGCTGCTGGGCAAGGATTTCGGTAGGAGCCATCAGCGCAGACAGATAGCCGTTCTGGAAGGCAACATAGCTGGCAGCTGCGGCGACCATCGTTTTTCCGGAGCCGACATCTCCCTGCACCAGACGGTTCATCGGAGTGCTGCGGCCAAGGTCGCAGCGGACCTGCTCGATGGCACGCTTTTGGGCGCCGGTCAGCTCGAAGGGCAGTTGCTCAAAAAAAGGAGCAAGGTCGGACTTGGAGCAGACATAGGAGGTCTGGGAGAAGGTGTCGCTGCGTACCGAATGAAGGGCGAGGGAAAGCATCAGCAGCTCCTCGAAGATTAGCCTGCGCCGTGCCATTTCCATGCTTTCCCGGTCGCTGGGCTGGTGGATGTTTTTCAGCGCAAAGTGAAGGTGGCACAGCTGGTGCTTCTGCCGAACGAAGGCAGGAATCGGGTCCGGAAGGTTTTCATCGAGCAGGTGCAACGCTTGGGTGATGTTAGTGGAAATCATCTTGGAGGACAGCCCCTGTGTCAGCGGATAGATGGGAAGAAAGGCGCTGGCCAGTTGGGTGGGATAAATCGCAGGAGAGTGCATTTCCCGACGGAGCGGAGAGCCACCGACCTTGCCGTAGAACAGATATTCCTCATCATATTTTAGGGCATCCACGGAATATTTGGCATTGAAAAAGGTCAGAATCATACTGCCGGTGTCGTCGGCGACCTTGACCCGAAAGATGGTCAACCCTCGGCGGATGTACTGCGGAGAGGATTTGGAAACGACCCGAGCCCGTACAGCGCAGGCTTCCCACGGGGAGGCCTGTGCAATCTCGCAGGGTGAGGTCAGATCCAGATAGGAGCGCGGGAAATAGTACAGCAAATCCCGTATCGTCCGAATATCCAGCTTTTGATACAGTGCGGCGCGTTTGGGCCCTACACCGGTGAGATATTGAATATTGGTATCCAGAGTGACCTCCAAACCAAACAGCTCCTTTCCGAAATGCCGGTAATCTTTATCCTGTTATTATACAGGAAATCGTCCGAAAAGTCATCCTTCCGAAGGAGGAGACAGCGGAGAAAAGGGAAAAAGAAAAAAGATAAAAAAAGCAAAAAAAGTGTTGACAAACCAAAAACACCGTGATATAATTATCAACGTTGCAAGGGAATTGAAAAATTCATCTATGACTTATTAGCTCAGTCGGTAGAGCACCTGACTTTTAATCAGGGTGTCCGGAGTTCGAGTCTCCGATAGGTCACCAAAAAAGGGCGCTGGAAGTATCCGGCGCTTTTTTGTTTGCAAAAATAGCGGTCGCAGGGTCTGGCTGCATAAAATGAATAGCACGCAAAAAAAGGAGC
>URFD01000057.1 GCA_900547015.1 uncultured Oscillospiraceae bacterium | reverse complement strand
ATTCAGTTTAACTAGTGATAGTACAAGTGTTACTAAATATTTAAACTTTAATAACTATATAGCTGACGTCTATGATGCAAAGCTTGGAGCCACACTTTACTATAATCAGGGTGGCTCACAGCATAGCATGGATTTATTCCTGATTGGATAAGCATATACATGATTATGAGGTGGAATGATGAAACGAAAAATGATTATCATTATCGGAGTTTTGGCTGTTTTATGTATGATTATATTTTTCTTCTTAGGCTCGGACACTCCTGAGGCAAAGCTCCCTTCTTATGATGATTATGCTTTGGAGCGTATAGCGGATTATGACGAATTCTATATCAACGATACCGATTCCTACATTTCTTCCACATCATACAGCTTTGAAGGTGGAAAGGTCTGGAAGGGCGGCTTTTACTCATTGATCCCAAACAGAGGGCTTCAAGTGTTCTCTCATGGTGCTGATGATGAGCTTGTTATTGTGAAAGGTGTTTTCGCCTACAATTTTGATAACGGAAATCTTCACTCGCTGAAGATTTCCTTCGAGGAAAAGGACTGCGACCTGCACGACCTTACCCTTTCTGTATCAGGCTCGGAAAATCAGCCTGTTGTTCTTGAGGACAGCAACGATATAGAGCTTATTTTGGATGACGAAAAAATTAAACAAAATAAAAGCTCCCCTGCTGATATTACTATTAAGGGTATTTTGACATATGAAGGAACTGACTACAAATTTAGGGTAAGAATATAGTCAAAACAAGAGTAATGCCAGCAATTATCTAATACAGCAAAATAGATTCATCAAAGCAAAAGCCCACCCCAAGAGGGATGGACTTTTGTTTTTTTATCTCTATAAAATTATGCTCTCTCCGCTCATGCTTTCCGGTTTTGGCAGGCCGAGGATTTTCAGCATGGTCGGTGCGATGTCTGCGAGCTTGCCTTCGCGCAGCTTGCAGTCGCCCTGTCCGATGACCAAAAACGGAACCGGGTTGGTGGTGTGCGCGGTGAACGGAGAGCCGTCCTCGTCGTACATCCGGTCGGCGTTGCCGTGGTCAGCGGTCAGCAGAACGGTGCCCTGCATCGCCAGCACCTTTTCCACCACCTTGCCCACGCAGCTGTCAACGGCTTCGACCGCTTTGACCGCCGCATCAAAGACACCGGTGTGTCCGACCATGTCGCAGTTGGCATAGTTGAGGATGACAACATCGTACTTCCCGCTGTCCAGTCGGCGCAGCAGCTCGTCGGTTACCTCGTAGGCGCTCATCTCCGGCTTCAGGTCATAGGTTGCAACCTTCGGGGAGCTGATGAGCGCGCGGTCCTCGCCGGGCGAAACGGTTTCCACACCGCCATTAAAGAAGAAGGTGACATGGGCATATTTCTCGGTCTCGGCAATTCGCAGCTGATGCAGCCCTTGCTTGGAAATGTATTCGCCGAAGGTATCGTCGAGGCTCTGCGGCTTGAAGGCAACCTGCACATTCGGCATGGTGGCATCGTACTGGGTCATGCAGACATAGTAGAGCGGGAACGCACTGCGGGCAAATCCGCTGAACTCCGGGTCAACCAGCGTCCGGGTGATTTCCCTGGCGCGGTCCGGACGGAAGTTGAAGAATACGACCGAATCGTTGGCGGAGATTCTGCCCTGATGCGGGTCGCCGATGACGCAGGGAATCACAAATTCATCGGTGACACCGGCAGCGTAGGAGTCCTCCACTGCACGAACGGCATCGTCGCAGTGGTTGCCCTCTCCCAAAACGAGGGCATCATAGGCCTTCTGCACCCGTTCCCAACGGTTATCGCGGTCCATCGCATAGTAGCGTCCCATCACCGAAGCGATTTTGCCGAGGTTCAGCTCGGTGAGCTTTGCCTGAAGCTGTGCGACATAATCCTTGCCGGAGGACGGCGGAACGTCCCTTCCGTCGAGGAAGCAGTGAACATAAACCTGAGAGAGGCCGTTTTTCTTTGCCATCTCCAGAAGCCCGAACAGATGCTCGATATGGCTGTGAACACCGCCGTCGGACACAAGGCCCATCAGGTGGAGGGCGGTGCCGTTTTTGCGGCAGTTTTCCATCGCGTCGGTCAGCGCTTCGTTCTGGAAGAAATCACCGTCCTGAATGGATTTGGTGATGCGGGTCAGCTCCTGATAGACCACCCGTCCGGCGCCGATATTGGTGTGTCCGACCTCGGAGTTGCCCATCTGGCCGTCCGGCAGACCGACATCCAGACCGGAGGCTCCCAGCTGGGTGTGAGGGTACTGTGCGAAATAACGGTCGAGGTTGGGTTTATGGGCGGCATGGATGGCGTTTCCATAATCGGCATGGTTGATGCCGAAGCCGTCCAGAATCATTAAGACAAGAGGATGTTTCATGATAATCACCTTCTGATAGGATGAGGATTGGGGCTATCTGGCAGTGTCGATGATGGCTGCGAAATCCTTGGCAACCAGAGCAGCGCCGCCGATGAGACCGCCATCGACGTCCTCTTTGCTCAACAGCTCTTTGGCGTTGCCCGGTTTCATCGAGCCGCCGTACTGGATGGTCAGCGCATCTGCGGCAGACTGGTCGTACAGTTTGGAAACAACACCGCGGATGATGGAGCAGACCTCCTCGGCCTGGTCAGCGGTTGCGGTTTTGCCGGTGCCGATTGCCCAGACCGGCTCGTAAGCGATGATGATGTTTGCAAGCTCTTCTCGGCTGACACCGCCCAGAGCAACCTTGGTCTGGAGGCTGACAATCTCCTCGGTAATACCCTGTTCACGCTGCTCGAGCACCTCGCCCACGCAGAGGATGACCTTGAGTCCGGCATCCAGAGCGGCACGAACTCTGGCATTGACTGTCTGGTCGGTCTCGCCGAAGTACTGTCTGCGCTCCGAGTGGCCGATGATGACATATTCAACGCCCATCTCGGCAAGCATTTCAGCGGAAATCTCTCCGGTGAATGCGCCCGATTTTGCCCAATGGCAGTTTTCTGCACCGACGTGCAGGTTGGTTCCCTCGCAGAGGGTGAGGGCAGTTTCCAGATTGGTGAACGGCACGCAGAGAACAACCTCGCAGGCAGCGTCCTTGACCATCGGAGCCAGCTCGGTAATCAGCGCTTTTGCGGCTTTGCGGTCGTTGTTCATTTTCCAGTTTCCAGCCACAACGGCTTTGCGGAGTGCTTGATTCATGTGAAAATACTTCCTTTCTGAAATGAGGTTTTACGGGTGAACGTGATATTTCGGCTGGGTGGGCCCACATTTTCCGGCGACACCGACCGGCACATTGTTGCGGCACAGCATCAGGCAGACTCCTCCCAGACCAAAGAATGCAAGAACGGTATAGAGGACAGCGCGGTTTGGCTCAAAGTCCAAAACAACATTATAGAACGCCACCAGGTAGCAGACCTGATACAGCAGCTCGATGGCTGCAATCAAAAAGATCGAAAGCACCATCAACAGGATGATGGAGGTGGGAGCATAGGAAAACAGGAATAACACCACCCCAAAGACCATGATGGACAGGACAGTCAGCGGAGCCTGAGTCACGCCCAGCAGGGTGAGCCAGAGATGAAAATGGGTCTTTTTTTCGTGGAGGGTATTGTGATAACGGTCTGCCAAGCTGCCCATCAGGTAATCCTTCGCGAAGGGGACCCATGCCATCCAGGGGCTTTTCATGCCGGTATTGTTTGCCATCGCATAAATCCCCCACGAGCTTGCCAGATAGAGTGCGATCCGGACCACCGCAAGCGGGGTCAGCAGGAAGGGCAAGGAGGAGAAAAAGGGGTCGTGATAATACATAGATTCCAGTCCTTTCGGTGAAAGCGCGAAGCTTAGGAAAAAACAGATGCGGGGATGGGGACGGTGATGCGCCCCTGCCCGGCATCTGTTTTGCGTAAGGTTATTTGTCGTTCAGGGCAGCGATTCCCGGCAGCTCCAGACCCTCGAGGAATTCCAGAGAAGCACCGCCGCCGGTCGAGATGTGGGTCATCTTGTCGGCGAAGCCCAGCTTGGTAACAGCAGCAACGCTGTCGCCGCCGCCGATGATGGAGATTGCGCCCGAGTCAGCGATTGCCTTGGCAACCTCCAGTGTGCCTTCTGCAAAGACAGGGAATTCAAAGACACCCATTGGGCCGTTCCAGATGACGGTGCCGGCATCCTTGACAGCGTCGCAGAACAGCTCGATGGATTTTGGACCGATGTCCATGCCCATCCAGCCGTCCGGAATCTTGTCGGAGTCTGCAAAGCAGGAAGCGCAGTCCTCGGCAAATTTGTCGCCGAGCTTGTTATCAACCGGCAGCAGGAAGCGAACGCCTTTTTCTTCTGCTTTCTTGAGCATCTCCTTGGCAAGCTCTACCTTGTCGTCCTCACACAGGGAGGCGCCGACACCGTAGCCCTTTGCCTTGAAGAAGGTGTATGCCATGCCGCCGCCGACAATCAGGGTGTCGACCTTGTCGAGCAGGTTGTTGATGACACCAATCTTGTCCGAAACCTTTGCGCCGCCCAGAATTGCGACCAGAGGACGCTTTGGATTGTTGAGCGCCTGACCCATAACGGAAATTTCTTTCTGAATCAGATAGCCGCAGACAGCCGGCAGATAGGAAGCAACACCGGTGGTCGAGCAGTGTGCGCGGTGTGCGGTGCCGAAGGCATCATTGACATAGAGGTCTGCCAGAGAAGCCAGCTCCTTGGAGAAGCTCTCCTCGTTTTTGGTCTCCTCTTTTCTGAAGCGGACGTTTTCCAGCAGGATAACGTCGCCGTCCTTCATAGCGGCGGACAGGGCTTTGGCATTTTCGCCGACCACATTTTCGTCGCGAGCGAGCTTCACCTCTTGACCCAGCAGCTCGGACAATCTTGCAGCGACAGGAGCCAGAGAGAATTCTTCTTTATATTCACCCTTCGGTCTGCCCAGGTGGGAGCAGAGGATGACCTTTGCCTGATGGCTGGTCAGATACTGGATGGTTGGCAGCGCAGCAACGATGCGCTTGTCGTTGGTGATGACGCCGTCCTTGAGCGGTACATTGAAATCGCAGCGTACCAGAACGCGTTTGCCGGATACCTCAACATCTTCGATGGTTTTCTTGTTCAGAGAATTCATTTTGATGACCTGCCTTTCTGTTAGAAACAGCCTGAAAATCCTGCCGCCGGGCGAGCCGACTGCTGCGCGGGGCACAGGGCTCGGTGCAAGAAACGGCTGACGGATGATCAGGGGAGTGTGATGCAGAGGAAAATCTCTACAATTTAAGTCTATTGTAATCTATCAGCGGGTCTTTTTCAAGGGCGAAATGCCGGGTTTTTCATGAAATTAACAAAGGTTTTCCCTTTTGCAGAGGGAAAGGGGAGAAGAATGGACAAACTTGTGTAATTGTTCACAAAGTTTTGCAGTAAAGCATGATTTGCAAATTTTTAAAAGAAGCAAAATGCAGGATTTTGACAGGATATCCTGCAAATCTTGAGGACGAGCTTGTCCTATCCCAAAATTTCCCGGGCAATATCTGCGGAGGCTTTGGCATCCTTTGCGTAGAAATCGGCGCCGATTTTTTTGGCATAATCCTCGGTCAGTACTGCGCCGCCGACCATGATGCGGCAGTCCAGCCCGCGCGCACGGATGGCGGCAATCGTTCGCTCCATGCTGTGCAGGGTGGTGGTCATCAGGGCGCTTAATCCCACCAGCCGAACCTGATACCGCTCGATGGCTTCAACGACCGCTTCGGGAGCGACATCCTTTCCGAGGTCAATGACCGGGTAGCCGTAGTTTTCCAGAATGACCCGCACGATATTTTTGCCGATGTCGTGGACATCTCCCTGCACCGTTGCCAGAATGATGCGGCGGTCTGCGGCGTCGGTGGTGGTCTCTTGCTGCGGATGCGCCTTTAAAAATTGGCGGATGACCGCAAATCCTGCCTGAGCTGCCTGTGCGGACTGAATCATCTGCGGAAGAAAAAGCGTTCCGGATTCAAAATCCTGACCGACCCGGTCCAGCGCAGGAATCAGCTGTTCGTTGATGACCGCCTGCGGCGGCTGGTGCTCCAGCAGAAGGGAGACCTGACGGCGCACCTCCTCCCCCAGCCCCTGATAGACCGCCTTGCCCAGCCCATCCGGGAGGGAAACAGCCTTCGGCGGCGGAGCGGAACAGACGGTCGGCACCTGCTCCGGATGTGCTTGAAAGTGCGCGATGTAGCGTTCGGCGCGTCGGTCCTGATTGTACAGCACCTCGAAGGCGCGGATGGCATCCATCATCGAGGCGGTGTTGGGGTTGAGAATCGGCAAATCCAAACCGGCCTGAAGCGCCATCAGCAAAAAGCTGTGGTTGAGCAGCTCCCGGTTGGGCAGGCCAAACGAGATATTCGAGACGCCCAGCACGGTGCGGACGCCCAGCCGCTCCCGAACCATCCGCAGAGCACGCAGCGTTTCCACTACCTCTGCCTGCTGTGCGGAGGCGGTCAGGGTCAAGCAGTCCACAAAGACATCCTCACGGGCAATCCCATAGGCAAGCGCGCGGTTAACGATGCGCTCGGCGATGGCAAAGCGCTCCTCGGCAGACAGTGGGATTCCGTTTTCGTCCAGCGTCAGAGCGACCACCGCGGCTCCGTATTTTTTGACCAGCGGCAGAATCGTTTCCATCGACCGTTCCTCTCCGTTGACCGAATTGACGATGGGCTTGCCGTTGCAGACCCGAAGCGCCTGTTCAATGGCAGCGGGGTTGGAGCAGTCCAGCTGCAAGGGAGCGTCCAGAACGCTTTGCAGCTTTTTGACGGTCAGCGGCAGCAGAGTCGTTTCCGCAACGCCGGGGACACCGACGTTGACATCCAGAATGTCGGCGCCTGCCTCGACCTGCTCGATTCCCTGACGGAGGATGTAATCAAAATCCTCGGTCAGGACAGCCTGCTTCATCTGCGGCTTGCCGGTGGGGTTGATGCGCTCGCCGATGACCCGCACCCGGTCAATGGGAACAAAGGTGGTGGGGGTGCAGACGCAGGGAATCCGCGGAGGACGAGCAGGGTTCGGGGAAGGGGTGTGATGGGAAAGCATCCGATGGACTGCGGCAAGAAAGGACGGGTCGGTGCCGCAGCAGCCGCCGAACAGATGGATGCCCAGCGGAAGGTAATCCTCCAAGGTCTGCGCGAATATTTCCGGGGAAATATGGTAAGTGCCGGTTTGCGGGTCGGGCAGACCGGTATTCGGCTTCAGGAAGATGGGCAGGGAGGTGGATTCCCGAAGCTGTCGGGTCAGCGCAAGCAGCTCCTGCGGGCCGAGCGAGCAGTTGAAGCCGATGGCATCTGCGCCCAAGCCCTCAATCACCGCCGCCATCGAAGGGATGCAGCAGCCGGTGAAGGTTCGTCCGTTTGCCTCGAAGGTCATGGAAACCAGCAGAGGAAGCGGCTTGCCGAGCTGTTCACAGGTTTCCTTGACCGCAAGGATGGCGGCCTTGACCTCGTAGAGATCGGTCATCGTTTCTACGACGATGAGGTCCACTCCGGCGGCAATGCCGGCAGCGGCCTGTTCCTGAAAGAGGGTGTAGGCGTCCTCAAAGCGCAGCGTTCCGGTGGGCTCGAGTAGCTCGCCGATTGGCCCGATGTCCAGCGCAACCAGCGCATCTCTTCCGGTAGCTCGTGCATTCTGCACCGCGGCAAAGATGACCTCTTTCGGGGAATATCCGCAGGAGGCCAGCTTGCGGCGGTTGGCGCCGAAGGTATTGGTGTACAAAATTTCTGCTCCTGCCGCCAGATAGTCCCGATGCACCGCCGTGACCATCTCGGGGTGGGTCAGGTTGAGCAGCTCGGGCTTGGCTCCGGCAGGCATACCGCGCTTTTGCAGCTGGGTTCCCATCGCACCGTCCATCAGCCAGAAGCGGTCGCCGCGGCGCAGGGAATCAATTAGATTTGCTTTCATTCTCGTTCTCCCTTACTCGCTGCTGCTTCGGCATCGGGTGCCGTCACAGCCGTTTTGATACAGTCTGCATCGGGTGCAGAGGGATGATAGCCCGCTTGGGGCTGCTTGGTTCGGCAGAATCCCTATCAGGGCAGTGACCGATTTGAGGGGAATCATCATCCCGGATTCGCCCAAGGTCAGCCCGATTTTTCGCGGAGCGTCCAACAGCTCCAAAATGGTTCCCTGCGCCGCAAGAGGAAGGTCCCCGTATCCGCAGCTGAATCGGGCGGTCAGCCCACGGTGCAGAGCGGCAGAGAGGGAGGCTTGCGCCGCATCGCAGACCGCTTCGATGGCAGCAGAGGCGGCGGCATCCAGCCACAGCGCCTGATTCATGTCGATGATTTGAGCCCGGCGAATCAGCGTGTCGGCCTGTGCGCCCAACGTTGCAGCAAGCAGAACACAGCGCTCGCACCCGTCCAGATGGCGGCGGATGTCCTGCCCGCTGAGCAGGATGTCCGGCAGCTCCGCAATCGGGAGGATGCGGGAATGATACTGCGGCAGGCAGGAGCGGAGAAGCTCCTCAACGGCGCTTTGTGCCGAGGCGGTCAGGCTATCGGGGAGCGGCAGCGGCGGCTGGGTTCCCAGCGCATAGCGAACGGTTTCGGTAAGAGAAACCTCCGCAGGAAGAAATAGCATTTGGATGACCTCCTTTCGCAGGCTGAGCTTAGAATTTAGGGTATTGTGGATTTCTTAAACGCGAGAGCGTGAAGCTACAAGTTTGCACCTAGCCAATAATGCGAAATGGGTGCAGGCTCAGCCTGCTTGAGAACCTTTCCTCTTGCAGAAAGGTTCTCAAACTCTCCAAAGAGCGCCTAACGATAAAGATGTTCCGTCCTCTGCGGAGGTCGGTCAAAGGCTCTGCCTTTGAAATTCGCCACCTTTTGAAAAAGGTGGACGAAAACTTTATTATCTTCATTATCTTTAAACGAGAGGGTCACCCGAACGCACTGCGTTCGGGTGACCCTCCTGCTCTAATCGTTTTGTTTTGCAGAAAAATAATCGTCGCAGAACTGATGCCACAGCTTTCGGTAGTCCTCCTGAGGCAGCGGCTGAAGGTCGCTGATCGAGTGAATTCCACGCTCCTGCGCCATGCGGACAAAGTCGTCAAGATACGCTCCGGCATCCTCGCAGACATAGGTGTAGCAGTGGGTGATTCCCTTTTGGACTGCGGCGTACAGGCGGGTATGTCCATCGCAGATATGGTTGGTGTAGGGAGCGACCGGAATCAGCAGCTCGTCCTCGATTTCCAGCCACTGCCCGCACACCTCCAGCTTGCTCTGGTTGACATAAAACTGGGAGGGCTGGAGCGAATCGATGCGAACCTTGGTCAACGCCACCGGCTCGAAGGTGCGCAGCAGCCTGCCGGTCGGGGAGAAGAAGAAGGTGACATGGTAATTGTAAAAGCGGAACTCGTCAATCAGGGCATCGAGCTCCTCGTCATCCGCGTCCTCCAAGCCATAGATGACCACCTTGTCCCGGTCAAAAAAGTCGAAGTAAACCGGATGGTCGTTCATCCAGTAGGCATTTCCAGCGGTAACGCGGTGGGGGTCGGTGCCGGGGAAATCCTCCGCTCGGGTAATGCGCTTAATTTGGTTCATGGGTGTTACCTCCTTAGATACTGTAGGGAAGAATCATCAGGCTCAAAAACAGCAGGATGGCGGCTGCCAGATTAATGGCGGTGGTAATCCATCTTTTTTTGACAGCGCTGTACAGGACGGTGCCTGCAAACAAAGCCATCGCCGCTAGCCAGCTGGCCCAGACCGGGGTGTGCTGGTAGCCGCGGGAATACAGCAGGTAGACAAGGGTTAGCACGACCGCCGCCCCTTGCAGGCAGAGGTAGAGTTTATCGTGAAAGAGTTGCTTCATCGGTGATCCTCCCGTTTGGTGAAGTTCGATTTCTTCCCCTATTATACTACCGAATCATGAACTTTTCCACCAAGCGCCTTTGTATGGAGGCGGAAAAAAGTTGGTTTGGGGGCAGTTGCATGGTTGACAGCAAGGGAAAAGTGTGATACTGTATATATACTATATATACAGTATATACGCGATATACACAGCTGTCAACAGGTAAAATAAAAAAATCCCTGCCCATATTCGGGACAGGGATGGGAAAAGGCGGGAACAGACAGTCAGGCTTCCGCCGCCGGTTCTTCCTCCGGTTCGCTCACCGGCAGGCCGCGGTGCTCCACCGGGGTGGAAAACACGATCTGCGTGCGGGTACGGCCAAACTGCTGCAGATGGTTGATAAAGGTATCCAACTCCTGCGTGGTGCCAAACAGCACTTCAATCAGCATGCTGTAATCGCCAGTCACGCAGTTGCACTCCACAACATTGCCGCAGCTTTGGATGTAGGGGTAAAATTCCGGCTTGAGCTTGGGGTCCATATCCAGGTTGATGAACGCCTTGACCAGCTGCCCCAGCTTGAGCGGGGCAACCTGCGCCTGATAGCCGGTCAGTACGCCGTCTTTTTCCAGTTTGGCAATGCGGGCCGAAACCGCAGGGGAGGACAAAAACACCCGGTCGGCAATTTCTTTCAGCGGGGCGCGTGCGTTTGTTTGCAGAATATCAATGATTTTGCGGTCAATGCGGTCCATACCATCCACCTCCATTATAAGTAAAAAAAGGGAACAATGCAGCCGCCAACAAGGGCGGACGACAT
>URFD01000056.1 GCA_900547015.1 uncultured Oscillospiraceae bacterium | reverse complement strand
GTGGTACTT
The DNA here is from genome assembly GCA_900547015.1 of uncultured Oscillospiraceae bacterium. GTDB lineage: Bacteria > Bacillota > Clostridia > Oscillospirales > Ruminococcaceae > Negativibacillus. Next base: position 10,651 of record URFD01000056.1, on the reverse strand, counting down.
GAAATTTAGATAGGATTCAGATAAAATAAGATTATCAAAACAAGCAAAACGGAACGCTCAATCGGAGCAGGATGGGGGATGCAACTGTGAAAAACGGCACGATTTTTCGTTGGCACGACAACATGGGGAATCAGTGCAGCCAAACAGAGAGCACTCCCAAAGTGCGCCAAAAAATTTCTGCACTGTTTTTCTGCGCTACAGGTGCGGGCATGGTGCAGGTAAAAGGAAAGACAGACAGGTAAAGTGTATGCTGTGGCAGGATTGTCGCAGCCTTTTTTTATTGGCGGCTGACTTTTTTTGACAAGGCGGCCTGCCAAAAGATAGGAGGAAGAACATCATGGCAAACGAAACCACAAAAAAAGTTGCGGTCATCATGGGCAGCGACAGCGACCTGCCGACCGTCAAACCGGCAATCGATAAACTCAAATCCTTTGGAGTTCCGGTTGAGGCTCATGTAATGAGCGCACACCGCACCCCTGCACAGGCAAGCGAATTTGCAGCAAACGCAAAGGCAAACGGCTTTGGCGCAATCATCGCAGCAGCCGGAAAAGCAGCTCATCTGGGCGGCGTTCTGGCAGCACACACCACCCTGCCGGTCATCGGGATTCCGATTAAATCCTCTACTCTGGATGGTTTGGATGCCCTGCTGGCTACCGTTCAGATGCCTTCCGGTATCCCGGTTGCTACCGTTGCCATCAACGGCGCAGAAAATGCAGCTATTCTGGCAGTCCAGATGCTGGCACTCAGCGACGAAAGACTGGCAGCAGAGCTGGATGCGATGAAGGATAAGATGTGCAAGGCTGTTATGGAAAAGGATGCAAAGCTCCAGCAGGAGCTGGGCTGCTAGTCCATCCCGGTTTTCCCCTTTAATTTTTGTTCCCAATATAAATTAGATAGAAGCCCAAAAAAGGCCAGAGAAGTATATGGAGGTAATTCAAATGAAAAAGTGTGAAATGCTCTACGAGGGAAAAGCAAAGAAAGTTTACACCACAGAGGACCCAGAACTGTACATCGTTGATTACAAGGACGATGCAACCGCATTCAACGGTTTGAAAAAAGGCACCATCCTCGGCAAGGGCGCAATCAATAACCGCGTAACCAACCATCTGATGAAAATGCTGGAAGGCAAAGGAATTCCAACTCACTTTGTAGAGCAGCTGTCCGACCGCGAGACCGTTGTTAAAAAAGTGACCATCGTTCCTCTGGAGGTTATCATCCGCAACATCGCTGCCGGTTCCATGTCCAAGCGTCTGGGCATCGAGGAAGGCACCGTTCTGCCAACCACCGTTCTGGAATACAGCTACAAAAACGATGACCTGGGCGACCCGCTGATCAACGATTACCACGCTCTGGCAATGCAGCTGTGCACCAGAGAGGAGCTGGACCAGATTGCTTCCTACGCATTCAAGATCAACGAAATCCTCAAAGAGTACTTCAAAGAGGTTAATGTTGACCTGGTAGACTTCAAGCTCGAGTTCGGCAAGCTGTCCGATGGCACCATCGTTCTGGCTGATGAAATCTCTCCTGACACCTGCCGCTTCTGGGATGCAACCACCCATGAGAAGCTGGACAAAGACCGTTTCAGAAGAGACATGGATAATGTAGACGAAGGTTATCACGAAATCCTCAAGAGACTTCTGGGCGAGTAAACTCGCCCTGCGAATAATTTATTTATAAATTATTCACCCTGAGAATAATTCGCCCTGCGAACCAATTACTCTGCGGATGATTCCGGAGCGATATTACAAATGGTAAACTTGGTTCTAGGATGTTTGTGTAATGAGAGAAAGCCCAAAGCGGCAGTCGACCTTGGTGTCGGCGCCGCCTGATGGAAAAACAGATGGGAAAGGGGACTTATTGATGTTTGACGAGATTCATGAAGAATGTGGTATCTTCGGCGTCTATTCGCCGGAAAACAGCACGAGCGTTGTAGGAGACACCTACATGGCGCTGTATGCCCTCCAGCACAGAGGACAGCAGAGCTGCGGCATCGCCGTCAATGACGATGGCGTAATCAACTCCTACCGCGATTTGGGTCTGGTGCCGGATATTTTCAATCAGCGTGTTTTGGACAAGCTGGGCAGCGGCAGAATGGCAGTGGGCCATGTCCTGTACGGAGCCAAAAATCCGGAGCGCTCGGATGCACAGCCTCTGGTTGTGTGCCATATCAAGGGTACTATGGCCCTGGCACACAACGGTGCGCTGGTCAATGCACTTGAGCTGAAAGAGGAGCTGGAGCTCAAAGGCGCGATCTTCCACTCCAACTCCGATGCGGAGATTATCTCCCATGTCATCATCAATGAGCGGCTGGCTACCAATTCGATTGAGGAAGCGATTGACCGCGCGATGGACAAGATGCACGGAGCCTACTCCATGGTCATCATGTCCCCTCAAAAGCTGATTGCAGTTAGAGACCCCGAGGGCTTCCGTCCTCTGGCGATGGGCAAGATGGGCGATGAGGTGGTCTTTGCTTCGGAAAGCTGTGCATTCGACAGCATTGGAGCAGAGTTCGTCCGCGACATCAAACCGGGCGAAATCGTAGTTGTGGACAAGACCGGCATCCGCAGTCTGGACAGACACTGCACCGGCAAGGGTCATATCTGCGTGTTCGAGTATGTTTATACCGCTCGTCCGGACTCGGTCATCGAGGGCGAAAGCGTCCACATGGCAAGAAAACGCGCCGGCGCATTCTTGGCGCAGGAGCACCCGGTCGAGGCGGACATCGTCATCGGCTCTCCGGACTCCGGCTTGGATGCGGCGCTCGGCTATGCGGAGGAATCCGGCATCCCGTATGGGGTCGGCTTCATCAAGAACCGATACATCGGCAGAACCTTTATCCTGCCAACCCAGAAGGAGCGCGAGCGCGCCGTCCACATCAAGCTCAATGTCCTCAAGGCAAGCGTCGAAGGCAAGCGTGTCGTGCTGGTCGATGACTCGATTGTGCGCGGCACCACCAGCGTGCAGATTACCAAGATGCTGCGCGACGCCGGAGCCAAAGAGGTCCATATCCGCATCTCTTCGCCGCCGTTTGTCAACCCATGCTACTTCGGCACCGACATCGACAGCAGAGACAAGCTGATTGCCTGCCGCATGACGCTCGAGGAAATCAGACAGAAGCTGGATGCAGACAGTCTGGGCTACCTGAGCGTTGAGCACGCAGCTCAGATTGCACAGGTAACAACAGGATGCGGATTCTGTCTGGGATGCTTCAGCGGAGAGTATCCGATTGCCGTCCCACAGGAAAAACCATGTGATAAATTTTCTCGCAAGCTCTGCAACTAATAAGCAGGGCAAGCGAACAGGAAAGGATTTTTACGATATGAGCGAAAGTTTCAGCGAAAGCTACAAGGCAGCCGGCGTGGATGTCACCGCCGGATATAAGGCAGTTGAATTGATGAAGGCACACGTGGCAAGAACCATGACATCGGGCATGATGACCGGCATCGGCGGCTTTGGCGGCGCCTTTGAGCTGGACCTGACCGGCATCACCAAACCGGTTCTGGTTTCCGGAACCGACGGCGTAGGCACCAAGCTGAAGATTGCGTTTTTGCTTGACAAGCACGATACCGTTGGTATCGACTGCGTTGCAATGTGCGTCAACGACATCATCTGCTGCGGAGCAAAACCACTGATCTTCCTGGACTATATTGCACTGGGCAAAAATATTCCGGAAAAGGTAGCCGATATCGTCAAAGGCGTGGCAGACGGCTGCGTCGAGACCGGCTGTGCGCTGGTCGGCGGCGAGACCGCAGAGATGCCGGGATTCTATCCAATCGACGAATATGACGTGGCTGGCTTCAGCGTCGGCGTGGTGGACAAGGACAAGATGATCGATCCGGAAAATGTACAGCCGGGCGATGTCATGATCGCACTGCCTTCCTCCGGTGTACACTCCAACGGATTCTCTCTGGTCAGACGGGTCTTTGATCTGGACAACACCCCAAGAAATGTCTTCCGCGAGTTCAACGGCTCCACTCTGGGCCAGACTCTGCTGACCCCAACCAAGCTGTATGTCAAACCAATGCTCAAGCTCATTGACGAAGTACAGGTCAAATCGATTGTCCATGTAACCGGCGGCGGATTCTATGAGAATATCCCGCGTGCGCTCAACAGCCGCACCAAGGCAGTGGTTGACCGCAGCAAGGTTCGTGTCCTGCCAATCTTTGAGGAAATCCAGAAGGTTGGCCAGATTCCGGAGCGCGATATGTTCAACACCTTCAATATGGGCGTCGGCATGATTGCCATCGTTTCCAAGGAAGAGGCGGACAAGGCGCTGCAGGTGCTGCATGAAGCAGGCGAGGATGCTTATATCATCGGCGAGGTTCAGGCAGGAGAAAAGACCATCGAGATCCTGTAATCAGGTCTGACCCAACAACAGATCGAACAAGCAGGCGCGTCATCGGATTATGCTGCGTCTGCTTTTCCATTTATATCGAAAAGGGGCTGCGGAAAATGGTTAAGATAGCAGTGCTGGTGTCGGGTGGCGGCACCAACCTTCAGGCGCTGATCGACCGTCAGCAGGCCGGAGAGCTGGGCTGCGGACAGATTCGTCTGGTCATCAGCTCCCGTGCAGGAGCCTATGCGCTCCAGCGCGCGCAGGCTGCCGGAATCGAAACGGTTGTAGTCAGCAAAAAGGAATGTGGCAGCGCGCAGGCCTTTGACCATCGGCTGGTGCAGGAGCTGCAAAGCCGGGGAATCGAGCTGGTCGTGCTGGCCGGATTTTTGAGCATCTTAGGCAAAGAGGTCATCGAGGCATACCCCAACCGCATCATCAATGTACACCCGTCGCTGATTCCGTCCTTCTGCGGAGACGGCTTCTACGGACTGCGGGTGCATGAGGCAGCGCTGGAATACGGCGTCAAGGTCACCGGCGCAACGGTGCATTTTGTCAATGAGGTCACCGACGGCGGCAGCATCATCCTGCAAAAGGCCGTTGATGTCCTGCCGGGAGATACCCCGGAAACCTTGCAGAGAAGGGTCATGGAGCAGGCAGAGTGGGAGCTGCTTCCGCGTGCCGCTGCCATGCTCTGCGAGCAGATCGACCGAGAAAAACAAAATCACTGATCCCATTTTGAGAGAGGAAACAGCAATATGAATTACATCAATCTGGCAGAAGACCTTCGTTCCAATACCTATCCGGGCCGCGGCATCGTTCTGGGCAGAAGCCAGGACGGCACCAAGGCAGTCATCGCATACTTCATCATGGGCCGCAGCGAGAACAGCCGCAACCGTGTGTTCGTGGAGCAGGACGGCGGCATCCGCACCGAGGCATTTGACCCGGCAAAGCTGGCTGACCCATCCCTGATTATCTATGCGCCGGTTCGCGTGCTCGGCGGCAAGACCATTGTCACCAACGGCGACCAGACCGACACCGTTTACGATTTCCTCAAAGAGGGCAAAACCTTTGCAGATGCGCTGCGTACCCGCACTTTTGAGCCGGATGCACCAAACTTCACCCCTCGCATCTCCGGTGTGGTAGAGGGCTTTGATTACAAGCTCTCCATCCTCAAGAGCAACAACGGTGACCCGGAAAGCGCACACCGCTATTTCTTTGAATACAGCGACCCGAAGCCGGGCCAGGGACATTTCATCCACACCTACAAGTGCGACGGAAACCCAATCCCATCCTATGAAGGGGAGCCGACCCCGGTTGTCATTGAGGGCGACATCGACCAGTTTACCAACATGATTTGGGAAAACCTGAATGCGGACAACAAGGTTTCTCTGTTCACCCGCTTCATCGACGTGGCAAGCGGCGAGGTTGAAACCCGCATCATTAACAAAAATAAATAGGGAGCCTGTCAAAGGGAATAGAAAGGAATGACCATCATGGCAAATGAACTTGCATTGAAATATGGCTGCAACCCAAACCAGAAGCCATCCAGAATTTTTATGAGCAACGGCAAAGACCTGCCAATCGAGGTTCTCAACGGCAAGCCGGGATACATCAACTTTATGGATGCCTTCAACAGCTGGCAGCTGGTCAAGGAGCTGAAAGAAGCAACCGGTCTGCCGGCAGCCGCTTCCTTCAAGCACGTTTCTCCGGCAGGTGCAGCAGTTGGTCTGCCGCTGAACGACACCATGAAGAAAATCTACTTCGTCGATGATTTGGGCGAGCTGTCCCCAATCGCAAGCGCTTACGCAAGAGCGCGCGGCGCTGACAGAATGTCCTCCTACGGCGACTTCATCGCTCTGTCCGATATCTGTGACGAGTGTACCGCTCGCATCATCAAGCGCGAGGTTTCGGACGGCGTCATCGCTCCGGGCTACACCGACGAAGCTCTGGCAATCCTGCGCGAAAAACGCAAGGGTACCTACAACGTCATCAAAATCGACCCGAACTATGTTCCGGAAGAAATCGAGCACAAGGATGTATTCGGCGTGACCTTCGAGCAGGGTAGAAACAACCTGAAAATCGATGAAAGCCTGTTCGGCAACATCGTTTCCGACAACAAGAACCTGCCGGAAAGCGCAAAAATCGACCTGCTCATCTCTCTGATTGCCCTCAAATACACCCAGTCCAACTCGGTTTGCTATGTTAAGGACGGTCAGGCAATCGGTATCGGCGCCGGTCAGCAGTCCCGTATCCACTGCACCCGTCTGGCAGGCAACAAGGCAGACATCTGGTACCTGCGTCAGCACGAGAAGGTCATGAACCTGCCATTCAAGAAGGACATCCGCCGTGCAGACCGCGACAACACCATCGATGTCTACATCTCGGATGACTACATGGATGTTCTGGCAGACGGCATCTGGGAGAACTTCTTCACCGAAAAGCCAGCTCCGCTGACCAGAGAGGAAAAGCGCGCTTGGCTGGATACCCTCACCGGCGTATCTCTGGGTTCGGATGCGTTCTTCCCATTCGGCGACAACATCGAGCGCGCACATCGTACCGGTGTTCAGTACATCGCTGAGCCGGGCGGTTCGATTCGTGACGACAATGTCATCGAAACCTGCAACAAGTACAACATGGTTCTGGCATTCACCGGAATCCGTCTGTTCCATCACTAAAAAGCAAGGGGAAAGGAGAGCGTCTTCTTTCCCCTTTTTCAGAAAAAGGGATTGAGGAAAGGAAGATATCAAGATGAAAATTCTGGTAGTAGGCTCCGGCGGCAGAGAGCACGCCATCATCCGCAAGCTCAAGCAGAGCCCGAAGGCGGAGAAAATCTATTGCTGTCCCGGCAACGGCGGCATCAGTGCCGATGCTGAGTGCGTTGACATCAAGGCGATGGACATCGACGGGGTGGTTCACTTTTCCAAGGAAAACAAAATCGATCTGGTTGTGGTTGCTCCGGACGACCCGCTGGCAGCAGGCATGGTGGATGCGCTCAATGCAGAGGGAATCATGACCTTCGGCCCGACCAAGGCTGCGGCACAGATTGAAGCCAGCAAGGTCTTTTCCAAAAATCTGATGCGGGACTTCCACATCCCGACCGCTTCCTATGAGGTATTTGATGACCCGGCTCAGGCGCTGACCTATATCGAGCAGAAGAACGAGTACCCGGTTGTCATCAAGGCGGACGGACTGGCGCTGGGCAAGGGCGTTATCATCGCAGCAAACCACGAGGAGGCCAAAGAGGGTCTGCACGACATCATGGAGGAAAAGGTGTTTGGAGCCAGCGGCAACCATGTTGTTGTGGAGGAATTCCTGACCGGCCCGGAGGTTTCGGTGCTGGCATTCGTGGACGGCAAAACGGTGGTTCCGATGGTTTCTTCGATGGACCACAAGCGTGCGCTCGATGGAGACAAAGGACTGAATACCGGCGGCATGGGTACGGTTGCACCGAACCCGTTCTACACCGAGGAGATTGCCCGCCAGTGTATGCAGACCATCTTCCAGCCGACCGTTGATGCGATGGCAAGCATGGGCAGACCGTTCAAGGGCTGTCTCTACTTTGGACTGATGCTGACCCCGAAGGGCCCGTATGTCATCGAGTACAACAGCCGCTTCGGCGACCCGGAAACTCAGGTTGTCCTCGAGCTGCTCGACAGCGATTTGGTCGACATCATGGAGGCAGTTTACCACGGAACTCTGACCGCTGACATGGTTCACTTCTCGGACGAGAAGGCGGCCTGCGTCATCATCGCCAGCGGCGGCTATCCGAAGTCCTACCGCAAGGGCTGCCCAATCAGCGGCTTGGACGCAAACGGTCAGCGCGAGGGCGTGAGCGTCTACCACTCGGGCACCAAGCTGGAAAACGGAGTTTACCTCAACAACGGCGGACGGGTGCTGGGCGTCACCGCAAGGTCAGACAGCCTGCAAAAGGCACTGGACAAGGCTTATGAGAATGTGGATGCCATCCACTTTGAGGACTGCTTCAGCCGCCGCGACATCGGCAAGCGTGCGCTGAGCGCTCTGAAATAGACGGACAAAACAAAAAGAGGACTGTGTGAAACAGTCCTCTTTTTTGATGCAATTTCCCGGGAAATATCAGCTCAGCTGTAAAAAGCGGCTGGGCTTGCCGGTGTGCAGGATGGCAAGCCGATGTAGCGCGCGGGTGCAGGAAACATACAGCAGCTGGCGGTCAAAGCCGGTGCGGTAGTTTTGGTCGTCCACCCCGCAGAGGATGGCAGCGTCAAATTCCAGCCCCTTTGCCATGTAAACCGGCATGAGCATGACACCGGAGAAGGTCTCGGGCTGGTCGGTATCCATCAGGTGAACCGAGATGCGGGAGCGCAGCTGCTCATACAGCCGGTTTGCCTGCTGGTGGGTCTTGCAGATGATGCCCACCGAGGCATAGCCCTCGCCGAGATAGTCCGCAGTCAGCTGGGCGATGCGCTCTGCCATCTGCTCGAGGTCTGCGGTCTGCTCCACCAGCGGCGGCTGCTCATGCCGCTCAAAGCTCTCCAGCTCGGTGGACTGGCTGAGGAAGCGGCGGGAAAATTCGTTGATTTCATAGGAGCAGCGGAAGCCCTTGTTCAGGGTAATCAGGCAGGAATTTTTCTTGTGCAGGATGCGGTCTACCTCCTGATAGAAATCGGGGCCTTCCTGTTTTTCAATCGTCTGGTTGTAGTCGCCCATCACGGTGTAGCGGGCATTCGGGAAGAGCTGGCGCAGGATATGGAAGTGAACCGGATAGTAGTCCTGCACTTCGTCCACCACCACCTGCCGAATATCTGGGAACTGGTCGCAGCCAAATAGACGCAGATGCAGGTAGAGCATCGGCATGGCATCCTGATAGGAGATGGTGCCGGAGGGCTGTGACAGGCGCTCGGAGGCAAGGGCAAGGAGCTGGTCGATATTTTCCGGAAGGTCGATGCCGCGTGCCATCCGGAAGAACAGCTCGCGGTCACAAATCAGGCTGCGGTAGAGGGCAGAGCTGTCCAGCGTGGTGAAGGCGCGAATCTGGCGGCGGATGCGGCTGCTTTCCTTGATGGAGAGCAATCTGCCGAACTGCTTCTTGTCGTACAGGTGCTGAACAAAGGTGCCGGAAAACTGCTGGAGCTTGTGCAGACGATGCTCGCGGCGAATCTTGTGCAGGTCGGCCCACAGACGCTGTTCCAGCAGGTGCAGAGCGGTTGCAAGCGGGGTACGCCGACAGGCTCTGCGGACAAAGGCTGCCATCTCCTGACGGGTCTGAACCACCTGACCGTCGTAGTACAGGTCGGTGTAGGGAATCATCCGGCGGATATAGTAGGAGAGGTAGCGCTCCAAAATCCGGACAAACGGCTCGGAGGAGAAAAATTCCACCGACTGGTGCAGCAGGGCGCGCTCCTGATTGCCGTCCGCACAGACCATCTGCTCGAGCAGACGGGTGCGGGGCAGGATACGCAGGTCGTTGGAGCAGACCTTGGAGAAGAGGGTTTCAAAGGTCAGGCTGGCGATGTTCTCCTCGCCCAGCTCCGGCAGGACGTTTGCGATGTAGCTGCCAAAGAGATTGTTGGGCGAGATGATGACGATGTTGTTGGCATACAGCCGCTGGGCAACCCCTTCGTACATCAGGAAGGCCACCCGATGCAGGGCAACCGAGGTCTTGCCACTGCCGGCAACGCCCTGCACAAAGACCAAATCGTTGAGGGTGTCGCGGATAATCATGTCCTGCTGGCGCTGGATGGTTTCGACAATCGATTTCATCTTCTGGGAAGCGTTGTGGGACAGCGCCTCGCGGAGCATATTGTCGATGACATTGACATCCGAATCGAAGAAGTAGTTGAGGGTGCCGTCCTTGATGTCGTACTGGCGCTTGAGCGAGACCTTGCCGCGGATGGTGCCGGAGGGAGCAAGGTACTCGACCGGGCCGGTCTCATAGCGGTAGAACAGGCTGGCAATCGGGGTGCGCCAGTCATAGACAAAGGTCTCGTAGCTGTCCTCGTCCTGGACGGTGGACAGTCCGATGTAGATTTTTTCGGCAGGGTCGGATTCGTAGCCATTCTCGGTGAAGTCCACTCGGGCAAAATAGGGAGTTCCCAGCGCCTGACGCAGGTGGTCGATGCGCTTGTGGGCGGCATCGTAGCGGGCAGACTGCGCCTGAATCGATTCCAGCGCCTGATGGGCTTCAACCGCGTTGTCAAAGCCGCCGCGGAACGAGACGGTTTCCCACATCTCCCGTCGGGCGGCGATGACCTGGTCCTTCTCGTCGGCGCAGGCCTCCTCCTCACGGGTTAGATTTTCCCGCACAAAGTCGCAGGTCTTTTTTAAATAGTGCTGCTC
>URFD01000055.1 GCA_900547015.1 uncultured Oscillospiraceae bacterium | reverse complement strand
TTTTGAGCTTGTCAAGCACTTTTTTCAGAAAGTTTTAAGTTTCTTTCCTGTCTCTACAGTCCGAAACACTTGATTTTCGGCTTAAACATCGGGTTTCTTGAACCCGTGTGATTCGCTGTCTCGCTGACAGCTCATATATAATATCATGCCATTCACTTTTTGTCAACACCTTTTTTCAAGTTTTTTCAAAAAACTTGAAAAAAGAGGAAAACGCCCTTTTCCTGCGTTTTCCTCTCCCTTGCTTATTCCGCTTTCTGCTGCGGTTTCTGCGACTGTTCCAAGAGCTCTGCAATCTTTTGCTCTGCTTCCTGTTTTCCGATTCTTCCTTTACTTTCCTGCATCAAATAAAATACTGCCAGCCGTTTGGCCCTTTGAATCGGAATGATTCCTTCCATGTAACAATCCTCGCTAAAGCGCACTGCCCGTTCTGCAATCTCCTCCAAGCTCCGCACCTCCTCCCGTTTTATTTCCCGGTTGCCAACCATCATGGCACAGATTCCTGCGATTGCAACAATCAGCAAAATCCAGATGATCTCGATCAAGCCGTACACCACCTTTCTGATTCTCATATTACACTATGTTTGCTTTCGCAGTCCTGTTCCCTCTCCCTCTTAAAATAAAATTTCAATCTGCGGATAACTCTGCCAAAACCGGCAAAACTGAATCTGTACACACGAAAATCCCAAGAAGGAGAGAACACTATGATTTCCAGAGAACAAACCTCTAATCTGATTAAGCTGGCTGTGCTGATTCTTATCAACCTATGTATCATCTGCTTTGCCTTCTATCAGGTTCCTTCCTCCTTAACCTCCGCCGGGCAGAACTCCCTTCCTGTTGTCTCGCAGTTCGGCTCCCAGAGCGAGGAGGTCACCCAGATTCAAATTCGTCTGAAATCCTGGGGATATTTTTCCGGCTCCGTTACCGGATACTATGGTTCCCAGACCACTGATGCCGTCAAACAGTTTCAAAAGCAGCACGGACTTTCCCCCAGCGGAATCGCCGACCAAAAAACGCTGGAGCTGATTGGCCTCCCTTCCGGCTCGGGAGCTTCATCCGGTTCGATTTCTGAATCCGACCTTCAGCTACTGGCGCGCATCATCTCCGCTGAAGCGCGGGGCGAACCTTATATCGGTCAGGTCGCCGTCGGTGCTGTGGTGCTCAACCGGGTGGAATCCTCCTCCTTCCCCGACAGCATCTCCGGCGTTGTCTATCAGCCCGGAGCCTTCACCGCCATCACCGACGGACAGATTCATGAGGCGGTCACCGACTCTGCCCGCCGCGCCGCACGGGAAGCGCTCAACGGCTCCGACCCCACCGGCGGCGCATTATACTATTATAATCCCGATAAGACCTCCAACCGATGGATTCGCTCTCGCCCGGTCATCACCCAAATCGGGCAGCATCTTTTCTGCTCTTGATGCTTTCTTCCATGATATGCAAACGGCATCCTGCCCCTTTGGGGCAGGATGCCGTTTGTTCGATTCTTTTACTTTTCTTTTTTCCTTCTATCGTCCAGCGCGCTCCCGATTCCAAACAGGCTCTCAAAATCCTCCTGCCGCAGGTCGCGGATATGGTGGCTTTGGGTTCCCTCGGAATAGGAAAAGACATACACATCGCACCTGCCGTTTCTTCGCTGAAAGATGCTCTGGGTCTGTTTGACCTTCACGATTCGTTCCGGACGGATGATGACCTGATGCAGCGAGAAGCCTTTGGAGTACCGCAGAGTATAGCACCCCTGTTCATAGGAAACTCCCGCTGTATACAAATCGATGAATTTGACCGCCAGCATCCAAGCCAGCGGCAGCTGCGCCATCAGGGCAACGCAGGAGATCAGCTCCACCCATCCCGGGAACAGGATACTCAGCAAAATCTTGGAGGCCTCTGCTGCTGCCAGCAGCGCAACGGTGCGCCAAACATAACGGAACATCGACCGCAGTCGGTTCGGCCCTGCCGTCCTCTGCGAAAGGTGATATTCCGGCAGCAGCATCCGCAGACTGTTTTCCAGCTGCTGGCGCCGCACACAGGGAATCAGCGCCGAAACATCGTCCTTAAATTTTCCATACCCGACCGTTGACAGGAAGATGGAATACACTCCCAGCATACAGGTCAGTAGCGAGCGCCGAATATCCAAATAGCCAATCTTCTCCGCCTCGATGCGGTAATCCCGATAGGTCAAAAGACCTGCATCGATTTCCAGAAGATTGCCGCGCCGCACCACATGGAAATTGGCGTGGCGGGAAAGGCTTGCCACAAAAGCACACAGGTAGCCGAACACCAAAACGCACCCGAGGGCAAAGGCTGCCGGCGGAACTCCGAACGCCAGCGTCCTTGCCACCGTCTCAAAGGTTCCGTACAGCATCTCGGAAAACTGCTCTCCCAGCAGGTTGCCCACTTGGGTTACAAAGGTGGAAATCAGCAGCACCCCGGCAAACGAGTTCGAGGTCAGCATCGCCAACACAAACACATACCGGCTCTTTGGCCGATACTCCCGCACCAGTGTTGTAGGGGTCAAGGTTCGCGGCGCCTCCAACAGCTGCAAGAGCTGCTGGCAGTCCTTTCGGCTAAGCATCACCAGCAGGTCCGCATTTTTGAGGTTTCCTCCCGGTGTGTCCACCCGCAGATAGACCGCTCCAAACAGCCGAATCCGCAGCGGAGCAACCACCGAAACGCAGCGATAGCGCGAAACCGGCAGGAAGGTCGTCTCCCTGCGGAACACGCCCCGCCGCACCAGCAGGCCGTCCTCCAAGACATCGACGGTAAAGCTCACCCACAAAAGGATACCCAGCGAGAGAAAGCCCGTCAGGGTCAAGAGGTCCAGCCACGCACCCTCCCACCATGCAGACAGGTTGACTGCCAGCTGGAAGCCCTTGGTCAGCGAAAAGCTGTTGATGAGCACATGGTACAGACCTCTGAGCAACGGGATGAGAAGGAGGAACAGATACCGCCACAGGTTGCCCAGAATGTACAGCGGATGCGGACGGAAGCGCTTAATGGTCGTCCATTTTTCCATCATCCACCTCCGTGTCCATCTTCCGTCTCATCTGAATCCGCAGAAGGCGCGCCTCCTCATAGTGGATACAGGGGAGATACACCACACCTCCCGCGGCATACAGCTTCAGGGTTGCCAGATTCATCACCCTCTGCAAGGGGGTCTGGCTGAGGGTGGTGTACTGCAAGTTCCGCAGATACACCGCATCCTGCTGGCTGTAAATCACCCCGCGGGTCACCCGAATCAGCGTGCCGCTGATGGAGTAGCGATAGCACCGATAATACATCGGATAATAGACAAAACACAACAGCAGAAAAACCGACACCCAAATCAGGGTCACGATGGTAAAGAGCTGGGCTGCCGTGTAAAACAGAAATCCACCCAGCACCGCCGGCCCGATACAGCACAACAGCAGCCGTACCCGCCAGTAGGTGAGGGCTCTCGCCGGCAAACGCTGACCTTTCAATACGCCTCTTCCTTTCCTGTTATTCTAGATTCCTTTCATCGATAATGAGATTCGTCTGCGCTGCGGGTCTGCCTCCAGCACCCGAACCCGGACAATATCTCCCACCTTGAGCACCTCGGACGGGTGGCGGATGTATCGGTCGCAGATCTGCGAGATATGAACCAGCCCATCCTCATGCACTGCGATGTCCACAAACGCGCCAAAGTCGGTCACATTTCGCACCGTTCCCGTCAAAATCATCCCCGGCTTCAGGTCCTTGAGCTCCATCACATCGGTTCTCAAGAGCGGCTTTGGCAACTCGTCACGAGGGTCCCTTCCGGGCTTGGTCAGCTCGCTGACCATATCCAGCAGGGTTGGCTCTCCCACCCCGATGCGGCGGGCAACCTCTTCGGTCGCTCCCAGTTGTTGGATGCGCTGTGGCAGCTGGGCAATCTCCGGGCCCAAAACATCCTCCAGCCGATAGCCGCACAGGGTCAGCAGCTTCTTTGCCGGCTCATAGCTTTCCGGGTGGACACCGGTTCGGTCCAACGGGTTGCCGCTCTGCGGCACACGCAGGAATCCGGCACACTGCTCAAACGCTTTTTTCCCGAGCTTCGGCACCTTCATCAGCTGACTGCGTCCTGTGAACTCTCCGTTCTCCTCCCGATAATGGACAATATTCTTTGCCACCGATGCGTTGACCCCGGCAACATGGGCAAGCAGCGGCCAGCTTGCGGTATTCAAATCTACGCCTACCCGGTTGACGCAGTCCTCCACCACGCCTCCCAGCGCGGCATCCATCTCCTTGGGCGGCATATCGTGCTGATACTGGCCGACACCGATTGCCTTCGGGTCGATTTTCACCAGCTCCGCCAGCGGGTCCTGCAAGCGTCTTGCAATTGAAACGGCGCTCCTGAGCGAAACATCATACTGCGGAAACTCCTCCGCTCCCAGACTGGACGCGGAATAGACCGAAGCGCCCGCCTCGTTGACCACCATATAAGCAACCTTCTGCTCGAGCCTTGGGTTCAGCTCGGAGAGCATCTCGGACACAAAGATTTCCGACTCCTTGCTTGCTGTCCCGTTGCCGATGGCGATAGCCGTCACCCCATATTTTTGAATCAGCTGTTCCAGCGTTTGGCGCGCCTGCTCCTGCTTGCTCTGTGGCGGAGTCGGGTAGACCACCGTAGTTTCCAAAACCTTTCCGGTCGCATCGACCACCGCAATCTTGCAGCCTGTGCGGTATGCCGGGTCGAAGCCCATCGTCACCGCTCCCCGAACCGGAGGCTGCATCAGCAGGTTTTTTAAATTTTCCGAAAAGACCCCGATGGCCTGTTCTCCTGCCCGCTCGGTCAGCATCGCTCTGAGCTGCCGTTCCAGCGATGGAAAGAGCAGTCTCCGATAGCTGTCCTCGCAGACCTCCCGCAAAATCTGCTCGAACGGAGAGTTGCGGCGGATTACCCTTCTTTCAATCATCTGCAAGCAGGCCGCATCGTCCGCCTTGATGGAGACCTTCAGCGCCTCCTCCCGCTCTCCTCGGTCGATTGCCAGCACTCGATGTGCGGCGATTGACCGCACCGATTCGCAATATTCCAAATACATTGAGTATTTTTGATTTTCTTTTATCCCTTTTGTTGTCAAAATCCGGGCATTTTTCAGGAGATATTCCCGCAGCTGAGCTCGGATCTCCGCCGAATCGCTGATGTCCTCCGCCAGAATATCCTTCGCTCCGTCCAGCGCCGCCTGCACATCGGCAACTCCCTTGTCCTCATTCACATAGCGTTCGGCCGCTTTCAGCCAGCTTGTGCCCGGACGCTGTTCCATCAGAAAGTTTGCCAAGCCCTCCAGGCCCTTCTCTCTAGCCATGGACGCTCTGGTTCGACGCTTCTGCTTGTACGGACGATAAAGGTCCTCCACCTCCGACAGCAGCTCTGCCCGCTCCAAGGCCTGTATCATCTGCTGCATCTGGCCCTCATCCAGCTTTCCGCCGGCCTGAATCAACGCCGCTACCTCTTCCTTCCTCTTTTCCAGATTCCGCAGATAGCCGAGCCGTTCTTCCAGATTTCGCAAAACAGTATCGTCCAGCCCTCCGGTTACCTCCTTGCGGTAGCGCGCAATAAACGGGATGGTGTTCCCCTCGTCCAACAGGCGCACCGCACTTTCAATCTGCCACTTCGGGACCTTCAGCTCCTGCGACAGTCGCTGCAACAGCTCCATTCTTCCTCATCCTTTCGCGTCCTGATTTCCTTCACTATACCATAAATCTCGGACCGGAAACCATCCTATTCCGTAAATTAATTATCCTTTTTGTTTTATTCTCTATCAATTATCCCATTTGAAACATTTTTGTGGTTTACTATTTGTATTTTTCTGTCGTAAATTAGCGTATTGTTGTTCTTTTTGAGATAAAAAAACACAGGAGCTTTCCGACCCGATTGCCAAAAAGCTCCTGTGCTGGTTTTGTTTTTGTATGAAATTCCGGTTGTTTCTTCCAGCCTACACCAGATTGGACGGCTCTTTCCCTTCCAGCACCTTCTGGCAGTTTTCCAGAATCTGGCTGACCAAATCCTGCTGTGCGGTGTATCGGCTCTCGTCGTTGAGAACCAGATAGACCTCGCCCGTCCCGGTCGGAACCAGTTCAAGCACATCGTCCGACCTCTGCTCATCCTGATAGGAAACGGTCATCGTCAGCGCCGTTGACAGCTCCGGCTGCTTGCTCGTCATCCGAACCGGCGGGATTGCCGTCACCGTCTGATACAGCTTTTCAAACTGCTCGGCTGAAACCTCCTGCCCGTTGCACAGAACCCGAAGCTCCCCTTCCTCCTTGCTGACTGTAAAGTCATAGGCGGCATTTGCCGCTGTGACCCGAAACTCCGAAAGCGCCTCTGCCTCCACCGGCTGATAGATACTCTGGGTCAGCTGCTCTGTCTGGACATTCAGCCAGCTGAGTCGGCTTGCCGAAACCAGATAGACCAAAGGCGAACCGTCCCGCATCAGATAGACATAGTGATTCTGGTTCGGCTCCGAGGTCTTGAGGGTAAATCCCTCTGCCCCGTCGAATCGGACGGAAATGACCGAATACGGCTCATCCAGCCCGAAGGCAACCATCTCCTCCGGGGTCGGCTCCACCGCGGCGATTGCATTGGCATACAGCGAGAACAAGCCCTTAGTGACCTGTGCGGCAGAATCCTGGCTGATGGTCTGGACCAGCGGCGTGGTCAGCGTGTACTCCTTCTGCTTGGAGGCCGCTACGCTGTTGGCGCTGCTTTCATCGTCCGACTTGCTCTGCCCTTCGGTCACCGTCTTAATTTCCAAGGTAATGGGAGAGGGCCGGACAGCGCCGGACAGGATGATGCTGGCCTGCTCATACTCCGGCTCGATTTCGGTGATGTTGTTGTCCAAAAAGGAATAGCGTGTCCGACGGACGCTGTCCAAAATTCCGTCGTCCACCAGATAAACCTTCTGCTGATAGAGGAGATAGACACTGCTGTTGTCCAAAGCCTGACTGCCCAGCAGCAGGGTTTCCTTCTTTCCGTCAGTTGTCACGATTTCCACGGAAATACCCGGCTCATCCAAACCGTACTGTTCCAGCTCCTCCTGGGAAGCTCCCACCATCCCAGCCGATTCGTCGGTCAAATCGGCAAGCTCCCGTTTGGCGGACAGCCTCTGAAAATAGGAAAGCAGATTGCTGACATTGAGGTTGGACACCGCAATCTCCTCCAACCCCTCCACCACAAAGCCGTTGCCTTGGTTGACCAGCGTAAAGCTGTCATCGGGGTTGGTGATGGTCACCGTGTTGATTTGGTTCGAGGACAGGGCAAGCAGTGCGTCCTCCTGCGTCTGTGCTGACGAGCTCGACTCCTGCTGTTCTTCCCCCGACCGAAATCGAACCATCAGAAAGACCATCACCCCTGTCAGAACCAGCACAATGAAAAGGCTGAGCACAAGGGCTGTTGTTTGTTTCTTCATTTACAGGACTTCCTTTCCCAACAATCACGCGTTGCGGCGCTTGAGCCAGAGACAGCATCCGCAGGCCAGCGTCACAATCGGCACCACCGCAATAAACAGAAATCCGATGGTAAAGACCTGTGCCGTGTTCAGTCCCAGCTCCTGACCTCCAATCGTCTTGGATTGGATGGAGATAACATTCTCCCTTTGGGTCAGCGTGTTGAGCACCGACAGGTAATAGTCCGCATTGGAAAAGGAACCGCTGTCCAACAGCGAATCGCTCAGAGAGACTGAGGAACCATAGACTGCCACCTGACTGGTTTGCCCATCCGCAAAGCTCTTCCTGGAGAGGATTGCCAGCGGGAAGGACTGATATTCCTCCGCAGTCCAATTTTTCAGCTCCTCCTCGGTCAGCCCGTATGGGATGGCTGCCGAGCTGTCCGAGGAACGCAGCAGCACTGTCGTGTTCCTTTCCAGATTGGTCTCAAATACCGTCTCCAACGGACGGGCAAAGGGCAGGGTCAGCGGGATGGAGGTGTCGGTCATGGTGTCGGTCAGCTCCGGCTCCTCGATTTGGGTGGTGGAAAAATAGGGATTCACATTGATGATGCGGCGGTTATCCGTCTCGATGACCGAGCTGAGCTGGACCCGAATCCCCCATTTTTCCAAAAATTCTTCCAGCCGCGGCAGCTCCGGCTGGGTGGTGTCTACAAAGTAGAGCAAGGTTCTGCCCTCCTGCTCCTGCAAAAAGGAATCCAGCTGGTCCAGCACCGTCTGATCCGGGTCGTTGAGCGGCGCAACCCACAGCAAGACCTGCACCTCCTGCGGAATCTGTTCCTGTGCCGGGCTCACCGAACGAACCTCAAAATTATTCTGCTCCATCCGCTTCACCAAGCCGTCCGGATATTGCTCCCCGTGCCCGGTCAAGATGGCCGCCTGCACCTGCTCGGAGGAGATGACATTCAGAATGGCAGAGGTAACTACCTGCTCTGCCTTCGAGGCGGTGATATAGCTGCCGTATGACCCGGATTCGATTTGAAAGAGGTCGTATGCCGACAGCGTCCGGGTTCGCTTGCCGTTGGACACGATGATATCCCCAATCTGCACATCCTCATACTGGGCTGCCAGCGATGGATTTGCCAGCAGGTCGATGTATTCCAGTGTCACCTTGTCCGAGCAGCGCGCATACTGGCTCAGCACCTCCTGCGCCTGCACAAAATATTCTCCGCCCGAGCGGAAGCTCTCCTCATTGTTCAGCACCTGAATGGAGACCGGCTCCTCCAAGCGGTTCAGATATTCCTTAGACTGGTCGCTCAGCTCAAAAATCTTTTGCGGAGTCAGGTCCAAGACCACAGGATAGCGGTCGGTCAGATAGACTGTTATGATGTTGACCAGCACCAAAGCCATCACAACTAACAGGGTGGTCGCGCTCGACAACAGCAGATACCGCTGTCGGCGCGTCGTCGGATGGTACTGTCTGCGTTGGGCAAACGGTTTCATGGTCTGCCACCTCCCCTAAGAAATGCGGCGGCGTTCCAGATGGCGCACCGTCAAAAATAAAAACAAACCCGTTATGCTGACAAAAAAGGTCAAATCTGCCAGATTGAGCAGTCCTCGGGTAAAGTCCAGATAATGCTCATAAAAGGAACAATTCAAAATCAGCTTGCTTACCAGCTGGTTGGAGACCACCGGAGTGAAGCTGTTGGAGAACAGCAGCAGCAAGCCGATAGCCAAGGAGCCGACCGCTGCAATCACCTGGCTCTCGGTCAGAGAGGAGATGAAGATCCCGATGGCGCAAAGTGCCGCTCCCAGCAATCCCAGCCCCAGAAAATTGCCGAAGAACACTGCCGCATCCGGGATGCGGAATGCACACAGCACCAGAAAATAGACCAGCGTGATTCCCATTCCCATCAGGTACATAGTCAGGCACGCCAGAAATTTTCCCATCACAATTCCGGTAAACCGCACCGGAGCCGTAAACAGCGCCTGCTCTGTTTTCTGGCGCCGCTCCTCACTGAACAGCCTCATGGTCAGCATCGGCACCAGAAAAATCACGATGCTGAACAGGTTCGAAAAGACATAGCTCATGTCTGTGGTGTTGCCCACCAGAGAGGTCGCAAAAAAATAATATCCGGAGATTGCATAAAAGACCGCCAAAAACACATATCCCACCGGCGAGGTCAGATAGGAGCGCATCTCCCGTTTATAGATTGCCGTCATCGTTTTGTCCCTCCTCTTCCTCTTTATGGGAACCCTGCTCCGCTCGGGAGGGCTCGTCCCCGTCCGTCGGTTCCGGCTGCGAGGTCAGCTTTAAAAAGACCTCCTCCAAGCTGACCCTTCTGCGGCCCATCGAAAGCAGGACACAGCCTGCCTGTGCCATTGTGCGGAAGATTGCCCGACGCGCCGCCGTGTCGGTGCTGTCCTCGGCATCTCGAAGCCACACCATCCAGAGATTTCCCTCCTCATGAGACACCTCAACGATTTGCGAAATTTTTTTCAGATTCTCCTGAATCGTCCTCCGGTCGCCCTCCAGCTCCAGCTCGATCTGCCTGCTGTCAGACAGACTTCCTGCCAGCTCCTCGGTCGTTCCGTCTGCCACCAGCCTGCCCTGATGCAGAATGATGATGCGTCCGCAAACCGCCTGCACCTCCGAGAGGATATGGGAGGAAAGCAAAACGGTCCTACTTTGTGCCAGCTGACGAATCAACTGGCGAATCTCGATAATCTGTGCCGGGTCCAGTCCGACCGTCGGCTCATCCAGAATCAAGATTTCCGGGTCACCGACCAGAGCCTGCGCCAGACCAACCCTCTGCTGATATCCTTTAGACAGATTTCGGATGATTCGATTTTCCATCCCTGCGATTCCGGTCAGCTCCATGATTCCCTTCAGATATTCCTTGCGCGGTCTGGCCTGCACCTTTTTCCCTGCTTTTTTCAGGTCATAAACAAAGGACAGATATTCCTGCACCGTCATATCCCGATACAGCGGAGGCTGTTCCGGCAGATAGCCAATCTTTGTTTTCGCCCTGAGCGGGTCTGTCAGAATATCCACCCCGTCAATCAGAACATCTCCGTCCGATGCGGACAAATAGCCGGTTAAAATATTCATCGTCGTGCTTTTGCCGGCACCGTTCATCCCCAGAAAGCCTACCGCCTCTCCCCTTCCGATGGAAAAGCTCACCTGATTCAGCGCCTGCTTGCTTCCGTAGTGCTTGCTGAGATTTCTGACTTCCAACAAAATATCATCTCCCTCGGTTTTTTCTGCGACATATCCTGTTCAGTGTACAGGATTTTGCTTGACAGAG
>URFD01000054.1 GCA_900547015.1 uncultured Oscillospiraceae bacterium | reverse complement strand
GGAGGAATTTTCCATGAATTTTCAGCAAAGACGTCAGCAGCTTCTGAGTGACAAGACCGCTCCTTGTATGCTGGTTCTCTTTTCCGGCAAAGCACCAATGCGCTCGGAGGACGCAGCCTACCCATTTTCGGTAGACCGTGATTTTTACTACATGACCGGCATCGACCGCGAGAACATGATTTTGGTGATGACCAAGGACCATGCAGGCAAAATTTCCGAAATGCTCTACATCGAGCCATACGACGAGGTAAAGGCAAAATGGGTCGGCGGCAGAATGAGAGATTATGAAGCCAGAGAAATCAGCGGAATCGAGGATGTCCGCTATCTGGAGGATTTTGAAACAGCGGTCAACACCTTTGTTGAGCGCAACCGCGGAGAAGGTAAGATGACCTTCTTCCTGGATTTGTGGAAATACCACGCAGACCAGGAGCCAACTCAGGCACATCACTTTGCCGACCGTGTCCGCAGCAGCTATCCGGCAGCAGCCATCGAGGAAATCTTCGGTGACATCGCTCGGATGCGTGCCATCAAATCTCAGGATGAGATTGAAACAATGAAGATTGCACAGGAGACCACCCGTCAGGCAATCGAGGCAATGATGAAACATGCCTACGCAGGCATCAACGAGTGCGAGCTGGAGGGTGCATTTGACTTTGCTCTGGCAAAACAGGGCGTTAAGGAACACGCTTTCGGCACCATCGTTGCAGGTGGACCGCGTGCAACTGTTCTGCATTATGAGAATAACAACCAGCAGGTTCAGGACGGCGAGATGGTGCTCATCGATTTGGGCAGCGCACAGGAGCATTACTGCGCTGATATCTCCCGTACCTTCCCAATCAACGGAAAATTTACCGAGCGTCAGAAAGAGGTCTACAACGTCGTTCTGGCTGTCCAGCAGCTGGTCATCGACAACGCTCGTCCGGGAATGACCTACACCGATTTGAACGATATGGTTATCAAATTCTATGAGCAGGAGCTGCCGAAGATTGGACTGCTCAAGGATGGCAAGACACTCCGTGACTACTACTACCACGGCGTCAGCCACGGCTTGGGCATGGACTGCCATGATGTGACCACACCGGCTACCGAAACCCTGAAACCGGGCATGGTCATCACCGTTGAGCCGGGTCTGTATATCGCAGAGGAAGGCATTGGAGTCCGCATCGAGGATGACATCATCATCACCGAGGAAAAGGCAATCAACCTTTCTCAGGATATTCTCAAGACCGTTGAGGACATCGAAGCACTGATGGCGAAATAGACAAGCTCCGGGAGGAATCGATCGATGGAAAAAACAGTGTGCTTGATTCTGGATGTCCAACAGGCAGACACCGCCCTTCTGCCGGATGGCGGAGCAGAGCTGATGGAACGACTGTCCCGCTTGATTGCGTGGTGCCGTCAGCAGATGGTTCCACTGGTTTATTTTCGGCGCGACGGCGAGCTTGATCCGCGGATTCAGCCGCGGGAAGGCGAGCTGGTGATGGACAAGAGCTATGACAGCGCCTTTCTGGAAACCGAGCTGGAGGACTGGTGTGCCAAGCAGGGCATCACCCAGCTGATTGCAGCGGGGATGATGACCGAGCTATGTGTCGATGCGACCATCAAATCGGCATTTGAGCGTGGCTATCAGGTTCTGGTGCCGCAGGGTTGCTGTGCTACCTGCGATAATGACTATCTGACCGCCGAGCGGGCAGAGGAATATTATGAGCAGAAGATTTGGCAGGGCCGATATGCTCAGGTCTTTTCTCTGGAAAACCTGCTGAGCCAGCCAATCGTATAAGCCAAAATGCAAAAAGAGGATGTGAGATTTTCACATCCTCTTTTTTGGTGTGTGGAAAACGACGGACATTCCTTCAATCAATCTGTACATAACAAAAGCGCCGCCTCGGTCGTTTCAAAATATTTTCGGAATACCTCATGAGTGCAGGGAGGAAAGAGCGCATAAAAATCAGAAAAGTCAAACCGATGACCGGGGAACTCACACAGCATTTTTTGAAGCGCTTGGTCCATGACAGCCGTTCCGACTGCGTCCTCCAGAGCGAACAGGGCAAGTCCGCCGAAGGAATAGGCAAGATCTCCCTGCTTTGTTTTGCCCCAATCTGTCAGAGAGGATACAGGGGTCTCAAGTGTGGAAACCATCTGCCGAAATTCCTGCTCCCATTGACGAATCGATTCGGAATAGGATTGAATTCCGGCGCTGTCACACAGCCGTGCGGTAAAATACTGGGTGATTGCTTCATCGAAGAATCGGGTTCGTTGACAGGAAAGGGTACACAGTGGATTCCAGTTGGTATGAATCAATTCATGAATCAGCCGGATTGGGTCTGCAAGGGTGGCTGCATCAGCAAAGATGGTACCGGGCAGGACAAAGCTCCCATAACCGCTTGGCACCTCAATCAGCTGAAAATCATGAATCCGAGCAGGCTTGTAGAAAGACATCCTTTCCTCGGTTCCTTTTGCAAGCTGCTCAATCTGCTGCTGTTGCTGTTGAGATAGATTTAGATAAAAAATGGGACCAAAATCCATCTGTTTTTGTTTGTAGTCTCCGATTGCGAAGGTCGGCTCAAATCCTACCAGTTCTCCGGAGGGGTCAGGGTGTAAATTGGTGCAAAAGTTTCTTCCATCCGTTAATGTTACAGTAACACGAACGGAATCTTCCGGCTGTGGATCGAGCAGGTGGTCCAAATACACCTCCGTGTTGGGCAGGAAAAAAGTGGGAAGCCACACGGTCTCACTGCGCAGGAGATAAAACGGGTCACTGGTTTTTTCCCGAACATACGGATAAAGACCGGTGCTTCCATCCAAAACACCCTTGTAGCAGACGGCGAGTTCCGAGCCGGACCTCGGGTCAAAGGAGATGAGCTTCCAATTGTCCTGACCGGGTTGTTCTTCAAACTGGATGGGATGCCCGTCCAACAGCAGCTGGCAGATTTGGAAGGAGCGGTTGATAGCAAATGCGGTGGGAAAGGGCTGTGGCAGAGGTGAGGTCCATTGTCCTTCGATTTGGCTGGACAGGGAAAGATTCAATCGTATCATCACAGTTCTCCTTCATTTGTTTTGAGTGGCTTTCTATTCTCTTCAAAGCAAATACTCTTTCCTTCTAAAGGGAGGTGCGAAATGTTTTCATACATTCATAGAAGCCTTCCCGTTCATACAAACGGATGGCTCCCTGGTTATTGGAGAGGGCACCAAGCTCCAGGTAATCGGCGCCACGTGCCTTTGCCCAACCTTTAATTGCTTGCAGCAGCAGGGTGCCAAGACCGTTCCCACGAGCAGCCGGAAGGACTGCGAGGTCCAGCAGGTCCGCATACGGATGCGGAACAAAGCAGTTGTAGGGCGGTGTGTGGGTCATTAGCACCACTCCAAAGCCGAGCACTTGCTCGCCGCACTGGGCGAGCAGAATATCCTTTCCGTTTTCGGTGATGATTTTGCGGATAAAGTCAGGGTTCTGTTTCGCTGCCTGGATATACTGGGGCTGGAGCTGGGACATTGCTTCAAACAGGGTCGGGTAGATTTCCTCGATGATAGTTTGGTCGGCAGGCTGAGCGTCACGCACCCAGGGCTCTTCTTCATCAAAGGGAAGGCAGAGCTGCTGCGGCAGCAGCTGATAATCGACAGCGGTGCGCAGCTTTCCGGTTTGGTCACGCCAGCAGTTTTCCCGGATGCCGGTTTTGACAAATCCCAGCTTTTCATAGACGTGCTGAGCGCGATGATTTTCCAGCATGGTGTCCAATACGATGCGTGTGATGCCGTGGTTGGCAAACAGCTCCCGGCACAACATAGCAATCAGCTGGGAGCCCAGGCCCTGTTCCTGCCAGTTGCTCTCACAGATTTTAATTCCGATTTCAGCCGTGTTTGGATCTTGATGCCGATAGCACATTTCCCCGATGGGGGTATTCTGACACTCAAGAATCAGGCGATGGGTGGGGTCATTGGAATCTGAAATCTGTTGGATGATTTTTTCCACACTGGTTCCCAGCCCTTGTGGAAATCCGGCGTGTGCCATCACAGCCCCATCGTTCCACCATTTGCAGAGGAGGGAAGCATCCGCAAGCAGAGCGTCCCGAATGGTTAGTTTGTGAAGTGCCAGATACATGGAAGATTCCTCCTGTCAATTAAATTGTAAAAAAACAGCCTGCAATCTTTTGATTGCAGGCTGCATTGTGCGGACGAAATTATTCAGCGTCCTTAGCGGTAGCTTCTTCAGAAGCCTCTGCGTCGTCGAGCAGAGCTTTCATGGACAGGCTGACGCGTTTCTTGTCGAAGTCGATGTCAGTGATCTGAACCTGAACTTCCTGACCGATGGACAGAACATCCTGAGGTTTATTGATTCTTTCGTTGGAGATCTGAGAAATGTGGATCAGACCGTCAACACCTGGGATAATCTGAGCGAATGCACCGAAAGCGGTCATGGAAACGATCTTAGCGGTAACTACGCTGCCGATTTTATAGTCTCTCTTGAGAACTTCCCAAGGATTGTCCTCGGTTTTCTTGTAGCCCAGAGAGATCTTTTTGTTTTCAACGTCGATGTCTTTTACATATACATCCAGAACGTCGCCAACTTTAACAACATCGGAAGGATGTTTGATTCTCAGCCAAGACAGCTCAGAGATGTGAACCATGCCGTCTACGCCGCCCAGGTCAACGAATGCACCGTAGCTGGTGATGGATTTCACAACACCCTGATAACGTTTGCCAACTTCAACCTCGCTCCAGAATTTTTCTTCCAGAGCTTTTTTCTGCTCTTTGAGAACGTCTTTGATGGAGCCAACAGCTCTGTGACGTTTCTCGTTTACTTCGCGGATGACAAAGTCAACCTTCTGTTTGAGCAGCTGCTCGAGTGGCTCGTTTTTGGAAACGCCGGACAGGGAAGCAGGGATAAAGACCTTAACGCCTTCGGTGATAGCCAGAACGCCACCCTTCACAACATCGGTAACAGTACCGGAGAGAACTTCGCCGGTGCCAGCAGCAGCCATAACCTTCTCGAAGCCAGCCTGAGCATCCAGACGTTTTTTGGAGAGCATTACAGTACCCTCAACGTCGTTTACGCGCAGAACAACCAGTTCGATTTCATCGCCTTTTTTTACGATGTCTTCTGGTTTCAGGCTTGGGTCGCTGGTCAGCTCGGACAGCGGAACATAACCTGTGTGTTTGGTGCCGATATCAACGGTGATCTCGTTTGGAGCAACACCGGTAACGACAGCCTTCACCTTCTCCCCTGTATATGTACTCTTGAAGGACTGTTCAAGCATCTCTTCAAAGGACATTTCTTCTTCTTTCAAAATCTCACTCATGGTTTTTTGTACCTCCTTAATTATACGAACCGGTGTCGAAGCACCGGCAGTAACACCAACCCGGCTGCCTGCTGGAATTTGGCAGATATCATCCGCTTGACCGCTCAAGAGTTCCCGCGCTGTTTCGACCCAAATGGTCTTACAGAATCGCCGGCAGATATCCGATAACTTCCCGGTATTCGAACTATGTCTGCCGCCAATCACTATCATGAAATCTGAAACCTCTGCCAACCGTTCCGCCTCAGCTTGCCGCATCGATGTAGCTTTACATATTGTATCAAATATTTTGAGATTTGTATACAGGTTTTTCGCAGTTTCTACGCATTTTTGCCACTCCGATGTGTTAAAAGTGGTCTGAGCAACCATTACGCTGTTCATTTTGGACAGATTTGGGCGGTTTTTCGTGAGTTCAGCGAGTTCTTGATGGTTAGTGAATGTAACATAGGTTACATTACAATGGCCGATAATTCCCTGAATTTCGGGGTGCTGCGCGTCTCCGGCAATCAGAACAAGCGCTGTCTGCGGCTCTTCTGCGCCGTGTTCCTCCACAATTTTCTGGATGCGCTTGACATTGGGGCAGGTCGCATCAATGTACGGAATCGAGCGGCTGTCCAGCTCGGTGTAGACCGTTCTGGGCACGCCGTGGGAACGGATGATGACCGGAATCGGCTTCTTCCCCTGAGCAGTCAGCTCCTCTTCCAAAGCCAGAAGCTCGCTGAGGGTGGGAACGGCAACGGCGCCCTGCTGGTGCAAATCATCAACGACCTGCGGATTGTGGATAATTTCTCCAAGGGTAAACAGCTTCGGGTGGGCGGTGCCGGGAATCAGCGAGAGCTGTTCATATACGGTATCGACCGCGCGCCGGACACCAAAGCAGAATCCGGCAGTTTTGGCAACGGTAATGGGCATAATAGCTTCCTTTCTGTGTGGGGGCTACAGGTTCTGGGCCTTTAACTGCTCCATGGCAGCCCGTAAATTTCTGGTAGCTTCCTTGAGCTCCCTTGCGTGGGACAGATCACCGGCAGCAGTACCGGTGGTGTGAATCCCGAGCTCCTCGCAGGAAAGCAGGGTTCCGTAGTTGACCACAACGCGGGAACGGAACCGCTTCTTGGGGTCGCAGTAGGTGATGGTGACCGGCAGCACCGACGCCCCTGTTTGCTGGGCAATCAGGGCAAGCCCGGATTTGAAGCGCAGCAGGTTGCCGTCCTTGCTTCGGGTGCCTTCCGGGAACAGCCCCAGAACCTCACCGTCGCGGATGACCTGCATGGCAGTTTCAATCGCGGTGGTGTCTCCGGTTCCTCTGGATACCGGGAAGGCGTTCAGCCAGCGGATGACGTGCTTTAAAACAGGGATGTCGAACAGCTCTGCCTTTGCCATAAAATGGATGTGGTGCTTGCGAATTCCCTGACAGATAATCATCGGGTCGATGGCAGAGCAGTGGTTGCCGGCGAGGATATATCCGCCCTGCGCCGGTTCATTTTCCCGACCGTTGATTTCCAGATGAAACCAGAATCGCCACAACAGGCCAACGACTCGGATTGCAATTTCGTAGAACAAAAAAATCGTCCTTTCCAGCAGATTTTTAAGATGAGGAGGAAGACGCTGAAGCTCGGCTTGAAAGCCTAAGACCGCACAAACAGCCCCTTCCGTTTTGAAGCAAAATAAATGGGGGTGTCTAGATGGTCAGCGAGAGCCGCTGTGCGGTTTCGAGCATCATCTTTTTCATCAGTGCGACCGTCTCCTCAAACCCGATGTTGGTGGTGTCGATGAGGACAGCATCCTCTGCTTGACGCAGCGGAGCGGAAGCGCGGGTGGAATCCTGCTCGTCGCGCTGGATGACATCGCGGAGAATCTGGTCATATTCTGCGGGCATCCCTTTCTGCTGATATTCCAGACAGCGGCGGTGTGCGCGGGATTCCGCAGAGGCAGTCAGGAAAATTTTCAGTTCGGCATCCGGAATGACAACGGTGCCGATATCTCTGCCGTCCATAATCACGCTCTGATGGCTTGCCATATCCTGCTGCAAAGCCAGCAGGAAGGAGCGAACCTCCGGAATGGCGGAAACATTGGAGGCCGCCATAGAAGCCTCTGGGGTGCGAATCGCTTCGGAAACATCCTCGCCGTTGAGGAAGATGCGCTGACCGCTGACCTCGTCATAGGAGGTTTCCATGCGGATGGAGTCCAAACACTGGCAGACAGCCTGACGGTCACGGGTATCAAAGCCCTGACGCAGGACATACAGACCGATGCAGCGGTACATCGCACCGGTGTCAACATAAACAATCGAAAAATCTTTGGCGAGCCTGCGGGCAACTGTGCTTTTGCCTGCGCTGGATGGGCCGTCAATCGCAACTCGAATCATAAATCATTCCTCCGTAATCGTAAAAAAGGGCGGCAGGGACGCAGCCCTGCCGCCGTCTGTGTTTCATTATATCACAACCGGTGTGCCGCAACCAAGAGCAAGCGCCGCTCGGAGCAAAAAAATTATCGAGCCTTTCCCTTCGGGACATAGCTGTAGTTGTGGTCGATAGTGACAACGCAGTAGTAGTTGCCGAGCTTGCGAGCCTGTTCGCTTAGCGTCTTTCTCAGCTCAGCGTCCGAGATGGAGAAGGCAGGCGGAATCACCACATCAAAGACAAGGTTGGTATGGCTGGGACCGGACACCGCACGAAAATCGTGCATGGTCAGGTTGGGGTCAATTTCGGAAACAATTTGCTCGAGCTTCGCCTTCAGCTCGAGGGTCTGCTCGTCGTCGGTCACAATCGGGTCCATGTGGATGACCAGATTAATGCCCATGTCCTTGCCCACTTCCCGCTCGATGTTGTCGATGATGTCATGGCTGACCAGGATATCCACATTGGCCGGAACCTCTGCATGGACAGAGGCGAAGGTTCTGCCCGGGCCGTAGCTGTGAATCTGAAGGTCGTGCATTCCGATGACTCCATCATAGGAGGTGATGCGGCGGCCCAGCTCCTGAATAAATTCCGGGTCAGGCGCCTGACCCAGCAGCGGATTGCCGGTTTCCATCACCAGCTTGATGCCGGAAATGGTGATGAAGAGGGCGACTGCCATACCCATCCAGCCGTCGATTGGAATGGAGGTCAGGTGGTAGACGATGGCGCTGATTAAAACAGCGGTGGTTGCATAGACATCGTTGAGGCTGTCAGCTGCGGTGGCCAGCAGCGCCTCGGAGGAGATGGACTTTCCGAGCGAGCGGTTGAACATTCCCTGCCAGAGCTTGGTGAGGATGGAAACCGCCAGCACCACATAGGTGATGACCGAAACGGTGACCGCCTCTGGGTGGAGGATTTTTTCAAACGAGCTGCCCATCAGCTGGATGCCCAGCAGGATGATGATGAAGGAAACCGCCATGCCCGAGATGTACTCCATACGGGCGTGACCGTATGGATGCTCCGGGTCGGCAGGCTTGCCGGCAATCTTAAAAGCAATCAGGGTGATGATGGAGGAGCCTGCGTCGGAAAGGTTGTTGACCGCGTCGGCAACGATGGCGATGCTGTTGAACAACAGACCGGTCAGGATTTTGATGAGGAACAAAAACAGGTTGGAAATGATGCCGACCGCCGCGGCAAGGATTCCGTAGCGCTCGCGCACCTTGGGGTCGCCGGTGTTGGTATGATTGGGGATAAAGCGCCGAATCAAAGCTTGAATCATGATAGCTGATGCCTCCATGTAATCGGATGTTGGACTGCGGCGCCGGGAGCAAAGCATCGGGACAACCGCAATTTCATTTATTGTAACGCATATTGCTGAAGAATGCAACGAAATAAAAAGCATTTTGGACAAAAAGGAGATTGAGAAATGGTGCAGGTTGTGATATGCTATGAGGGAACAATGAAATTTGGGCCGTTAATTTCATCGGTGTGAAATCAAGGTTCTCGTGATATCGGAAAGGGGAGAAGGGCGTGGAGCCAAACAACAGTCAGGAGAAGAACAGGGAAGTCCTGGAGCTTACGAGCAGAATTGGGGAAGTACTGCTCAAAAACGGAGGAGAAATTTTCCGTGTCCAGGAGACTATGCAGCGAATTGCAAAGGCATACGGGGTCAAACGGTTTCATGTATATGTTTTGGCGAACGGAATCTTTACCTCCATCGAGGAGGACGGCACACAAATCAGCCGTCAGCTGGCGCAGGAGACTGGGTGCAAGGGACCGGACGATGCCTGTCAGGTGCGCCATGTGCCGCTGTCGTCCATCCATCTGGGCAGGGTAGCGGCAGTCAACAACCTTTCCCGTGAAATTGTGGAACAGCGCTGCACGATGGAACAGGCTTGGCAGAAAATCGAGGAAATCGACCAGATTCCCTTCACCAGCCAGTGGTTTCAGGTGTTTGCTTCGGGAGTCGGCTCGGCATCCTTCTGCTATCTTTTGGGCGGCAGCGTGCTGGACAGCTTGGCTTCCTTTATATCGGGAATGTTGGTATGGTGCTTTGTACTGTTTCTCAGCGCCAGAAAAGCCAATAAAATTATGCTCAATATCCTGAGTAGCGCGCTGGTTACCCTGACCGGTGTCCTGTTTTTCCACTTCATCTTTGGAGAAAATATGGATAAAATCATCATTGGTTCCATCATTCCGCTGGTGCCTGGTGTTCCGCTGACCAACTCGATTCGAGATTTTCTCAACGGCGACTATCTTTCCGGAACGATTCGGATGATCGATGCGGTGCTGGTGGCGTGCTGTATTGCGCTGGGCGTGGGCTTTATGCTCAGTTTGGTCACCATGCTGACCGGACCAATCGTATAAAGGAGGAAGTAGGATGCTGCTGATTCAATCTGTGGTTGCTTTTTTTGCAACAGTAGCCTTTGCGGTTCTGTTTCAGGTGCCGCGTGAGCAGTATGTTTATTCGGGTATGTGCGGCTCAGCTGGATGGCTGTGCTATCTGCTGGTGGTGGCGAACTATCCCTCCCCGGCAGTGGCTTCGTTTGCGGCGGTCATCGTGCTGACGATGATGGCGCGCACCTTTGCGGTGCGTCGAAAAACCCCGGTTACCATCTTTTTGATTTGCGGAATTTTCCCGCTGGTTCCCGGTGCCGGAATCTACTATACAGCCTACAACTTTATTATGGGATACAACGATATGGCGGCTGCAAAGGGAATTGAAACGATTAAGATTGCCGTGGCAATTGCACTGGCAATCGTATGTACCTTCTCTCTGCCGGCTCCGATTTTTCGGAAGCTGGCTGGCGAAAAATCCAGATAATCCGTATTCTTCATGGTAAGAACTGATGAGCGGCAGGGCAATCCGAAAGGATGCTCCTGCCGCTTTTTTGCTGGGATACCCTGAAAAGAGGAGAAAATGTTTAGAAATAGGGGAAGAAAAATCGGTAGATTATATAAGATTTTGAATTAGAATGAGAAGAAAAACTCTAAAAAAGACAAAAGAGGACTGTTAAAACGTAAACAAAGGAAAAAAATATTGCACATGATAG
>URFD01000053.1 GCA_900547015.1 uncultured Oscillospiraceae bacterium | reverse complement strand
GCAGCTTTTCCAGCTCCTTGGGGGTCATGCCGCAGTTTTTTAGCCCGTCGGAGAGGACGCGCCGGTCGTTAATCACCAGAAAAGGCGCAGGGGAATTGGGCAGGTTGATGTTGGCATTTTTGGCGTTGAGCGGTTCGTACTGGCTTTTCTTGTAGATGGACAGCAGTCCGGTGGTTTCTGCCACGACCAGCTCCACCTCCTGCAAATCGAAGATGCCGTTGCTGCGCAGCTGCTCCATCAGGTCATCGATGGAATACCGCAGCTTTTCCATCTCCTTCTGGTCGATTCGCCCGTCCCGAATCAGGATGCGCGGGTTGCCCCAAACCAGCTTGCGCAGTCGAAGGCTTTTTAGGGTCAGGGTGGAAAGAATGACCTCAAACGACATGAGCGTCAGGATTGGAATGATTCCCAGAATCAAGGGCACATCGCTGTTTTCGATGGGCAGGGTCGCGATGTTGGAAATCAGGATGGTGACCACCAGCTCGGAGGGCTGGAGCTGTCCGAGCTGCCGCTTGCCCATGATGCGGATGCCGAAGATGACAATGAGATAGAGGATGAGGGTTCTTAAAAATGAAATCAGCATATCGTCTGCTCCCTTCAAAATTTTCGTATCGGTAGTATCGGTATAAATTCTGGAAATTATGCGGATACTAAGCACAGGAATCTTGAACACGCAAAATCCGCCCGCAGGAAGCCGCTTGCTTGTCCTTGCTGTGGTCGGATTGCAGAAAAGGAGTGGTGACGGATTGATGAAAAAGCTCTGGCAGCAGCTGCTGGACCCGCACAGCGAGGAGCGGATGCGGCAGGGAGGATTGTTTGATGCCTCACAGCCGCAGGGAGTCGGCTCCCGCAAGGAGGCGCAGACAAGGCTGAAACGGGACTTGCTCGAAAATATGGTGAGGATTCGTTCCCTTGCACAGAATACCGCCGATTTGCAGGACAGGCAGATTGAGGTCAGCGGGATTCGTGTCAGCATCCTGATGTGCGAGGGGATGGTGAATCTTTCGCAGTTTGGCGAAAGCATGGTAAAGCCGCTCAGCCGACTTGAGCTCAAGGACGCAGACGGGGAAGCGGTAGCGGAATGGGTGAGCAGAAATACGGCGCTCTCCGGCGACCAGAAGAAATTTTTTACCTATGATGAGCTGTTCACCTTTTTGATGGCAGGGTTTGTGGTACTGCTG
This sequence comes from uncultured Oscillospiraceae bacterium, assembly GCA_900547015.1. Classification (GTDB taxonomy): domain Bacteria; phylum Bacillota; class Clostridia; order Oscillospirales; family Ruminococcaceae; genus Negativibacillus. The sequence continues at coordinate 9,640 of URFD01000053.1, read as the reverse complement.
ATTGACGGGGTGGACAGAGGAATTGCCTGCGGGATGCAGGGATACAGCTTTCGTTCGGTCTCCGAGCCAAGCACCGAAATGAATATCACCGGCTCCCGAGAAGGCTTTGTGGAGCCAATCCGAATCAACCTGACTATGATTCGCCGGAGGATTCGCTCCCCCAGCCTCAGGTTTGAGCTGCTTTCGGTTGGCAGTAAAAGCAGGACGGATGTCTGTCTGGTCTATCTGACCGACACCGCTGACCCAAAGCTGGTGGAAGCGGTCAAGCAGAAACTGGCAAGGGTCAGCGCAGACCTGATTCTCAGTCAGGGCTACCTCAAGCCGTACCTGGAGGGAAGGCCGCTCTCACCCTTTTCGACGGTGGGCACGACCGAGCGTCCGGATACCCTGTGTGCCAAGGTGAACGAGGGCCGCATCGCCATCCTTGTGGATGGGACGCCGTTTGCCCTGATTGTCCCGTACCTGTTTTCAGAGCATTTTCAGAGCATGGACGACTACTCCTACCGGCCTTACTACGGCTCCTTTCTCCGATTGCTCAAATATTTTTCCTTTCTGATTTCGGTCTTTCTGCCGGGGCTGTATGTGGCAATCACCATCTTCAACCCCGAGATGCTGCCGGACACCCTGCTGTACAACATCGCGACCTCCGAGCAGCAGACCCCGTTTTCGATGATGACAGAGGCGCTGGTCATCCACCTGATTTACGAAATCATGCGGGAGGCAGGACTGCGCCTGCCCAGACCGGTGGGCCATGCAGTCAGCATTATCGGCGCGCTGGTCATCGGGGATGCGGCAGTGACCGCAGGCATCATCGGCTCCTCGATGGTGATGGTGGTCGCACTGACCGCGCTCAGCTCCTTTGTGGTGCCTTCCCTGTATGAACCTGCCGCAGTGCTCAAGTTTGTCTTTATCCTCATCGGGGGCACTTGGGGGTTGTTTGGAATTTCGGTTGGGATGGTTCTGCTGCTGGCCAATCTCTGTGCGCTGGAATCGTTTGGAATCCCAATCACCGCTCCCACCAGTCCTTGTGCGGGCGCAGATTTTCGGGATAATTTCTGGCGCAGTAGCTGGGAAAAGCTGGGCAAGCTGCGGTTGCGGGTGCAGGATTTGCCCGGCAGCCGACTGAAAGATGAGCGGAGTGCAGGCGGCAAGAAGGGGGAAGGAAGATGCTAAACGAGCAGATTCGTGTCCCGAAAATCAGTCGGGCACAGCTGGTGGCTCTGCTGGTGCTGACAAGGCTGTTTATTCTTCTGATTTTTGTGCCAACCACCCACGAATCGCCCGGAGGGACCACCTCGCTGGTGTCGATTCTGTTCGGGTATCTGCTGACCGTTCCGGTGCTGATTCCGGTTTTCCTTTTGCTGCGGGATTACCCGGGCATGGATTTGTATCAGGTGGCACGGCAGCTTTCTCCGAGGTTGGGCAAGCTGGCGGCAGCAGGATTTTATCTGGTCTGTCTGTTGGCAGTCATCGAGACTGCGGCGCAGTTTTCTATCTTCCTGACCTCGGCGGTCTATCCGCGGGCCAGCTCCCTTTGGCTGGTTCTCATTTTCTGCGGAGCGGTTCTCTATCTGGTATTTCTGGGGTTGGAAGCGGTGACGCGCACAGCGGCGATTTTGCTGGTTGCATTCTGTGCTTCCGGCATCCTGCTCGGCTTGGGACTGTGGAAATTTTGGGATGTCCTGAATCTGTATTCTCCCTTTTACGAGGGCTTTTCTGCCGTCCTGTATTCCACCGTGCTGTGTGTTACCCAGAATCTGGAGCTGGTCGCGCTGGTGATGCTGGTGTCGAATCTCAACACCGACCAAATCCGCAGTACCTTTTGGGGGTATCACAACCTTTCCAATCTGATGATTTGGCTCATGGCATTTGCCGCCGTGGTAATTCTGGGCAACGACGGAGAGACGAGGAGCTTTCCGGTCTACACCATGTTTGCCTTGTCCGGCTCGAATGTGTTCTATCGATTCGACTATATTCTGATTATGCTTTGGGTCGGCACCAGCATGATTCGTGCGGCGATGTATCTGCTGCTGGCATCTCGGATGCTCAACGAGCTGACCGGCAGACGCTTTGGATGGTGGATACCGGCGCTCAACGGGGCACTTGCGGCGGCAGCGGCGGTCGTAGTGGCAGGGGATATTCGACAGTTGCGGCTGCTGTATCTCTCGCTGGCAAGCGGACTGCCGGTGTATCTTCTGGTGGTGCTGCTGCCGACGGTGCTGCTGGCAATCCGCTGGAAAGGCAAGCGAGAGCCAAAGGAGGGACAAGCGTGAACAGGAGACGGATGGCAGTGCTGACAGCATTTGCGGTGAGCCTGGTGCTGTGCGGCTGTATGAATCGGGTCGAGTTAAAGGACCGAACCATTATCCGCATGATTGGAGTGGACACAGACGAGGAAGGCTTTGTGGTCACCATGCTGCAATTTTCCCCGCAGGCAAAGCCGGGGGAGCAAAATTCCTCCTCTGCGGCGGTGGTGATTCAGACAAGCGGACGCTCCATCAGCGAGGCGGTCAGCAAGGTCAGCCACTATAATGGCAACGAGGTCTTTTTGGGAAACAGCAGCTTTTTGGTGGTCGGACAGGAGGCGGCGCAGGAGGGTCTGGAACGGACGCTCAACTACTTTAACGCCAATCATGAGGTCAGTCCGGAGCTGTATGTAGCGATGGCGCAGGGAAGGGCAGAGAGCATCATTCGGGCAAAAGCTCAAGAGGGCAGCAATCCTACCCAGCTCAAAAGTCTGGTAGAACAGGGCAGACGCAACGGTCTGCTGGGTCGTCCGACCCTGCGTGATGTGATGAACCGTCTGCAAAGCAACCGTGCGGAGCCATATCTGCCGGTGCTGACGACGGTTGAGCTGGACGGCAACGAGGATGTTCTGAAAATCGTGGGAATGGCGGTGTTTCGGGATGGCAGGTTGCAGGATACGCTGTCAATCGAACAGACTCGTGGGGTGCTGTGGGCGACCAACGAGCTGAATCGGGCGCTGATTACGGTGGATTTTGGCGAGGAGGATGCCTCTCGGGCTTCGGTGGAGCTGAAAAAAAGCAGAAGCAGGGTGAAGGTGCAGATCGTCCGCGGCTACCCGGTCTTTCATCTGTCGATTCGGTCGCAGGGCAGCATCCGCGAAGTCAGCTTTGACCGGGGCGGCGGCGCGCAGGTCGATGAGCTGACCGAGATTCAGAATCAGGTCGCCGAAACGATTCGGGCAACGGTGCGCCAAACCATCGATCGGGTCTTTTTTGAACAGAAAAGCGATGTGTTCCGCTATTCGGAATTTTTGAAAAAATATGCTCCAACCTATTGGAAGGAGCATGAGAAGGACTGGGACCGCTTGATTGAAAAATCCCGGGTGGAAATCGAGGTCAGCTGTCAAATCGACCATCCGGGTCTGGAAAACAAGCACCACCAGATTGTCAAGATGACACGCTCAGCTTAGAACGGAATCAATTTCTGGTAAACGGCGGACGGATGTGTTACAATAAGAGAACACAGAATTTGACATCAGGAAAGGACAGACCCGTATGAAAGCAAAAATTGCCCCACGAAAGGAAATCGTGCTGCTCTATCGCTACGAGCAGATACCAAACGGCGAGCGGCTGCTCGAGCTGCTCAACCAGATGAAGCTGGAATATCGGATGATTGCAGAGGACCAACTGGGAAAAACCACAGGAGAGCTTGCCGGTTACCGTGTGACCCCGGTTCAGCCGGAACAGGACGAGGTTCCTGTACCGCAGGTCAGTGCGATGGTGATGGGAGGTCTCGCAGGCAGACGGCTGGATGAGCTGCTCAACGCGATGAGCAAAGCCGGAGTGGATCTCCCAATCAAGATGGTCGTGACCCAGCACAACGAGGGCTGGAGATTCGGCAGGCTGATTGAAGAGGTTCATCAGGAGCACGAGCTGTTTATGTCGATGGAGCGGTTAAAGCGGCTGGTGATGGTGGCTCGCAAGCAGGAGCAGCCATCGGAACAGCTGTCAGGACTGCTCAAAACAGCACAAGCCGCACTGGAACGGATGCAGGGCTCGGAGCAGAGCCAGCCGGAGCGGCAGGAGCTGGACACCCTGAGCGAACAGCTACAGGAGTTGCTGTAAGCTAAAATCCAAATCGATGCAAAAAGCCCCGACAGATTTTCAACAAATCTGTCGGGGCTTTCGTGATGACATTACATCGAGCGCTCCTGTGTCAGACGGCAGGCAGCAATCGCATCCTCCAAGGTGTCTGCGGAAATCAGAAAGCGGTTGTTGTGGCAGAAGCGCAGGGTCTTTAACCCGCTGAGCCGCTGAAGATCGTCGGCAGGCTTTCCGGCCCACTCCTCTGGGAAGGGCAGACGCAGGGTGTTGTCCTTGGCACTGACCGGAACACCCTGAGCGCTGAATCCGCCGCGCTGAGACGGAGAGACCACAAACTGCGCCTTGCTGTCCAGCACAAACTGCTTCCACGGAGCGTAGCGCTCCAGAACGACAATGCGGTTCTGCATCTGGGCAATGGCGCCGCGAACCAAATCTCCGGCGCGGCGGATGCCGTTGACCTCTTCGATTTTGCGGGAAAGGATGGCGTATGCGACCTCCACCGCTTTCAGGAAATTGTTGTCGGGAGACTCGTCGGAATCCCAGCAGGGATTAAAGGCGGCGATGGCAGCTGCCAGCGGATGCCCGCAGCCGGTGTTGTCCTCCAAATCCAGCGGCTGGATGAAATGCTCGTCAAAGCGCTCGGCTTCTTCGCCCAGCAGTGCTTCGCCCAGCTCCCTCCACAAAAGGCCGAAGGCAGCATAAGGCACGCCGTTTTCCCGAACCGGGGCGTCGCTCTGGTGGTGATCAAATTTGCCCCAGCCAATATCAAAGGCAAGGCCGTCAAAATGTTCCGGCAGGGAAAGCACACGCTGAAACTGAATGTTTGGATTGAACAGGCGCAGCAGAGCGGCGGAAAAAACATCGTCAGCGTGGAATTTGCCGGCATGGGTCAGGGCGAGAGATGGAATCGATATCATAACAGGATGCTCCTTTTCTTGGTCGTTGAATCTTGTTCTTCCACCCATTATACCATAAAAGGAAGAGGATGACAAAATTCTTGCTTTTTATGGAAAATCAGGCAAGAAAATGCTATCATAAAAGGGAACGAACAGCCCTTCCGGACCTGATGCCCGAGAGGAGATTACCCGAAAAGGAGAAGCAATATGGCAATTTATCAAGAGGTTCACCGCTGTCCTAAATGCGGAGAGAGCTTTACCTGGTACTATCAACCGGAATCGGAAGGGGAATCCACCGGACGCATCCCGACAGGGGACAGCGCAGAGGTCGAGGGAATCATGCTGGTGACCGAGCAGATCTACGAGGTGCTGGTGACCTGCCCGCACTGCGGCGAGCAAAACGACTTTAACTGTAAAATCGAACAGGAGCTTCCCGGCCTGCGCCAAAGGCTGTCATCGGAGCAATAAGCGTTAAAGCCTTACATAAGGGGCATAGGCATAGCCGGTGGCATTTTGGAACCGCACCGTGTACCAGTCGCCGTTCTTGGCATAGATGGTAAGCGCTGCGCCGTTGGGTGCAGTCGCCACGATGGTCGAATCGGTGGAAGGCATACTGCGGATGTTCAGGTTTGCTCCGCCGGTGCTGACAGTGCCGGTTTTCTCCGGCTGAGGCTGTGCAAACGGAATCCCGAAATAGAGACACAGAGCCTGCACAAGGGTCTGTGCGATTTGCTCGATATGTTCCTCAATCCATCGGGCATCCTGCGGATTGTCGTGGTAGGCAAGCTCGACCAGTACAGCCGGAGAGTTGGTTTGCAGCACCTCGGCAAGGTAGTCGGTGGGGCGCGTATGAACCTTCTGCGGGAGAGGATAGATTTTTTTGAGCTCATCCGCCGCAATCTGGGCAAAGCGCCTGCTTGCAAGAGCTGAAGCAGTTTCTCCCGGACGATAGTACACATCGGTTCCGCGCAGCAGACCGGACATGGATTCCGGAGCAGCGTTGGAGTGCAGGGCAAGGTGCATCCCGTAGCGGGCACGGTTGGATTCGGCGATGGAGTGAACAACCGTTCGGTTTGGGTCGTTTCGCACAAACTCGATTCCGCTGGCTCGCAGGTACGGCTCCATCGCATCGGCGATTCGGTTCATCCAGAATTCTTCGCTTCCGTTGGTAATATAGGAGTTATACTCCTGCGTGGAGGGACTCAGGTAAATTTTTGGCAAGACAAACACCCTTTCATCGTTTTCCCTCAGGATATGATGGGAAGGGGAAGAAGGTTCTTGTAAGACAGGAAGAGACGAAGGGGGGAACAAATCACACAGAAGATGCTGCCGTGACCGCAGTTTTGATTTGGATTGTGGGGTATGATGCGGCCGGGACGATGGTGGTGGCTTTCATATCTGGGATGCCCTGCTGGTCTGGCTTGCGGTGTTTGCGGCGGAAATATTGCTTTGGAGTATCGCAAAGGTTTTAGACCTCTTGCAGGAAAAACAAAAATAGAAAGGTGGGGAAGCGATGAAAATTGTTTGCCAATCTTGTGGAAAAAAGTATGATACCGACCGGGATGAGCTCTGTCCGAACTGTGGAAGCTATAATCCATTTTCCAGAGAGAGCACAGAACAACGGGTTCGGAACACGGAGGTCAGCTTCCATGAAAGAAGCCGGCGAAAGGAAGAGGCGCAGGAATCTCTGGAGGAGGACGAGGACTGGCAGGAGGATTCCCAGCAGAGGGACAACCCTGAACCGGGCAGCAAACAGCCCAAGACCAAGAAAAAAGGCTGTTTGGGCGGCTTTGTCAAAACAGTGGGGCTCCTTCTGGTTTTGATGGGGATGATTCCTGCCCTTGCGGAATGGGGAAAGCCCTATCTGATGCGGATGGTGTGGGAACAAATCAGAGCAGACGGGATTCAAACAGAAGAATATGCGTTGGGAGAGACGGTCGATTTTGACAAAGAAATCCAGCTGACCGTGACCGGAATCCAGGAGCTGGAGCTTCATGAGGAAACCAGGGAAAATCTGGGGTGCTCAAAAACGGTCAAAATCGCCGCTGTGATGCTGGAGCTGAAGGATGAGGGAAGAAACTTTCTGTCCTATGGAGAGCAGAAGGCATACCTGCGCCTGAATGGGATGGTTTATGAGCCGCTGGATTACTGGGCAGAGCGAATCCTGGAGGAGGAGTACCAGATTCTTTCGGTCGACTCGTTTGCGGAGGAAGGGCAGCCGCAGGCGTTGTTCTTTATGATTCCGCAGACAGAACAGCCGCAGGAGGGTCAACTGTGCGTTCAGACGCTGGGAAAGGTTCCGATCGTAGATATTTCGACTGTGACGAAGCTGACGGTCATAGACCTGAACCGAGAGGGGGCAGCGGTATGAAAAAACTGGGAAGCATCCTCCTTTGGGGATTTGTCATTTTTGAGGTGCTGGGTGTTCTGATTTCCACCTTTGATGATGTCAAATATGCAGGGTATGCAGATATCGTCTATCACTCGCTGACCATCGAAGAGGAGCTGGACCTGGAGCAGGCACAGCGCTATGAGGCAAAGGTCAGCCCGGAAGATTTGGAGCGATTCCACTGTTATCTGGTCTGCGCCGAGGTGGAAAATCAATCCTCCGTCAACGACTACTTTTGGCCGGACTATGATTTTTCCAGCTCGGACGGAGCCTTCCATCACATTGTGCTCAACAGCAGTGTCCTTGCACAGTCGCAGGATGGCTATCGCTGGACGGTGCCCGCCGGAGAAACCATGATGTGCCGCTTCCTGATGCTGGTGGACCGAAATGCACCGGATGTGGTGGTGGAAGACAACCCTTCGATTAGGGTAGAACTGCCGGCTTAAGTAAAAGTAAACAAAGCGGCATATCCGTAGGAAATACGGATATGCCGCTTTGTTTGTCCTAAGAGCGGAGTCTCTTTGCTTTGTTTTGACCGATTACAGCAGCGCCGATTGCTCCCGCATACTGGGAAAGCTCGGAGGTGTGAACCGGGATTTGCAGGTAATCCTGCAGGGTGGAGCGGAAGATTTCAAATTTAGCAAGTCCTCCGCTGAAGAAGATGTCACCGGTAAGGTTTAATTTCTGCGCGAAGAAAGAGGTGCGTCGGCAGATGGAGTTGATGATGCCCAGAGCAATATCTCCCTTATCTGCGCCCTTCGCCAGAAGGCTGACAATCTCGCTTTCCGCAAATACAGTACACATACTGGTGATGTTGATTGGCTGGTGGCCGGCAACGAACTGGTCAATATTGCCGATGTCCTCTTCGAGGATGCGCATCATGACCTCGATGAAGCGTCCGGTGCCCGCAGCGCACTTGTCATTCATAATGAAGTCCACCACATTCAGCCCGCTGTCCAGAAGAACTGCTTTGCAGTCCTGTCCGCCAATATCCACGACCGCCCGGATACTGGGATTCAGGAAAGCTGCCCCTCTGGCATGGCAGGTGATTTCGGTGATTTGTGTGTCGGCATGGTCCAACAGAGCGCGGCCGTATCCGGTGGATACGGTGTAGGCAACATCCTCATTGTACAGCATATCATAGAGCTTGTTGATGCTGTCCTTTGGGTTTGCGGAGGTAGGAAGGATTGCAGTGCGAACAATCTTTTCTCCGTCAAACAGTGCGCCCTTTGTTGTGGTAGAGCCGGAGTCAATTCCTAATGTCAGCATGGCTTATAACATCTCGATAAATGCGGCCATTCTGGTGTTGAGCTGACCGATGTCAGCGGTGGAGTAGTCGGTCTCGACTGCCATGTACGGGATGCCCTTTTTCTCGGTGACAAAGCGCTTGATGCCCAGTGTCTCGACATTGTAGGTGTGGCAAGCCTGAAGGGTGACTTCGACAACGGCATCGATGTGATACTCGTCGATCAGTCGGTCAAGCAGCTCAAGACGGTTTGGATTCGGGGTCATAACAGAGCAGCCGATGCTCAGATAGCGCTCTGCAATTGCCTCGTAAACATCCGGATTGATTTCATCGACCTCACGGTCGCAGGATTTTGCACCCGAGCAGTTTTCAAAGCAGACAACATGACCGCCGTTGGCTTCGATGGCTTTCACGCATTTTTCAGCGCCGCCGCCGATTGGACAGCCGGTGACCAGAATACGAGGAGCCTTTGGATATTTGTTCGGATTTTCCTCATACTCCGCTTTGATTTTGGCAACCAGTGCACGGATTTCACCCGGCAGGGTTTCCTTGTTAAACTTGTAGGCTGCGCCGTACAGAATCTTGAACATATCCTGACCGAGCATCGGAACCGGCTCGAGCTTGCACAGGGAGTAGAATTCCTTGAGTGCGCGGCGAACCTCATTCATGATGCGAACCTGCTTGCGGATGTCCTCCTCGGTGATGGTGACATCAAAGAAGGATTCCAGCTTCTCTTTAAATTTGATGATTTCCTTTCTCCACAGCTCGAGAGCAGCAGGGCTCTGGGAGTTCGGAAGCTCCATGGTGTATACCGGCTTGAATTCGCCCAGATACTCGTACATCTTCTTTTTGCCGTCGCAGGTGGTTTCGCCTACAATCAGGTCAGAGAAGTAGAAGTAAGGGCATTTGTCGGTCTTAGCAAAACCGTAGCTGGATTTAATCAGTGGGCAGAGGTTTCGCGGAAGGTCCTTTTCAGCATCCGGAATGGTCTCATCAGAGGTGGAGCACAGTCCAACGACGCAAGCGCCCATCGCCAGAG
>URFD01000052.1 GCA_900547015.1 uncultured Oscillospiraceae bacterium | reverse complement strand
CAACAAAAGTCAAGCAATTTGTAAATTATTTTTTAACAGGCTGTACGAAAAAAAAGGAGCATCCGTATTCCGAATGCTCCCTTTGGTGCGGATAACAGGACTCGAACCTGCACGTCGTGGACACTGGACCCTAAAACCAGCGCGTCTGCCAATTCCGCCATATCCGCAGATGTCTGCAACGTTTTTCATTATAACAGCTCCGTACCGGTTTGGTCAAGTATTTTTGAGTCGAACGGCACGGAGCTGATTTTGAATTTTCTTTCTAGCGCGAGCCCACGAAATCGCGGGAATCCAAGAACTGCGAATTTTGGATGATTTCAAAGTGGCAGTGGTTGCAGGTCGCATTTCCGGTTCGGCCAACCAGCGCAATCTGCTGGCCCTGCTCCACCGTCTGCCCGGCTGTGCAGAGCAGTGCGCTGCAATGGGCATATCGGGTCTTGTAGCCGTCCCCGTGGTCGATGAGCACATTGTACCCATAGCCGCGCGACCATCCGGAATACACGACCGTTCCATTTTTGGAGGCCCAAATCGCCGTACCTGCATTTGCCTTGATGTCGTTTCCGGTGTGGCCCCAATATCCGTTGATGTCGCAGGAGATGCTGCCTCCGTCCACCGGCCAGATAAAGCCGGCGGCGTTGCGCTCGCTGGCAGAGCGCGGCTGATAGTTTGCCGGCAGGACGCTCGTATTTCCTTCGGCCGTTCTGACCAAAGAGCCTCGAACCGTTCGCCGCTCGACCGGGCTTTTCACCACACGGCGGTTGATTTCCGTTTCACTGACCTTGCTGCCGTTGAGATAGACCACCTCGGCGGTGATTTCCTCCAAGCCGTTGCTGCCCTCCTGCAACACCTTTTGATAGGTGCTGTCGCGGCTGCTGTCCAGCTCCTCCTTTTCGGTATAAGGGATTTCCTCCTGACGAACCACCGTCTCGATGGCACGCTGTTCCAGCACAACACGCGGCTGTTCGATTAAAAGCTCGTCCCCGACGAAGAGCTCGGTCTCGGCCTGCGGGTTCATGTGGTAGAGGGTCGCCAGCGAGATGCCCAATTCCTGTGCAATCTGATAGGGCGAATCGCCCTCCTGCACCTGATAGGTGCGGGTCCCGCTGCTTTGCTCGTCGAGCTTCGCCGCAAGGAAGCCTTCGCTGACCATCGAATCCTGCGGATACAGTCCGGTTTCCAGCACAATGTCCTGCACAAATTCAACACGCGCATTGGGATACTGACGGCGCATCTCCTCCTTGCGCTCGCTGAGCAGATTCAGCACCCAGTCCCCGTCCCGCACTGCTCCCAAAAATTCTCCATCCACATACAGTCCTGCGCCCTGTGCAATCTGCTGGCCCGATGCCTGAATCAGGTTGTTGACCAGCACCTTCTGCGGGGTATACTGGTCCTCCTGCACCGACTCGAAGGTGTATTCGGGCTGGGCAAGAAGCTCCGGGTCGGCATCCGGGAAAATCAATCGGTGCTGAATCTCCTTCTGGGCGGTCAACAGCTCCTGCTCCTGCGCGATGACGCCGACATACTCCCCATTGAGCTCCAGCCGCAGCGCATAGTGAAGGGAACTGAAATAATTTGCGGTCAACAGCAGAACCGCCAGTCCTGCCAGCGGCAGCAGATAGTTGCCGACATAGCAGACCGACTGCCAGAGAGCAGACCAAAGCTCCCTGCGACTGCCGTAGCCGTCCTTCCTCAGGCGGCGCTGCTCCCGAAAGCGCGCGATAGCATTCTTCTGTGCGCCCACCTGATGCTGTCGCTTTTGCAGCCTCCGCTCCTGTTTCAGGTCGTCTGCTCTGAGCCGGAGGTTCCAGTACAGCCGACGCAGACCGCGCCGACTGCGTCTTTGGAGGTGGCGAACCTTGCGAATCAGCAGGGCCCCAATCAGGTAGAGCACCCGTTCCAGCCATTCTTGGATTGTAAAATCGGAACCCTTCCTCTGCTTCATCTCGTTCGTCCTCTCCTCGTTCTCCGGCGATTGCCCGACCGGCCCTGTTGAGCTTCCTTCTTTGTCCCTGTTATCATAACAAAAATTCGCTCTTTTTTCAAGGTTTCCCGAGTTTGGGCGGCAGGCTCAAGGCCGCAGAAGCCAAAAAATCCGACGCCGAAGCGCCGGATTTTTTTCTGTTATAACGGAAGCGACACCCAGTATTCTTTCCCTTGGAAGGAAAGAACCGCCTTCATCCAAATTCCTGTAGGTCCATTGTCCTTTCCGATGCGCTCCACATTGAGCGGTACGGTGACCAGCTCTCCTGTTGTCAGCGGAATTGTCTTTCCTCCGTCGGGGAGCTGTAGGCGAACATCGGAAAGTTCCACGTCGCCGACCTGAGTCGAAAGCGACAGGCTCTTCAGGCGGATGCCATACTTGCGCGATTCATAGTGGAACAGATACTCGCCCTTGACCGCTGCCTCCTCCGGCAGCGTTTTGCTCAGACGGTCGCCGGGATACAGAATATAAAAGGCTCCGCGTATGACCTCCTCCTCGGTGGAGAGAAAACGCCCCAGCTTATAGGCCGGGATACTGTTGGAGCCTTCGGCCGCAACGAAGGAGGGAAGATCCGGATCCAGGGAATTTTGGAACACCTCCTCAAACGAGAGAAAGTTGTCGTCCTGTTCGATTGGTTGTTGCTTTTTCTTCGTCAGTCCAAACGCCACGACAATCAGGAGCAAAACCGCCACTGCCGCCACAATGCCAATCCACTTCTTTTTGCAAGCTGCCTTCATGTTCCGTTCCTCCTTCGGTTTTTCTGGTTTGATGGAATTCCGCCTACCCAGCGGGTCTTTCCCTTTCCTATTATCTTACACTAGTCTGCTTCGACTTGCAACCCCCCTCATTGTTTTTCTCTATCTATCGTCCACGCTCGATTATTCCCCTCTATCGGTGTTGTTAATTCTGTCGTTTTTCCAAAAGAAAAACAGACGGGAGTTCCCGTCTGTTTTTTAGAATATCTTGTTTTCCAACAGAGCACCGCCAGTCTACAGGCTGAAAATTCCTTTTTCCAGCATCGACTGTGCCGCCAGCATGATACCAACCTTGCCGGTCTGCGGTGGCTGACCGACAGAGAATCACCTGAATTACAGGCTAAAGATTCCCTTTTCCAGCATCGACTGTGCCGCCAGCATAATGCCCACCTTGCCGGTCTGCCACGTGAGACCGCCCTGCATCCAGACTGCGTATGGCTCACGCAGAGGAGCATCGGCAGAAAGCTCGATGGAAGCGCCGTTGGTGAAAGCGCCTGCCGCCATGATGACCTTGCTGTCATATCCGGGCATATCCCACGGTTCCGGTGTAACATAGGAATCGACCGGCGCACCCTTCTGAACGCCCTCGCAGAAGGCAATCAGCGCCTTCGGCTCCCGCAGACAGATGGCTTGGATGATGTCCGCACGCGCTTCGTCACTGCGCGGAGTGACCTCATAGCCCAGCAGCTCACACAGAGAAGCGGCGAACACTGCGGTCTTAATCGCCGAAGCAACCACCGTCGGGGCAAAGAACAGACCCATGAACAGCGAGCGGGTGTTGCCCAAGGTACAGCCGACCTCTTTGCCGACGCCCGGAGCACTCAGACGCTGGGCGCACATCTCGACATATTTGGCCTTGCCTGCGATATAGCCGCCGGTCGGTGCGATGCCGCCGCCCGGATTTTTGATGAGCGAGCCGATAATCAAATCAGCGCCCACCTGAGTCGGCTCCTTCTCCTGCACAAATTCTCCGTAGCAGTTGTCCACCATGACGATGGCATCCGGATTGACCGAACGAACCTGCTTGATGATGCGCTCGATGTCCTCCACGAACAGGGACGGACGCAGCGAATAGCCGCGGGAGCGCTGGATATATGCCACCTTCGCGCCGCGCACTGCCTCCGGGATAGCGTCATAGTCCACGCTGCCATCCTCCTTGAGGTCGAGCTGCTCATAGGAAATTCCAAAATCCTTCAAGGAGCCGCTGGTGCCCTCCTTGATGCCGATGACCCCGTGCAGGGTGTCGTATGGGGTTCCGGTCAGGCAAACCATTCGGTCGCCCGGTCGCAGAACGCCGAACAGTGCAACGGTCAGCGCATGGGTACCGGACATAAAGTTATAGCGGATGAGGGCATCCTCACAGCCCATGATTTCGGCAAGCACCTCGTCGAGCACCTCTCTGCCGCGGTCACCGTAGCCGTAGCCTGTGGACGGGGTGAAGTGCGATTCGCTGACGCCGTGCTTGATAAATGCCGACAGCACCTTCTCGCTGTTGTACTGCGCGATGCGCTCAATCTCCTGAAAGCTCGGGCTTGCCTTCTGCTCCGCCTGCTCGCACAGAGCACGCAGCTTCGGGTCAATCTGAAAAAAACTCATTGGTCTAAATTCTCCTTTTCTTCCTGCGGCAGCTGCTGCGCCGTCTCCAAACACAGACTGCGCCAACTGCCCTCCTGTTCAAATCCCATTCGTTCATAATATGCCGCAAGGGACCGGCTGCCGCACAGCAGAGCCGGAATCTTCCCTTGCAGAAAGGCCTCACTGCACAGCCGGTCAACCATGCGCGCGGCATAACCCTTTCCCCGCGATTCCCGTCGGGTACACAGGTCCACAATCAATCCATATTCCGACGGCTCCGGCATCAGGATGCCGCCCACCGAAACCACCCGGCCCTGTTCTCTTAGCTCAAAGAACTGCGCTCCGCCCCTTTGCAGAAAGCGCAGACGCGCGGTCAGCTCGTCCTGACTGATATCCCGAAAGGCTTCGTCGGCATCGGACAGCACCTCATACAGCGACCAGAGGCTTTGACACGACTGAATCCGGCTGTCCTCCTCCCCGCACAGCCCCAATCGGCTGCAACAGAGCATCTGCGGCGCCGGAGCGGACAGCTCCTGTTCGGGGCAGCACGCGGCAAATTCCTCCAAGTCCTCGCTGCGGGCAATCAGCTTGCCCGGCAGTTGGAGCGACAGAAACTGCTGAAGCTCCTCCCTGCGGGCAGGCGAGTGCGGCGCACCCACCATGCGGTAACTGCCTCCTATGCGACACAGCAGATACTGCGGAGCATGAAGCTGAGACTCCGACGCTCCAATCCAGATGTCGCAGTACCGCCAGTCAACATTTTGGTGGTCTGCACACAGGGAAAGGCAGGCGGTCATCACCTCGGTGCCGTTCCACGGGTCACGGGCGCACAGCGCAAGGATGGCATCTTGGTCTTCTCGGGTAGCCAGTCGAATCATCCCGCTCCCTCCTGTCTTTGTTAGAGCTGTGCAAAGGCTTTGGTCAGTTCACCCAGCAGTGCAAGGGTCGGCTCCAAGTCCTTCGGCTCAAAGACGGACGAAGGCGAATTGGTATAGCGCACCGGCACCGAGACCGCCATCACGCGGCAGCCTGCTCCACAGCGGGAGAGCTGTGCCGCTTCGTTGGTGTCCACAATCTGATTTTTAACCTGATACGGAATCTCCTGCTGCTCGCAAACCTGCTTTGCAGTCCGGAACAGCTCGCGGTCCATAAAGGCGCCCTTGTCCTGGAAGCTCAGAACCGGGCCCTTGCCCAGCGCGCAGACCCGTTTTCCGGCGGAAACTCCGGGAACATCCGATGCACTGCCGGCATCGAGAACCACAGCAATATCCGGCTCAACGGCAAATGCCGCATTGACAGCACCTCCGCCAATCTCCTCCTGAACGGTGAAAACGGCGGTGATGTCGTATTCCAGCTCCTGCTCAAGCAGGCCGAGCAGCAGCAGACAGCCCAGACGATTATCCAGCGCCTTGCTACAAACCCGCTCGCCAAGCTGGATAAACTGCGGACGCCAGCAAGCATAGTCTCCGAGCTGGACAAACTGCTCCGCCTCTTCCCGGCTCTTGGCGCCGATATCGATGTACAGGTCGCGGACTTTAAGCACCTCGTCGCGCTCCTCTGCGGTCTGAAGGTGAATCGGTTTTGCGCCGACCACGCCCTCCTTGCCGCTTTCCAGACGAACCGGCTTGCCGATTACCACTCTGGTGTCAACATTGCCGACCGCAGCAAAGCGCAGCAGGCCGCTGTCCTCGATGTAGTGGATGAGGAAGCCCACCTCGTCCATGTGAGCGGTGAACATCAGTTTATTTTTCGGGGTCTGTCTGCCCTTTTTCTCGCAGATGAGGTTGCCCCGAATATCCTGCCGGACCTGACAGTCCTGCGGCAGATGGGCGCGCAGATATTCTGCCACCCGTTCTTCGCACCCCGACACGCCGTCCAAGGCACAAAGCTCCTTCAACATTTCCAGCTGTTTGGTCAGTTCCATCCTGTCCTTCCTCCTATCTGTTCTGGCTGTCCGCCATCCGCTTTGCATAGGCGGCAATCAGCGCTGCGGTATCGTCCACATCCCGAACCGAGATGACCTCGATTGGGGTGTGCATATAGCGTTCCGGGATTGAGACGCAGACGCTTTCGATGCCGTCCGCCGCCTTAACAATGCCGTCGGCATCGGTGCCGGTGTGGCCTCCGCCCATTGCCTCCACCTGATATGGAATCTTTTCCTGCTTGCCTGCTTCCATCAGCTCTCTTGCCATCCGGCGGCTGAGGGTCGCACCGAGGCCAATCATCGGGCCTTTGTTCAAATCGCCGCAGTGTCTGTCTGCGATTTCCGGTGTTGTGCCGAAGGTAACATCCACTACGATTGCCTGGGTCGGGCGGATGCCGAAGGATGCGGTTGCCGCACCCAGTCCGCCGGTCTCCTCCTGCGCGCTGAGCAGGACGGTCAGACCAATCGGCTCGAGGTGATTTTCTCTCCAGTAGTTGCGAATCAGCTCGGCAGCCCGAATGACTGCCACACAGCCACAGCGGTCATCCAGTGCCTTGCTGGAAACCAGGTCGTTTTCCAGCTCGGTGAACGGGCCGACGAAGGTAATCTTGTCGCCCAGCTGGATGGTCTTTTTGACCTCTTCCCCGCTCATGCCGACATCAATCCAGATTTCGTCGAGCTTCGGGCTTTTTGTTTCGCCGCTTTGCAGCTGCGGCGGCACACTGCAAACCACACCCGGAACCTCTCCGTGAGCGGAATGAACCACAACCGGAGAAGCCATCACCAGACGGCGGTCAACGCCTCCGCACTGGGCAACTCGGAGGAAGCCCTCCTCCTCGATGTGGGTAACGGTCAGACCGATTTCGTCGATATGGGCATTGAGGACCAGATGAGGACGGCCCTTCTCCTGCTCCATGACCTGACAAATCAGGCTTTTGTGTACGGTGCGGCTGCATCTGCCCAGCCCCTCGCAGAGCTGTTCTGCCGCCTCCAGTGCCTTTTCCTCTCCGCCGGACACGCCGGGGACCTGACACAGGGTCTTGAGCATCTGTATTGTTTGCATAAAAACACTCCTTCCTTTTTCTGCGGGTATCCCGCCTGTATCTCAGGACAGCATCCGACAAGTCTCTTTTCCCCTGTCGGCACACTGCTGACTCTTCGCAAGTTCTATTCTATCACAACTGCCGGGATTTTTCACTTCCTTTTGCAAAACCCATTGAAATTTGCTATAATGAAGAAAAATACGCCCGTTCCCTTTGGAGCGGCTCTCTTCTTCAGAAAAGGAGGATAACCGAATGAAACATCTATCTTGCTGGATTGCCCTGCTGTTGGGGCTGTCCCTTCTCTTCACTGCCTGTGGCGCATCCAAGCGCACCCCCGAATCAGAGGCGGTCCATCCCGACCCGACACCGACCGAGCAGCCCACTCAGCCAACCGAACAGCCAACTCAGCCAGCCGAGCAGCCCACTCAGCCGACCGAGCAACCCGAATCTGCGGAATATACTGCCACCCTGTATATCGGGCGGGACGGCCAGTTTCAGGAATACCCCGTCACCTCCTCCGAGGAAATCACCCCGGAATGGCTGATTGCACAGATTGCCTCGCTGACCGGCTGGAATCTGGACCTTGCCGAACCGGTCACCAGCGGAAGAGGTGGCGCAAGCGTAACCTTTGCCGAAAGCTCCTCGATTGTGACCGGCCCTCCCGAACCGCAGAAGGAGGAATTTTTCGTCTATGATTCGGTCGAGCTGCTGCAAACGATTCTCGATTCGGTACAGCACACCCTGCAATATTATTTTGTTGACCCGACCCTTGGAGACCCGCAATCACTGGACCTTTATTTTTCCCTCAACAACGAGGACATCGTCCTGCCGGACGGAGTGGTGGTTCCCTTCGACCAGCCTTATGCCGGTGTCATCGTTGCCTGCGGCTAAAACCACCAACAGGGAGCGTCCCCAAAACGGGACGCTCCCTGTTTTTTTACTCCTGATAGGCGCAGAAGGTATATCCCTGCGCGCGCAGCTGGTCGATGGCCTCGCCCAAAATCTCGGCATTGGTTTTGGAGACGGCATGGAGCAGATAGATGGCTCCCGGGTGGCACTTATCGACAATCGTTTGCAGGGCAGTCTGCGGGTCCGGCTGGTCATCCACCAGCCAATCGCGGTAGGCAAAGCTCCAGAACACACTGCGGTATCCCATCTGGCGCAGCAGCTCCAAATCCATCTCGGAAAATTCACCCATCGGGAAGCGGAAGAGGGTCATCTCGTAATCAAAGGTTTCCTTGATATATTCGTGCAGACCCATAACCTCCTCCCGGCACCGCTCGGCAGAACATTCCGGGAAGGACGGGTGCTTCACGCTATGGTTGCCCACGATATGCCCCTCGTCTATCATCCTGCGAATCAGCTCCGGCTCGGACTGGGCATAGGGCTGGGTGACAAAAAAGACCGCAGGCACCTGCTTCTCCTTTAACACATCCAGAATATCGTCGGTGTATCCGTTCTCATACCCCTCGTCGAAGGTGAGATAGATTTTGTTTTCATCTTCCCGAATAAAATCCGCATCGTATTTCCCGTACTTGTTCTGGTAGGCGGTCGCTCCGTTGGGACGGTTGTGCTCATCGACCGGGCCTCCCGGGCCCCATCCCAGCTTCTGGGTATCCAAGCCCTGCACCGAGGCTGGCTGAGTTTCGGGCTGTTCTGCTTCGGGCTTTTCCTGTTTCTCCTCAGATGGTGGCTCGTTCTTTCCGGACAAGGAATCGGCGCGCTCCGAAGAAAGGCTCGGGTCCCGCTGGGAATCATCCTCGCCGGGCGCTTCGTCATCTGCGCTCTGCTGTGTATTTCCCGGGAAATTTTCCGGCTCCTCCTGCGGTTTTTCTTCCGGCTTCTCCTCAGAAAGCCCGTCTACTGTATCAGGAATCTGCGGCTGTGCTTCCCGGGCGCATCCGCTCATCGCCGATGCCAGCACCAGCGCCGCCAAGCTCAGGCTCAACAATCGAATCCAAAGTTTCTGTTTCATCCAATCACCCTTTGCCTTTCTCAAAATCGCAGGCAGAGCAGATTTTTTCACACTGCATCCGCCAAAAACCGTTCCGTCTTAGTCTGCGCCGACCAGCTCCGATTCATACATTCGGGTTTCTACTCCCATTATATATGACCGCTGTCATAAAAAGCAATCATCCGGACAGAATAAAGTTGAACTTTTTTCTGAAAGGGCTGAACTGATGATGAGCAAACGACAGATTCAACACATTCGAGCGCGCGAGATTCTGGATTCCCGCGGCAATCCCACCATCGAAGCGGTGGTTCTGCTGAGCGACGGCAGTGCCGGACGCGCCGCCGCTCCGTCCGGAGCCTCGACCGGGACGCACGAGCTTCCCGAGCTGCGCGACTGCGACCCGTCCCGTTACCTTGGCCGTGGTGTCAGCAAGGCAATCGCACAGGTGAACGATTTGATTTTCCCGGCTCTGTGCGGACGCTGTGTTTCATCCCAGCAGGAAATCGACCAAACCCTGCTCTCGATTCAGGACGAGAAGAGCGGAAGGCCGCTCGGCTCCAACAGTATGCTGGCAGTCTCGCTTGCCTGTGCAAGGGCGGCGGCGATGTCCTACCACCTGCCGCTCTACCGCTATTTGGGCGGTGCGCTCTGCAATCTCCTGCCGCTGCCCATGATGAACCTCATCAACGGTGGCGCTCATGCCTGCAACAATCTGGACATTCAGGAATTTATGGTCGTTCCGGTGGGCGCTGGTTCCTTCGCTCAAGCGCTGGAATGGTGCTGTCGGGTCTATCACCGCCTGCGCGAAATCCTAATCGAGCAGGGGCTTTCGGTTGCAGTCGGGGACGAGGGCGGATTTGCCCCCAATCTTTCCGGCGATGAGCAGGCTCTCACCCTCATCATGCAGGCAATCGATCGCGCAGGTTTTCTCCCCGAGGAGGACTTTGTCCTTGCGCTGGATGCCGCAGCCTCTGGGTGGGTTGCACCACAATCCGAGGATTCCGCTGTGGACCAGCCGCGCTATCTCTGTCCGAAATCCCAGCGTTCCTACACCACCGCCGAGCTGATTTCCTATTGGGAATCGCTGTGCGCACGCTATCCCATCCGCTCGCTGGAGGACCCGCTGGAGGAACACGACTGGCAGGGTTTTGTCCAGCTCACCCACCGTCTGGGCAGCCGCACCCAAATCGTCGGCGATGACCTGTTTGTCACCGATTCCAAGCGGATTCGGGAGGGCATCGGCATGAAAGCTGCCAACGCTGTCCTGCTCAAGCCCAATCAGGTCGGGACGCTCACCCAAACGCTGGAGGCGGCTCGGCTGGCACAACGTGCCGGATACCAAACCATTCTCTCCCACCGCTCCGGCGAGACCGAGGACAGTATCATTGCCGACCTTGCGATTGCCTGCGGTGCCGGACAGATCAAAGCAGGGGCACCCTGCCGCGGAGAACGCACCGCCAAGTACAACCAGCTGCTGCGCATCGAGGAGGCTCTTGGCCGACAGGCACAGTTTTCGGGACGGGATTTCCTGCTGCCGTAGGGTATTCCCTGGGAAATAAATTTCCCAGAAATAAATTTCCCAGGAAATAATTCCCCAAAATACTGGTTTCCAGAGAGCGTTCATTTCCCAAATTTCTCGGGAAATACCCACT
>URFD01000051.1 GCA_900547015.1 uncultured Oscillospiraceae bacterium | reverse complement strand
CGCCGGACACCAGTGCGGCCACAACGGCGGTGACCACATGGCTGGTCATGCCGGACTTCTGCTTGGTGACGACCGGCCCCTCCTTCGTTGTTGCGGTCGATAACGAGGTTGCAGTAGAAAACCTCAAACGACTGGCAGAGAGCCAGAACTATCAGGCAAGCGTAGAAACCAAGGACGGCAACTTCCATGTCACCTTCACCGGAGACGGCGCTGCTGCACCTTGCGCTGAGCAGGACGGCAAACCTGCAAACTGGGCTCTGTTCGTCGGCAAAGACTTTATCGGCGACGGCTCGGTAGAGCTGGGCACCTCTTTGATGACCATGTTCTTCTACACTCTGGCAGAATCCAACGACGCTCCAAGATACATCCTGTTCATGAACAGCGGTGTTAAACTCCCAGTTGAGAACGACCAGGTTGTAGAGCATCTGAAAACCCTGCAGGACAAAGGCTCCGAAATTCTGGTATGCGGAACCTGCCTGAAATTCTTCAACATCGCTGACAATCTGAAGATTGGTACTGTATCCAATATGTACGACATCAGCGAAAGAATGCACGCCGCAGACAAGGTTATTACCCTGTAAGCTGCCACAGACAAAAGACAAAAGCCGGAGATACCGTTTGGTATCTCCGGCTTTTTTGCGTGGATTTGTCATCTGTTCATCGCCTCAAACAGCAGCTTCAGGACGCCGGAAAACAGTGCCGCCGAACCGCTGAGCAGGTAAAAAAGGACAAAATGAGCAAGGTATCCTCTCACCGTCCTCTGGCGGAGCGGTTGTGTTTCCTGCGTGGACATCGGGAGGAGCTGCACCCAAAACCGTCTGGAAAACCGCAAGGATTCCCTTGCCGCTGCTGTCAGCAGAAAGAGAGCCGCCAGCGCTTCCGGAAGCAGAACCAACAGATAATACAGCACTGCGGACTGTTCCCCATTCCGGTAGGAATAGACCCCCATGACACCGAAGCCCAGCCCTTTTAGGAACAAAACCGCCAGCACCAGCGGCTGAAAAACCGCTCCAAATCCACTCAGGAAGAGCACGCACAGCACTGCTGCGTTGGCTGCAAAGTCGGTGATGACCCCCGACAGAAATCCTGCTTCCCTGCCTGTCCCGGTCAGACAGCTGCTCAAGCGCTCCAACACGCCGCCCTGTGCCGCTCTGCACCCTGCTGCCGCTCCCAGCAGAAAGACTGCTCCCAGCACCAGACTCAGCCAATTTTGGCGCAGCTCATGCTTCAGGTATCGGCCTGCATATCCCCGTTTTCTTGCCGGTGTCCTTGTCATAAATACAACCCCTTTGATTTACTGTCTGGGCTATCTTTATGCAGGACCTGTCCCCTTTATGCCTCGGCTGATTCCGCGTGATAGATGATGTGGTTGGAGCAATATCTCCAACCGGTCAACGCAAGCGACGGGTCAGTTTGTTCTTCTGCTTTCTTCTCCGACTGTTCACTCTCGGCATCCTTCTGCTCGACCTGAAGAGTCAAAACCGAGGTGTTGTAGACCTTGCCCTTCTCAGAATACAGGTCAATCACCAGCACCAGCGTCCCATTCTCTGTCTTGGCTCCGCTGATTCTGGCTGATGGAGAAAATCCGTCCACCTCCTGCGGCTCCACATAGGTTCCTGTTTCTTTAGAGTAGCTGCTGCTTCTTCTAAGCTGTTCTGCATCGATTTTAAAATAGGTGGAAAGAAAATCTTCTACCGTCTGTGCATCATAGTGGGTTCTTCCATCCAGACCCGGCACCGCAGGGATGTCCTTCCCCAGCTCGGAGACCAGAGAATACCAGTCATACTCTCCCAGCTCGACCGCTTCCCCCTCGGAAAACTCCTGTTCCAAAATCCGGGTGGAGAGCAGCGGCTCAACCAAAAATCCGTACTCCTGTGCATCCGACTCCCGAATCCGGATGGGCGCCTCTTCAGGCATTTCTTCGGAAGCCTCTGCCTGCTCGGTTTGCTCCGGTTCGGTCGTTTCTGTTTTAGGTGGTTGCTCCGGCTCTGCTTGCTCCTGTTTTGGCTCGCTTGCCTCTGCTGCTATCTCCTGCTGGGTTTCTGCCGGCTTGCTCGTTTTCTTTGGAGTTGGCTCCGCGGCGCTGCGGGAGCACCCCGTTCCCAGCAGAAGAAGTCCTGCCAGACAAAGTGCGGCCCATTTTTGAAGTCGAAATCCTCTCATCCTGTTCATCTCCCCGACTGTGTTCGACTGGATTCCTGTTGAACAAAAAGGTCCTTGAGGGCGCAATCCCCCCAAAGACCTTTGATTGTTTTCTTTATTCCATCTCTGCCAATGCAGCCTGAATCATGATCGCGCACTCCAGACGCTTTTTCTCCAAATCGCAGGCGAGCTTGAATGGCTTCTTGATTGCACCTGCATACTCGAGATTGTTTGCGTTGCATCCACCACTGCAATAGAATTTTGCCCAGCAGTTTTTGCACTCTGGCTTGGTGTAGACGGTGGTCTTTGCAAACGAATCCTTGATTTCGGTATTCAGCGACTGGTCATGAACACTGCCCATAATCCATTCGCGTTTTCCTACGAACTGGTGACATGGGTAAACATCGCCTTCCGGTGTAACCGAGACATACTCGTTGCCGCAGCCACAGCCTCTCAGACGCTTGATGGCGCAAGGGCCCTGGTCCAAATCAATCATGAAATGGAAGAAGTTGAAGAACTCCCCATTTTTGCGCTTCTCGATGATGATTTTTGCCAGCTTCTCATACTCTGCAAATACCTCCGGCAGATCCTCTTCGGTCAATGCAAAGTCAACCTTCGGGTCGGTTACAACCGGCTCGATGGAAATCTGGTCGAATCCGCTGTTGTAGAAGTGCAGAACATCCTCTGCGAAGTCCTTGTTCATCTTGGTGAAGGTGCCGCGGACATAGTACTGACCGTCTCCTCTTGCCTTGACCAGCTTCTGGAATTTTGGCATGATCTGGTCATGACAGCCGGTGCCGTCTACGCGGAAACGCATCGCATCGTTGATTTCTTTTCGTCCATCGATGGAGAGCACCACGTTGTGCATCTCTTTGTTGATGTAATCGATTTTATCATCGCTGAGCAGCAGGCCGTTGGTGGTGATGGTGAAGCGGAAATTCTTGTTGTATTCCTTCTCTTTGGAACGAGCGTATTCTACAACCTCTTTGACAACATCAAATGCCATCAGAGGTTCGCCGCCGAAGAAATCCATCTCCAGATTGTGGCGGTCGCCGGAATATTTCAGCAGGTAATCGATTGCCTTCTTGCCGACCTCTGCGGTCATCAGCTTGCGCTCGCCGCCGAAATCTCCGGTCGATGCAAAGCAGTATTTGCAACGGAGGTTGCAGTCGTGCGCTACATTCAGGCACATTGCCTTGATTGGAGCAGAAACCATCATATCTGCAAACTGTTCGTAGTCGTCCGCAGTGAACAGCTGACCGTTTTCGTACATCTCATAAATCTCGCCGTAGGCTTCCTCCAGCGACTCTCTGCCGTATCTGCCTTCCAGTGCAGAGAACACCTGTGCAGGATACTCCTTGTCCAGCTTTTCGGACACATTGCTGTCAAAGGATTTTGCCAGGAACGACGCATCCAGAAGCTGAATCATATCATAAACCATCTCGTCCACAACATGAACAGCGCCGCTGTTGACATCCATTACAATGTTGTAGCCGTTTAACTGAAAACTATGTAACATCCTTTTCCTCCCTTTGCGCCCTTTTTCTGGAGCCATGCCAGACCGCGCGGCGCCCGCTTGACTGCAATCCTGCCGGCTGATTTCTTTAGCAGACTGCATTCTCTTTTTCTGTCCGGAAAATATCTGCCGCTGCAATCGGATTTAGCCGACCGAAGGTGCAGACAAAACGATAGGGACAGCAAAGCTGTCCCTATCGAGTGAAACCCTATCGAACGAATAAGGTTATTTTGCGTGCTCGCATTTCTGGTTAGCAACGGTACAGGAAGTTTTGCAAGCAGACTGGCAGGAAGCCTGGCACTCACCGCAGCCGCCCTTAGCAGCAGTCTCTTTCAGGTTTGCCTTATTTAAAGTTTTAACGTGTTTCATGTAACAACATTCCTTTCCAAAGTAAAGTATCATTTCCTGTTATCACATTATAGCATATCTTTCTGCTACTTTCAAGCCCCAAACTAAAGTTCCTGCAAATCCGTTTGTCAGCGAATCGTTTCCTTTGGCTGTGCCCATATCAGGGAAAAACAGCTGCCCTGGCCCGGTGTGCTTTCCAGCTCAACCTTTACACCCAGATAGGCCGCTCCGTGCTTCACGATGGAAAGACCCAGCCCTGTTCCGCCAATCTGTCTGGAATGGCTCTTGTCCACCCGATAGAACCGCTCAAAGACGCGCCTCTGGTCTGCCGGAGAAATTCCGATGCCGGTGTCGCGCACCGACAGCCGAACTTGCTCCGCTCCCGCCTCCACCGAAATCTCCACCCTTCCCTGCGGCTGATTGTACTTGATGGCATTGTCGCAGAGGTTGTAAATCACCTCGTCGGCAATCTTGCGCACCGTCATGACCTGTGTCGGCTGTCCGCTGAGCGTCATGGTAATTCCCTTTTGGTCAGCACGCTCCTGAAGCCGGCTTACGATTTCCTCGGAAAGCTCGTATAAATCCACCGGCTCCTTTTCATATGGCAGCATATCCTCGTCCAGCTGGGAAATCTTGATGATGTCCCCCACCAGGGTAATCAGGCGCTGTGACTCCGAAAAGATTTTCCCGGCAAACTGCGGAACATCCTCCGGACGAACCAATCCGTCCTTCATAATCTCTGCAAAGCCCGATATGGAGGTCAGCGGCGTTTTCAGCTCGTGCGAAACATTGGCGGTAAATTCGCGGCGCAGCTTTTCGTTCTGATACTGCTGGGTCACATCGACAAAGAGCAGTACTCCGCCCTCCACCTTTCCATCGTGGAGAACCGGGTTGCCGGTCATCTGGCAGTAGCCTCCGTCCAGCTCCAAAATCAGCTCCTGATGCTCTCCTGCCAGCACCCGGTCCACCGCCTTGCAGAAGGATTCGCTGCGGTTGAGCGCAATCACATTCTGCCGTTGGCTGCCTTCAAACAGCTTTGCCGTCGGCGAGATACCCAAAATCCGCATGGCGCTGCGGTTGCTGGACAGGATATCGCCCCGATAATCGAGGAGCAGCAGTCCCTCCTGCATATTTTCTGTAATCTGAGCAAACTCCTCCTGTTGCTTTTTGGCCTGCTCCAGCTGCTCCTGAATGGTCTTTTTCTGCCAGCTGATTTTGGTCAGCAGCGGGGCAATCTCGACATAGGACTCGTTATCCTCCGGCTGCTCCAAATCGAGCTGGTTCAGCGGCTCGACGATTTTGTGGGAAACCTGTGCCGCCAGCAGACCGGAAAGCATCAGGATCGCAAAGGCAATCCACAAAAACGGCTGAATCATGCTGGTGAGCACCGCCGCTGCCGTATAACAGGTTGTGGAGATTCGCAGGACATTTCCGCTGTTTAGCCGAATGGCGTAGTAGACCATCTGCTTGCGGTAGGTATCGGAACGGCGCAAGGTCTGTGCCGCTCCGGATTGAAGCGCCCCCTGAATCTCCTCTCGGTCGGCATGGCTGCCCATCGCCGCGGCGTCAAAGTAATTGTCAAACAAAACCGTCCCGTCCGATGCAACCAGCGTGACCCGTTCTGCGCTCTCCGGCAGGTCCTGCAAAACATCCAGCCCGTAGCTTTCCACCGCTGCCGCCAAATATTCCGCTTCATTTTTGACCTCTTCCGAAAGCTGGCTGTCAAAGTACCGATACAGCACACCAAAGACGGTCGCCATTCCTGCCAGACAAACCAGCAGGGAAACACTCATGATTGCCCGAAAAATTCGTTTGGTCATCCGCGTTCTCCGCCAATCTTATACCCGATGCCTCGCACCGTTTCAATGTAGTTTCCTGCCGAGCCCAGCTTTTGGCGAAGGGTTCGGATGTGGACATCCACCGTCCGGCTCTCCCCGTCAAACCCATAGCCCCAGATTTCGTCGAGCAGCTGTGCGCGGGTAAAGACGATTCCCTGACGGGAAATCAGCAGGCTGATCAGCTCAAACTCCTTGAGGGTCAGCACCACCTCTTTGCCGTCCACCCGCACGATATGGCGCAAGGGATTGACATACAGGTTGCCAACCGTGTACTCCTCCTGCTTCTCGTTTTCTGCACCACTGCGGCGCAGCAGGGCCCGAATCCGGGAAAGCAGCTCCATCATGCGGAACGGCTTGGGGATATAGTCGTCTGCGCCGTTATCCAGCCCGCGGACAATGTCGTACTCACTGCCCTTTGCCGTCAGCATGATGACCGGCAGGCGTCTGGTTGCCGGAGCCGCCCGCAGCTTTTGCAAAATGGAAAAGCCGTCCTCCTCCGGCAGCATAATATCCAGCAGTACCAGAGAGGGCGTCTTTTCCTGAATCGCTTTCCAAAACTCGCTGGGCAGTCCAAAGCCCCGCGCCTGCATATTCTGTCCGTTCAATGTATAAATGATTAGTTCACGAATGTTTTCGTCATCTTCCAGTACATAAATCATGGTCAATCACCTCAGGGCCATTATATCACGATTCCTGATGATGTTCACTACTTTTGTGTACTCCGGTGATGGAATATTCCACCCACTCCGCGACATTAACGGCATGGTCGCCGATTCGCTCGAAATACTTGGCAATCATCAGCAGGTCCAGAATGGCGTTTGGCTTGCCGGATTCGTCCTTCAGCGCCTGAACCAGCTCCTGCCGAACTCGGAGGAACAGCTCATCGACCGCATCATCGTCCCGAATGACCTTCTGAACCAACTGAAGGTCTCCCTGAACAAAGGCTTCGATGCTCTCTGTGACCATCCCGACAGCCGCTCTTGCCATCTTGGTGATGTGCAGGCGGTTCTGTTGCTGGATGGTGTCCGCTACATACCCGGTTAATTCTGCAATATCCGCTGCCTGGTCGCCGATTCGCTCCATATCGGAAATCATCTTGAGGGCGGCAGAGATCACGCGCAGGTCCTTTGCCACCGGCTGCTGCTGGAGCAGCATCCGCATACAGCGTGTCTCGATGTCGTGTTCCAGCTGGTCAATTTCATGCTCCAGAGAAAACACCCGCTCCACCGGGGCCTTGCTGTCCCCCTCCAACACCTTGGCGGAAATCGAGATTGCCTCCTCGCACAGGCTTCCCATCCGAATCAGCTCGATCTTCAGCTGGCGCAGTTGCTCATCAAATCTTGTTCTCATATCCTTTAACCAAACCTTCCTGTAATGTAATCTTCGGTGCGTTTGTCCTTCGGCATCGAGAAAATCTGTTCCGTGTCGCCGTACTCAATCATCTTGCCCAGCAGGAAGAAGGCGGTTTTGTCCGAGATTCTCGCTGCCTGCTGCATATTGTGGGTTACCATGATAATGGTATAGTCCCTTTTTAGCTCGGATGCCAGTTCCTCGATTTTCGAGGTGGAAATCGGGTCCAGCGCACTGGTCGGCTCATCCATCAGCAGAACCTTTGGCTCTACTGCCAGCGCACGGGCGATGCACAATCTCTGCTGCTGGCCACCGGAAAGTCCGAGGGCGCTTTTGTTCAGTCGGTCTTTGACCTCATCCCAAATCGCTGCGCCTCTGAGCGAACGCTCCACGATTTCGTCCAGCTTTGCTTTCGAGCGGATGCCCTGAAGCTTGGGGCCGTAGGAGATGTTGTCGAAGATTGACATCGGAAAGGGATTTGGCTTTTGGAACACCATGCCAATCTCTTTTCTCAGCCAAGTGGTATCGACCTGCGGTGCATAAATATCCTGTCCTTCATACAGAACCTTTCCGCTGATCTTGACTCCGTCCACCAGGTCGTTCATACGGTTGAGAGTTTTCAGGAAGGTTGATTTTCCGCAGCCGGACGGCCCGATAAATGCGGTGATTTGATGCTCGGGAATCTCCATGCTGACATCGAACAGCGCCTGATTTGCGCCATACCAGAGGTTCAGCCCCTGAACAGATAGAATTGTCGACATTATGAAACCATGCCTTTCTCGTAAAATTAGCTTGTTTGGCCGCAGCTCGTTTGTCTTACTGCTTTTTCAGGCGTTTGCCGGTCACATTGGCTGCCAGATTGATTAAGAAGGTCAGCACCATCAGGATGCTGGCAATTGCAAACGCAACGGCGGTTTCACCGCGCTCGTTTGCATAAACATACAGTGCCACCGTCAGCGTTGCGGAGGAGGATTGCAGCGACTCTGCAAAGCTGTTGAGCACCAATCCAAACCCTGCGGTAAAGAGCAGGGCTGCCGACTCACCCACGATGCGTCCGACCGACAGGATACATCCTGTCACGATGCCGTCCACCGCGTTGGGAAGAACCACTGTGCGAATCATGTGCCATTTTCCGGCACCCAGACCCAGCGCACCCTCTCGGTAGGACTGCGGAACGGTTTTCAGGCTTTCCTGCGTTGTCCTCACAATCGTCGGCAGAATCATCACAACCAGCGTCAGACCGCCTGCTAAGATGCCCTGCTTGAGCCCCATCAGCTGGATGAAGAACAACATTCCAACCAGACCGAAGATGATGGATGGGATTCCGGTCAGAATCTCGGTTGCAAACTCGATGGCTGCCACGATTTTTCGGTTGGAGGCATACTCAGTCAGATAAATCGCTGCGCCCACACCCAGCGGGAGGACGATCATCAATGCCAAGAAGATGATGTACAGGGTGTTCAGGATGTTCGGGAGGATTCCGATGGTATCGGTGAGGTAGCTGGTCTGGCTGCTCAACAGCTTCCAGTTGATTGTGCCGAGCCCGCGGTAGAAAATATATCCAATCAGGAACACAAGCAGCGCACAGGTAAAGCCGGTACACAGGTACATCAGCCCTTTGAGCACACGGTCGTACAGCTTGCGCCGGGGTGCAAGTTCTTTCATTGATTAAGCCCCTTCCTTCTTGTTTTTGATTAAGACATTCAGTATCACGTTAATCAGCATGATGAACAGGAACAGCACCAGACCGATGGAAAACAATGCCTGACGCTGGAGCGAGCCTACCGCCGCATAGGACATTTCCGAGGCAATCGCTGTGGTCAGGAAGCGCACCGAGGTGAACAAGCCCGGCATATTTGCTACGTTTCCCGATACCATGATAATTGCCATTGCCTCTCCAATCGCTCTGCCCACGCCCAGCACGATTGCCGTTGCGATTCCGCTTCTTGCTGCCGGGATGCTGACCTTGAAGATGGTTTCGATTTTGGTCGCACCCAGCGCAAGAGAGGCTTCTTCGTACTCCTTCGGAACCGCATTGAGCGCGTTCTCAGAAACATTGATGATGGATGGCAGAATCATGATTGCCAGCACAATGATCGCCGCCAGCAGGGAGGCTCCCGAGGAAAGCTGGAACAGATTGCGGATGGCCGGAACCAGCACAATCATGCCAACCAGACCATAGACGACCGAAGGGATTCCTGCCAGCAGCTCGACTGCGGTGTGGATGACCGCAGCCAGCTTGGGCGGAGCCGATTTGGAAAGGAAAACCGCAGTCATCAAGCCGACCGGCACTCCGATGAGCACCGCTCCTGCCGTACCATAAATCGAGGTTAGAATGAACGGGAGGATTCCGTAAGCCGGATTTGTTTGATTGGTCGGCGCCCAGGTCTGTCCAAACAGAAAATCCACAAGGCCGATTTCCCGAATTGCCGGCAGACCCGAGAGAATCAGATAGACACTGATCAACAGGACGAATGCCACCGCTACCGTTCCGCATAGAAGGAAGATGGCGTGCATCACCATCTCCAAAGCCTCCCGTGCGCCTTTCTTTTTTGAGCCGTGCCTGAGCTGGTTCATCTTGATCTCTTCCTGTTCGTCCTGTTTGGTATAAGGAAGATTCACTGCTTTTTGATACTGCATACATCATTCTCCTTCAGATTGGAAAGGGGAAACCGTTTTTCTTATTTTGCAGCCGGAACTGCTCCTGCGCTGCTGATGAGGTCTTTGGCATCAGCGGAGGTTGCAAAGTCCAGAAATGCCTGAGCTGCTTCGCTGAGTTCCCCGCCGTTGGTTACCATAACGAATGGTCTCTGAATCTGATAGCTGCCATCAAGGATGGTTGCTTCGGAGCAAACGACTCCGTCAACGGTGATTGCTTTGATGCCTTCCTTGCCTTCTACCGCGGAGAGAGAAGCATAGCCGATTGCGTTCGGATTGCTCTTGACTGCTTCGATGACTGCGCCGGTGGAGGTCAGCTCCTGAGAGAGCACACAGGAATCCTTGGTTTTGGTAATGCTTTCGAAGCCGTCTCTGGTGCCGGAACCTGCCTCACGACCGATGCAAGCAACCTCTCCGGCATTTCCGCCGACTGCGCTCCAATCTTTTGCTTCGCCGGTGAAGAGCTGTGCAATCTGTTCTACGCTCATATCCTCTACCGGGTTATCTGCATTGACGATGATGGCGATTCCGTCCAGTGCAACGGTGATGCCCTTCAGGCCCTCTGCTGTTTCCTCTTCCTTCAGCGCTCTGGAGGAAAGTCCGATGTCGGTCGAGCCTGTCTTGGCTGCCTCGATGCCAGTACCGGAACCGGTTGGGTCATAGGTGACCTTAACATTCGGGTGGTCTGCCATAAACTGCTCGGACAGGACGCCGATGACCTTTTCCATCGAAGTGGAGCCGTTGGTCGATACGCTGCCGGAAAGCTCGGTGGTGGTCTGTGCTGCCGGAGCTTCTTCCTTGGTGGTGGAGCTTCCTGCACCGGAGCCACACGCTGCCATACTCATCATCATTGCACCTGCTAAAATTGCTGCAAATACTTTTTTGTAATTCATATCAAGATCTCCTTCTATTTTTCATTCTGTCATTGTTTCTGCCTCTTTTCCTGAGGCTGACTCCAGTATAAATTTTTCGAGTAAAATCTAAAATCTCCTTTTTGTTAAAGCTGTGTAAAATTTCCCGATTTTTTTGCACAAAAAAAGCAGACGATTTTACAA
>URFD01000050.1 GCA_900547015.1 uncultured Oscillospiraceae bacterium | reverse complement strand
CGTCAGCTTTGCCTGCCGGATCGAGGATGCCTGGGTGCCAGTGCCGGAAACTGCCTGCACACAGTCCGGCTTTGACTGGACGCTGAACGGTGCGCATTACAGTGCGCAGTTCACCCCCGCTGGCGATACGCTGTGCTACACCCTGCAAATGGATGCGCCCAACCCCACCCAGCTGCGCATGTGGCTGGCTGTGCCGGGGCAGAGCGATTATTTCCATGTGATCCCCTGCAATATTTACGGCGATAACCACGCCGCGGAAGCCAAACCCGGCGAATTTCCATTGCTGACGAAGGACCACCACGAGGTGGCGTTCTGTGCGCCGCTGTGGGAATTCCGTGCGGACCGCGCCGCCATGCCGCTCGCCGCCCTCTGCTGGGACGGCGGAGTGGCCGCCGCTGCGGTGGAACCCTACAGCGAAAGCGAGGCCGGGATCATCCGCAACGGTGTGTTTGCCGCTTTGCCGGATGCGTTCGGCATCAGCCTGGGGTACACCAACGACCCCACCACCTTCAAAAACCGCTCCACCCCGGCGCCGTCCACCCGCAGCATGGCCTGCAAGGCGCAGACCAGCGGCAGGATCTACCTGCACAGCGGCCCGCGAACCGAGCTGCATGAGATCATCCGGCAGGAATACGCCCGCCACCAGGATCGCGCCGTCCCCCGCAATACCCTGCGCCAGGCCGTGCAGGGTATGCTGGACACCTTTGCCTACCAGAACTTTGACGCGGCGGCGGGGGAGTATACCAACCGCTGCTGCCGCCCGCCCAGGGAGACCGAAATGCGCCCCTGGCGGCTGGTGACGGAGATCGGCTGGACGGGTGGCGGCGTGCTGGCCTATCCGCTGGTGCTCTGCCGCGATGCCCTTGGCGCGGATGCCGAAGCGCCGCTGGCCGCGGCCATGAGTGGCGAACAGCTGTTTGACCGCATTGCCGATGCGTATAACGAAAATTCCGGCCTGCTGAACGACCTGATGGCCCCCAATGCCGCGGGCAGCCAGGTGAACGGCTGGTGGACCGGGTACGGCCTGGTCAAAGACTGCCACTGTGCCTATACAGTGGGCAGCGCCGTCCACTACCTGACCAAAACGATGGATTATCTGCACCAAAACGGCAAACCCTGCCCGGCCAAATGGATGGATGCAGCCCAAAAGGTGCTGCATACCGTCATGGATCTGCAGCGCGCAGACGGCGCTTTCGGCTATACTTACTCCACCCAGGAACGCAAAGTGCTGGATTGGAGCGGCTTTGCGGGCTGCTGGTTTGCCCCGGCGCTGGTTTACCTCTACCGCCTGACCGGCGAAGAACGCTGCCTGCACTCCGCCGAAAAGGCGCTGCATTACTACCATACCTTTGTCAAGGACCTGAACTGTTACGGTACCCCCATGGACACCTGGAAAGCCGTGGATGAGGAGGGCAACCTGGCCTTCATGCGCGGCAGCCGCCTGCTGTATGAGCAGACCGGCAAGGCCGAATTCCTGCAATATATGAAAGACAGCGCCGGGTACGAGTTCCTGTGGCGCTATGGCTACAAGACCTACCCGGAGCACACCCCGCTGAACCAGGGGTGGTCCGCCTGCGGCGGCGCCGTTACCTCGGTTTCCAACCCGCATATCCACCCCATGGGGGTTATTATTGACACGGACCTGCGCTATCTGGCACGGGTGACGGGTGACGGCTATTACGCCAGCCGCGCGGCGGATTCTGCCGCCTGGATGTTGCAATGCCTGGAACTGTACCCCGCAGCCACCGGCTATGGCCGTTACGGCATTTTGTCGGAACGCTGGTGCCCCAGCGATGGGCTGGATGTGGAGCGCTTCAGTGATGGCAGACCGTTCAGCAGCTGGTTCAGCCACAATCTGTGGGCTTCCGCCTGCGTGCTGGAAGCTGCATGTGAGCTGCTGCTGGAAATCGAACACAAGAAAGGATAAAAGCAATGGACCGTTATGTGACCGATATCAAAAATGGCTGCTACCAGAACCCGGTGCTGCCCATGGATTTCAGTGACCCCGACGCCATCCGCGTGGGGAAGGACTATTACCTGATCTCTTCCAGCTTTACCTACCTGCCCGGCGTGCCGGTGCTGCACAGCAAGGATCTTGTCCACTGGGAGCGCATCGGCAACTGCGTGGAGCGTCTGCCGTTTGACCGCTATGCCCAGCCCGCCCATGGCTGCGGCACCTGGGCCCCGGCGCTGCGCTACCATGCGGGCAGGTTCTATGCATTCATTCCCCTGCCGGACGAGGGCATTTTTTACACCGAAGCCACCGACCCCGCCGGCCCCTGGAGTGCGCTGCACTGCGTAAAATCCGCCAGCGGGTGGATCGATCCCTGCCCCCTGTGGGACGATGACGGCAGCGTGTATATGGCCCACGCCTTTGCCAAAAGCCGCTGCGGCATTAAGCACAAGATCCAGCTTTCCCGCCTGGATCCCGAAACGCTGGAAGTGGTGGAGGACGGCCCCATCGTGTTTGATGGTACCCTGAGCCAGCCCACCGCCGAAGGCCCCAAAATGTACAAGCGCAACGGCTGGTATTACATCTTTATCCCGGCAGGCGGTGTGGAATACGGCTGGCAGACCGTGCTGCGCGCCCGCAATGTGTACGGCCCGTATGAGGAAAAAATCGTCATGCACCAGGGGGCCAGCTCCATCAATGGCCCCCACCAGGGCGCGTGGGTCACGGCACCGGACGGCAGCGATTGGTTCCTGCATTTCCAGGACCGGTTTGAACTGGGCCGCGTGGTACACCTGCAGCCTATGTGCTGGCACAGCGATTGGCCGTTCATCGGCCTGGAACAAAACGGCGATGGCATCGGCGAGCCGGTGACCGAGTGGGACTGCCCCAAAGGCGAAGCTGGTCCCGGCCTGCAAATAGGGGACAGCTTTACAAACGGCAAGCCCGGCCTGCAATGGCAATGGCAGGCCAACCCCCAGCCCGAAGCCTGGCTGCGCCCGGTGGCAGGGGATGCACTGCATCTGGTCTGCGGGGCCAGCGGAAGTTTGTGGCGGCAGCCCAATGTGCTCAGTCAGATGCTGCCTGCAGCGGATTTTACCGCAAACGTTACCCTTGGCCTGGCCGGGTGCGGCGCCGGAGCTAAAGTAGGGCTTAGCGTGATGGGGCAGAAATATTCCGCCATTGAGCTCTGCCGCACCGCGCAGGGCTGCACCGTGCAGTTGGTACAGGGCATGGTGAAAGACCTTGCCCCCACCGGCGATGCAGAAGAAACGATCCTTGCCGAAAAAATGGTTGACACGGATGAAATAACCGTTACAATGAAAATAACGGCTGCCAAGCAGGTGCAGTATGCCCTGCTGGCAGCAGATGGCACCGCAGTGCCGCTGGGGGGAGCCCAACCCGTTGCCAAGGCAACCTGGACCGGCGCGCGCCTGGCCCTGTACGCCCGCGGCGGCACCAAAGGGGATGCTGCCTGCATCAAGCAGCTGAACATTACATTTTAGCCGGGCTTTTGGCGGCAGAACACCGCAGATGCCCGCGGCAAAAAGGAGAGCAAACTGGCAATGGCAAGTGTTACCATCCGGCTGAACAGCATTGGTGAAGTGAAAGAGTTTAACCGCATTGCGGCCACTGTGCCCGGAGATGTGGACCTGCATTCCGGGCGCTACTGCGTGGATGCAAAATCCATCATGGGTATTTTCAGCCTTGACCTTTCCAAGGAGATTGAGATGGAAGTTCACTCGGTTGACTGTGCGGATTTCCTCAACGACATCAAGCCGTTTATCGTAAAATAACAAAGCATCCACGAAGGGCGTCAGAATCAGATTCTGACGCCCTTCCTTTGTTTTTTACGATCTGCTGCTTGCCCGCGCCCGCTGGAGCATCGGACGATAGGTCTCATAAAAATTTTTCAATGCCGGATACAGGATTCCCTGTTCTTCCATTCTGCGGTATCCTTCCTCGTCCACCCAGCAAAAATCGACCACCTCTTCCGGCTGCATCACGATTTCGCTGTCCGCGACATCCCGAAACACCACAAAGGTATCCATAAAGCTGTGCAGACGACGCTCCTGTTCCAACAGAATCAGCTCCTGCGGCTCCAACAGGATGCCGGTTTCCTCGCGGGTTTCCCGCACTGCCGCCGCCAGCGGCTCCTCTCCTGCCAAAACAGAGCCGCCCGTACAGGACCACTTGAGCCCGAACGGGATATCCGGATGACGCTGGGTCATCAAAACCTTTCCCTCTTTGTTGTAGATCCAGATTTGAACCACCAGATGGTAGTCCCCATCCGGGATGGGTTCCCCGCGCAGATGGGTGCGCGTTGTTTTGTTTCGATTCATGTCATAAATATCCCAGTATTCCGACATTCTTCTTCCCCTTTCGTTCAATTTCCTATTTTCTTATTTTTGCCTGCCCGGCAGTGTGCTGATTAAACCAGTCGTCTGATTTTTTCTTCCAGCGTTCCCGGCAGCAAATCCATCACCGGCAGCTGCGGCATCACATAGCATCCCGGCTGCTGGCAGAGGGTTGCTCTTGCACAGGCCACCATAATTTGAGAGGTCAGCGCCGGGTTGTTGATTTTCATATTGAACTCAAACAGCTGGTTGTGGGTCATTCCGGACACGCCCTTGCGCACCAGATTGACCCCGTGGCCCTTGTCCATCAAAGCCTCCACCGAAGGAACTACTATCACATGGGTCTCGTCGTGCTTAAAGTAATCGTCCTCCAGAATCGAGCGCTTGACCGTTTCAAAGTCCGCTCCATCCTCCAGCTCAAGATACACGTTTCTTCTGTGGATGCCCGTTCCCAGCGGAATGGTCATGGAAAGCGCCGCCTTGACCCCGTCTTTGCCCTTTGCCGCTACCGAGTGACCCATGCTCATGCCCGGGCCAAAGTTGGTGTCGGTGATTCCGTTCGGTGCGCAGGCCTCCAGCAGAGTGCGAACCACCGAATCAGAGCCGGGGTCCCAGCCTGCGGAGATGACCGATACCGCTCCCGACTGTTTGGCTGCGGCATCCAGCGAGCAGCGCAGCTCCCAGATTTTGGTATGAATATCAAAGCTGTCCACCGTGTTGATTCCCTGTGCCAGATACTGCTTTGCCTGCTCCTCCACCGAGCGGGTTGGCAGACACAGCAGTGCCACCTGTGGCTTCACCGGGAGCTTTTCCACCGAATCCACCACACAGATTCCGTCCAGCTCCTTTGGCTGCTGCGCCTGCGCTCCGTGGCGGATTACGCCAACCAGCTCAAAATCCTTGGCTGCCTGAACTGCTTCCAGTGCATACTGTCCAATATTGCCGTATCCGACAATCACTGCTCTAATCTTTTCCATCCATAACATTCCCTTCTGATTTTTATTACACAATTTATTACACAAGGGATTCCCCAAATGGAATCCCCTTCAAAATAGTATCATGTCATGATTTTTCCGTCAACCCGTCTGCCTTTTTCTCCGACAAAAAAAGAGGCACAGCAACTGCTGCGCCTCTTGAGGATTCTGACTATTTTACGATGAAATCTTTGACAGAAACCGGCAGGTCAGCCTCATCGCAGGATACGGTGAAGATGATCTCAGCTTCTAGATTGAGTTTTGCCAAGCTCTGAATCATGTATGCAAAGCCTTCGTAATCTTTTTCTACAGCACCGGTTTTGCCGATTTTGAATGTGCCGTCTACGAACAGATGGGTAATATCATAGTTTCCAGCCAGGAAGCCAGCCAGGAAGCCGTACAGAGGAGCAAAGCCCTGAATCTGATATTCTTCACTGTTGACCAGACGAACGGTGTTTGGCAGCTCGCGAGCCAGCTTATCGCCTTTTTCTACACAGACTACATTGCCCTTGGACTCTGCGGCAGCCTTGTTTGCCATCTCGATGAGTTTCTTTGTTTTGCCGGAACCTTTTGTACCTACGATCAATTTAATCATTTGAAATT
Source organism: uncultured Oscillospiraceae bacterium (assembly GCA_900547015.1). GTDB lineage: Bacteria > Bacillota > Clostridia > Oscillospirales > Ruminococcaceae > Negativibacillus. The sequence goes on along the minus strand of URFD01000050.1, from coordinate 5,031 downwards.
CCTCCCTGATAACAGTTTATGGAAATATTGCATACGATATTCATCTGCGAGCCTTACTGGAGCATCGCTTCCAGAGCCTGCTTCTGGTCCTCATATCCGGGCTTGCCCAGCAGCGCGAACATATTTTTCTTGTAGCTTTCCACGCCGGGCTGGTTGAACGGATTGACTGCCAGCAGATAGCCCGAAAGTGCACAGGCCTTTTCGAAGAAGTAAATCAGGTAGCCCAGCTCTTCCTCGTTGATCTGTGGAACCTCCAGAACCAGATTCGGGACACCGCCTTGGGTGTGTGCCAGAATCGTTCCCTGCATCGCTTTGCGGTTGACCACCGACATATTCTGCTCGGACAGGAAATTGAGTCCGTCAAAGTTGGTCGGGTCAGCCTCGATATAAAGATCCTGCTGTGGATTCTGAATATCCACAACCGTCTCGAACAGGATTCTCGAGCCCTCCTGAATGAACTGTCCCATCGAATGAAGGTCGGTCGAGAATACTGCGGACGAAGGATAGATGCCCTTGTGATCCTTTCCTTCGCTTTCTCCAAAGAGCTGTTTATACCATTCGGACATCATGGTGAATGCCGGTTCATAGGAAACCAGAATCTCGATTGCCTTGCCCTTGCGGTAGAGGATGTTTCTCAGCGCCGCATAGCGATAGCAGTCGTTCTGACTCAAATCACAGACGCTCAGTTCCTCTCTTGCCTTTGCCGCACCCTGCATCAGCTTGGAGATATCGGAGCCGGAAACTGCAATCGGCAACAAGCCTACTGCTGTCAGCACCGAATATCTTCCGCCGACATCGTCAGGAATCACAAAGGTTTCATAGCCTTCCTCGTCCGCCAACTGCTTGAGGGTTCCTCTTGCGCGGTCGGTGGTACAGAAGATACGCTCCTTTGCTCCCTCGCGTCCATATTTTTCGATTGCCAGCTTGCGGAAGATGCGGAACGCCAGAGCCGGTTCGGTTGTGGTTCCGGATTTGGAGATGACATTGATGGAGAAATCCTGATTCTGGCAGATTTTGAGAATCTGGTTCAGATACGATGGACTGATGCTGTTGCCGACGAAATAAATCTTCGGCGCATCCTGCACCAAGTCGTTGTACAGCTGAGAATGAAGCAGCTCGATTGCCGCTCTGGCACCTAAGTAGCTGCCGCCGATTCCGATTACAACCAGAACCTGAGAATGACTGCGGATTTTCTGTGCCGCCTGCTGAATCCTTGCAAATTCGTCCCTGTCATAATCGACCGGGAGATCCAGCCATCCGAGGAAATCACTTCCGGGACCGGAGCGCTCGTGGATGGTGCGGTGAGCCGCCTGCACCTGCGGCAGGATTGCCTCCAGCTCGCCTGCATTTACAAATGGTTCGAGATACTTGGCATTTAATCTAACAGACATCTCCATCTCATCCTTTCAACCCTGTCCACCAATCACCTGTCTATCTTGATTTTCATATCAACATCATAAGTTCTTTGGTGATATAGCTATTTTACATTATTTATCAGCGTTTTGCAAGGCTTTTTTTGTAAAAACTGCATTTTTTGTGAACTGATATTCCAAAAAATCCGTCCTTCCCATGCGCGAAGAGCAAAATCCTGTGTTCTGTCGCAGTCGCTTTCCCCTATCCTGCCATCGAGACCAGCCCCCGCAGAAGGTGTCCCATGCTTGTTCGGAAGGTAAGCTCTGCAATATCCCGAGCCGCCCGAATTGGCTCCTCCGCCAGCGTTGTTCCGTCCCGCACCAGCAGGATACGTCCGATGGTCTGACCCTTCTGAACCGGCGCTTCCAGCTGCGGCAGATATTCTGTTTTCACCTGCATCTGCTCGCTCTCATCCCGCCGAATCACCGCCTGCGGCATCCGTTCGAGGTAACCCTCTACCTGCGTTTCCTCCCCGCGGACGACCGGCACCGGCTCTGTCTGCTGTGGCATCTCCGGCTGGTACCGCAAAAAGTTGGTAAATCCGTAATCCAGCAGTTGCTTGGATTCCTCAAATCGGTCCTGACTGGTCTTGCAGCCCATAATGACCGAGATCAGCGACATCCCGTTGCGGTCGGCTGTCGCACACAAACAGTGTCCTGCGGCATCGGTCGTGCCGGTTTTCAGTCCTGTTGTGCCGTCATAGAAGCGAACCAGACGGTTAGTGTTCACAAGCTCGGTCTCTCCTCCACGCAGGCTGTCCATCCAGATGGTGGAAAACCTGGTGATTTCATCGCCGTATCGGGTCATCAGCTCTCGTGCAATCGCCGCAACATCCTGCGCGCAGGTGTAGTGACCCTCCTCATCGAAGCCGGTCGCATTGACAAAGTGCGTGTTGACCAGTCCAAGCTCCCGTCCCTTCTCGTTCATCTGCTCTACAAATGCCTGCTCGGTGGTAGCAATCGCCTCTGCAAAAACAACCGCCGCATCGTTTGCACTCACCACAATCAAGGCCTTGAGCAGCTCCTCCACCGTCATCTGCTCCCCTTCCTTGAGCCAAATTTCCGAGCCGCCCATCGACTTTGCATAGGCAGAGCAGGTCAGCGTTTCGTCCGGCTTCAGCCGTCCCTCCTCCATTGCCTCATAAATGAGCAGCAGGTCCATCAGCTTGGTCAGAGAAGCCGGCGCCAACGCTTGGGTGGCATTCTGCTCAAACAGAACCGCTCCGGTATCCTGCTCCATCAAATAGGCCGCCTTTGCGGTGTAGCTCATCGCAACCTGCTTTTTTTCCGTTTCCTGTGCGCTAACCAACACTCCGCCGCACAGCAGCAGAACACTCAGCCACCCCGCACACAGCCGAACTCCCATTCCTTTGAGCCGTTTTTTCATCTTCATGCCGCTCCCCTCCTGTACTTTTCAACCAATCTATATGGAAACGGTGGAAAAAATATGCTCCCTTCCTTTTCTCCAAAACGGCAGAAAAAAAGGAAGCGGAGACCGCTTCCTTTTTGCTGCTGAACCTTGCTGTTATTTTTGTGTGTATTTGCCCAATTTTTCAAAGACCGTTTCGTCCTGAGTCGAGATTTTGTACTCAGCCTGCTCCGCAAAGTCCTGTCCTGCCTTCACCGCTTTCGGGATGCTGGTCAGGGTTCCTGCGCCGCCGACGCAGCCGCCCGGACAAGCCATGCCCTCCAGCAGATAGCCGTTCCGCTTGCCGAGTTTGGCAAGGGTCAGCATCTTGCGGCAGTCCACAAGGCCCTCTGCATGGTCGGTCTTGATTTCTCCCAGCTCCGGTGCAATCTCTCTGATACAGTCGGTGACTGCCTTTGCAACACCTCCGGCAATTCCGTAGCCTCGACCGGATGCAGTTGCACCGTGGTTGAAGCCGGTATCGTCCTGAAGGTCGGAAAATTCGATTCCGTTAGCTTGGAAAATTCCCATCAGTTCCTCGAAGGTGATGACAAAGTCAACATCAGTACGGATATCCGCACGCATTGCTTCCAGCTTTTTGGAAGCGCAAGGGCCGATAAAGACCACGCGGGCGCTCGGGTGCTTCTCTTTGATGATACGCGCGGTCGCAACCATTGGTGTCATCGAGTCCGAAATGCAGTTTGCAATTTCCGGGAACTGCTGTTTTGCCATCATAATCCAAGATGGGCAGCAGGAGGTCGCCAAAAACGGCAGCTTGCCAGTCGGCACCATCTTGATATATTCCTCTGCTTCCTCAACAGCTCCGATGTCAGCGCCACGGGCAACCTCGTAGATATGCTTAAAGCCGATTTTTCTCAGGGCAGCGCGCACCTTTTCCGGCGAAGCCAGAGGGCCAAACTGTCCAACGAACGCAGGCGCTACCTCAGCGATTACATTGTCGCCGCGCTTGATTGCCTGAATCAGCTGGAAAATCTGGGACTTGTCCGCAATCGCACTGAACGGGCAGCTGACCAGACACTGGCCGCAGGAAACGCACTTATCATAGTTGATTTTTGCGCGTCCCAGCTCATCCGATTCGATGGCATTGACGCCGCAGGCAGATGCACAAGGGCGCTCGCTCTTGACAATCGCAGTGTAAGGACACGCCTGAGCGCAGCGTCCGCACTTAACACACTTCGACTTGTCGATGCAGGAACGGCCGTTCACGATCGAGACCGCCTTGACCGGACATACTGCGGTACATGGATGTGCCAGACAGCTGCGGCACAGGTCGGTAACGGTATAGCTGGTCTCCTCACAGGCGTTGCAGGCAAACGAAATAATGTTGATCAGCGGCGGCTCGTAGAACATATCCGCAATCGCACTGTCGTTGATTCCCTGCGAAACCGGTGCGTGCTGGTCAACCGGACGCAGCGGCAGACCTACTGCCAGACGCAGACGCTCGGCGACGATGGCGCGCTCTTTAAACACGCTCTCACGGTACTGCGCTTTTTCACCTGGGATAATGGTGTATGGCAGCTCCTCTATGCGCGAATAATCCCCGTCCTCATACGCCAGACGGGCAATCTCGGTAAAGACCTGTCTCCTGATTTTGGTGACCGGCGTTGTAATCCCTCTCATCTTTTTGTTGCACCCTTTCCACTTGCTCTGTTACTTTTCCCTGCCTCGACGGTAATTACTGCTCGCCGCTCTGTTGAAAGATTTCGACAATCGTTGCCATGACAGATTCCGCATCTGCCCTTTCAAAAACTTTTCCGTCGATCGAAACGACAGGAGAGCTTTTCTGATGCGGATGATTTCCCAGACATTTGTTGGTACTCAGCTCAATTTCTCCTTGATGCTTTGTCGGATATCCCTCGCTCATCTCTTCACGCAGATCACGCAGGCTTTCCACCGCCTCCATGATTTCTACCGAACCGTTCATCACACACGCTGTACATACACAAATTTCTACCGGTACTTTTTTCATAAACTCATCTCCTAACGCAGATTGTCAGCCTTGAGAGCATCCTGTTTTTTCAGCTTTGCTGCTCGTTTTCCGTCGGCAAAACGCCCTCTTTTCGTCCTGCCGAGGCAAACTGTGCGGATTGCCTGTTCAAACCGCTATCGAAAATCAGGGTTTTATTTATTATATCATAGTCCGAAAAAAGAAATCAAACAAACATGCACAAAAACCCCCGCTGTTGGCCC
>URFD01000049.1 GCA_900547015.1 uncultured Oscillospiraceae bacterium | reverse complement strand
GAGAAAGCAGAAGAACATCAAAAATAATTTGTGTGAATTGCTCGATTCACAACGAAAAATCTGGGAAAAGAATCCATTGAATTCCATGGTGCTATGTGGTATGTTGGAGGAGACAGGGGTGACGGGAGCGATTGGGTGAGGCACGGGCACCCCAAAACAAGAATGATCGATCGGGAGGAAGGGAATTTTGATGGAACTGAAAAAACAAATTGACCAGATTTTTTATCGCTGGGACCACGCAGATACCCCGGGAGGACAGGTTGCGGTTCGACACCATGGCAAGCTGATTTACAGCCGCTGCTTCGGTCTGTCCAACATGGAGCATCGGATTCCGGTCACCGAGGACACCTGCTTTCATGTGGCTTCGGTCTCCAAGCAGGTGACGGTTTTGAGTATGCTGTTGCTGGTGGAGGAGGGCAAGGTGTCGCTGGATGAGGACATCCGAACCTATCTGCCCGACCTGGTTTCCTTCAAAGAGCCGGTTACAGTCCGCAACCTGATGAACAACAACAGCGGAATCCGCGACCAGTGGGGTCTGCTGGAGATGAGAGGAATCCGATACACCGACACGATTTCCATGACCGACCTGCTGGAAACGCTCCGTCCGCAGAAGCACCTGAACTTCGCGCCGGGTTCCCGCTATCTGTACAGCAACTCGAACTTTACCCTGATTGCAGAGATTGTTCGCCGAATCTCCGGACAGGACCTTCCGGAATTTGCCAAGGAGCGCATCTTCGAGCCGCTGGGCATGAAGCACACCTTTATCCGCAGAGGGGTCTGGGACACCGTTCCCGGAATTTCCTCCTCTTACTCGGACAACGGCTTCGGAACATTTGAGCTGAGCCCGCTGAACTTTGCACTTTGGGGTGCAACCTCGATGAACACCACCGCCTGGGATTTGCTGACCCTGCTGGAAAATTATCACAATCCGACCATCTGCACCCGCGCAACGGTGGAGGAGATGAAGAAGGCGCCAATCCTCAGCGACGGTTCGGTCAGCCCTTATGCGGGAGGACTGTTTGCAGGGGAGCACAAGGGCCATGCTTACATCGAGCACAGCGGTGCGGACGCAGCCTTCCGCGCACAGGTGTTCAGCTTTGAACAGGACGAGCTGGATATTGCCATCGTCACCAACACCGCCAACACACCGGCAGGAATCGCTGCTCGCAACATTGCAGATTTGGTGCTCGGACTTCCGCAGGATGAGCTGCCGCAGCCTCCTGCCAATCTGACCGAGCCGGTTGCCGGATGCTACTTCTTCACCGGGGCAGAGGGCGAAGGCACCATGGAAATCGTACAGGATGGAACCGGCTGGGCTGTGAAGCGTCGGCGCGGTTCGGTTCCGCTGATTGCCGACGGTCAGGGCGGATACCAGATTGGATATCTGGATGAGAAGGTCTACTTTGATCAAAACGGTCTGCTGACCGGAATCCCGGGAAAACCGTTGACTCCAATGCAGCGCTTGGAGCAGGCATCGGCTCAGGGCAGAGAGGAGCTGCTGGGCGAATACTACAGCGATGACCTGGAGACGGTCACCCGAATCTATGAGCAGGACGGACTGCTGTGGGGCTGGCATTTCCGCTTTGGCGCAGGCCCGCTCATGGCAGTGGAAGGAGACCACTATGTTTATTTGCAGGGTGGAGATACAGACCTCAACCTGCACTTCCTCCGCGGCGAGCAGGGAGAGCCTACCGGCTTCTCGATGGAATGCTCCCGCTGCCTGAACATGGTCTGTACCAAACAATAGTGTAGCGAGAAAATTGCTGCATCAACCCAAAAGAGGATTTCGGCAACCGAGCCGAAATCCTCTTTTCTGCTGAAAAGCACAAAATTGAAGTAGATTTTCACACTTTGCAGGGGGATGAGGGGAAATGGAAGATTGACTTTTTGGCTGGTTTGCAATATAATATTCGGTATGAATGCCATAAAATGGCAAAAATAATTCAGGGCAACGAGGGGCCACCCGGCTTCTGCCTTGTCATGAAAACAGGAATTGGAGGATTGCAGATGAAAAGAGTTGGCAAGCCGGTGTTTTTCGTGGTTTTCACGATTCTGGCACTCTTAACTTATGCAGCGTTTTTCGGCATCCATTCAACCTTTGGTGATGTCGAGCGCACCCACATCAAGGGCGCGGAAGACATCCGCTGGGGCATCGATATCCGCGGAGGCGTGGATGTTACCTTCAGCCCACCGGAGGGTGTGGACGCAACAGAGAATGAGCTGGCAGCAGCAGAGTCGGTCATCAGAACCAGACTGCTCAACCAGAACATTACCGACAGCGAGGTTTATACCGACAAGAACACAGACCGTATCATTGTTCGCTTCCCTTGGAAATCGGACGAGCAGGACTTTAACCCTGAAAAAGCAATCGAAGAGCTGGGCAAAACCGCACAGCTGAGCTTTTACAAGAACCTGCCAATCGACCAGACCACCGGTCGTCTGTCCGCAAATCCGGGAGAACCGGTTCTGACCGGCGCCGATGTTGAGAAGGCAGAGTTCGGAATGTACCAGAATCAGAGCGGCGGAGCGTCCTCTCCGGTCGTTTCCCTGACCCTGAAGGACAGCGCAAAGGAAATCTGGAAACAGGCAACCACCGACCAGATCGGCAAGCAGATTTCTATCTTCATGGATGACGAGGTCATTAGCGCACCGGTTGTAGAAAGCGTAATCAGCGATGGCAAGTGCGTTATTTCCGGTAACTTTACCACCGAATCTGCGGTTCAGCTGGCAAACCAGATCAATGGCGGTGCTCTACCGTTCGAGCTGGTTACCAAGAATTATAACGCAATCTCCCCAACCCTCGGTATGGGTGCTAAGGATGCGATGGTAAAAGCAGGTGCTGCCGCATTTATCATCATCGCAGTCTTTATGATTCTCTACTACCGTCTGCCGGGTCTGGTAGCGGTGATTGCACTGGCAGGACAGCTGGCAGGAACCATTGCAGCCATCACCGGCTTCTTCCCGGTATTCCCATCCTTTACCCTGACCGTTCCGGGTATCGCAGGTATCATCCTGGGTCTGGGCTTTGGCGTGGATGCCAACATCATCTCGGCAGAGCGTATTCGTGAGGAAATCCGCACCGGCAAGGGCATCGATGCGTCCATCCAGTCCGGCTTCCAGAACGCATTCTCGGCTATTTTCGACAGTAACATCACCGTCGTCTTTATCGCAGTCATCTTGATGGGCGTGTTTGGACCAAGCGACAGCATCTTTGCAATCCCATTTAACTTCCTGTTCTCTTGGATGGGTCTGGGAACTGCAACCGCTGGCTCGGTTTACTCCTTCGGCTATACCCTGCTGGTCAGCATCGTGCTGAACTTTGCGATGGGTGTTCTGGCATCCAGACTGATGCTGCGCTCGATTGCGGGCTTCAAACCGTTCCGAAAAGCATGGCTTTATGGAGGTGACAAATAATGAAACTGGATATTATCGGAAAAAGAAAACGATATTTTATCATCTCCCTGGTTGCAATGGCTCTGGTTCTGCTGATTACCATTGTCATTGGGCCAAAGCTGGACATTCAGTTTAAGGGCGGCTCGATTGCCACCTATTCCTATACCGGCGAGATTACCCCGGAGGCCTTTGAAAAGACAGTAGAAGATTTTCTGGGTCAGGATGTAACCGTTCAGCAGCAGGAAAACAGCGTGACCGGTCAGATGAGCATGGTAGTCAGCCTGACCTCTGACCAGAACCTGACCACCGAAACCCAGACCAAGCTGCTGGAAACCCTTCAGGAGGCTTATGCAGACAACGAAGTTGAGGCTTCGGATGTCAACAACGTTGACCCGACTATGGGTAAAGAATTCCTGAAGAAATGTCTGGTAGCAGTTGTCTTTGCTTCGGTCATCATGATTGTCTACATCGGCCTGCGCTTCCGCAAAATCGGCGGAGCTTCTGCCGGCGTGGTTTCGGTCATCGCTCTGCTGCACGATATTCTGGTTGCATACGGTGTCTTTGTCCTGCTGGGCTTTACCATCAACGACAACTTCATCGCAGTTGTGCTGACCATTCTGGGTTACTCCATCAACGACACGATCGTAATCTACGACCGTATTCGTGAGAACAAACGCTACTATGGCGATAAGATGAAGCTGGGCGAGCTGGTCAACATGAGCATCAACCAGTGTCTGAGAAGAACCGTCACCACCTCTCTGACCACCGCAATGGCACTGCTGTGCATCTGCGTAGTGGCACTGATGATGAACGTTAACTCGATTCTGAGCTTTGCTGTTCCGATGATGGTCGGTGTTATCTCCGGTCTGTATTCTTCTGTATTCCTCTCCGGTTCCCTGTGGACCCTGTGGCAGGAAAAGAAGGCAGCAAAATCTGCCCGCGCATAAATGTGATTGCAACAAAAATCAGACACTCGATGGGGTGTCTGATTTTTTTGTCGCTTTTTTGGGGAAGCGGCAGGTTGCTCTCAATAAAGTAGAACGGCAGGAGAAGGGAAGAGAGTGGCAGAAATCATAGAAAATCCCCAATGCAACCGAAATGCAACAGAGGATTGCGCAATAGTTGGTGTTGGAAATCGCGAAAAAATGCTAGAATCAGGGTACCAAAAAGGAGGTAAAAAAATGGAAGTCAGTTTTTTAGGAAGTGTAGTTTTTGGAGTTGTGCTGCTCATCGGGATGGCGGTGCTGATTACCTTACTCGTGCTTGGCATCGTTCTCATCAAGGCGCTGATTCGGCACATCAAATCCAAAGAGGTGAGAGCCGAAAAGGCGGTCATCAAAAAATCGCTCGGTGAGGTTTTGAAGCAGCATCGGGAGGAGTGCAAGATGACACAGGAATTTGTCGCAGAGGCAATCGGCGTCAGCAGACAGGCGGTTTCTAAGTGGGAGAACGGAGTATCTGACCCGAGCACCTCTAACTTACTTGAGCTGGCAAAGCTGTTTCAGATCTCTGCGGAGGAGCTGCTCAACGAAGTAAAATAGCAAAAACCAACGAACAGGCACATTCATCCCAGTTTGATTAGACTGTGATGGGCGTGCCTGTTTTTTGATGAGAGAGGCTAAATATCGGGGGCCAAGCCGAATCGCAAGAAAAAAGCAAGAATACGGGAGTGACCTTTTGACCGGTTCATGTTACAATAATCGTATCGTATTGCCAAAGGAGGGCTGTCCCGTGTCCAGAACAACACTGTTTGACAGTCGTATCAAGAAGTACACTTACCGTGAGTCGGCGCAGATTTACAAGGAAATCGGGGCATCTCCCGATGGCCTGTCGCGCGAGCAGGTCGAGGAGATGCGGGAACAATATGGCGCAAACAGCTTTGCGGAGCGAAAAAATGATACGATGGTCTGTCGGCTTCGGCGGGCTTTTATCAATCCGTTCAATGTCATTCTCTTTATTTTGGGAATCATTTCGCTGGTGACAGATGTTTTGATTGCCTCGGATTTTGCCAGAAACGCTTCCACCGCAATCATCATCTTTACCATGATTCTAATCAGCGGAGCCATCCGGCTGGTTCAGGAGCTTCGGGCGAAAAATGCAGCGCAGCAGCTGGACCGTCTGATTCATGAAAGCATCACCGTCCGCCGCGGGGGTGAGCTGGTTGAGATTCCGGCGGAAAAACTGGTGGTAGGAGACATCGTCCTGCTTTCTGCGGGAGACCGTGTTCCGGCGGACATCCGTCTGACCAGCGTTACCGACCTGTTTATTTCTCAGGCTGCCATCACGGGCGAAAGCGCGATTTTGGAAAAGACCTGCCGCACCCTGAGCTACAGCAGCCCGAAAACGCTGACCCAACTGGAAAACCTGGTGTTCATGGCAACCACGGTCATCAGCGGAAAAGGCGAAGGAATCGTTTTGGCGGTCGGCAAGGACACGCTCTACGGCAGCTTTGCAAAGCCGGAATCCGAGGATAAGCAGTCCTTTCAGCGGGGCGCCAATTCCATCGCGTGGGTCATGCTCCGATTTATTGTGGTGCTGATTCCCAGCGTGTTTGTGCTTCTCGGGGTGACAGGCGGAAACTGGCTGGAATCCTTTGCGTTTGCGCTGTCGGTGGCGGTGGGACTGATGCCGGAGATGCTGCCGATGGTGTGCTGTTTAACGATCTGGCTGCCCATTACAGCGGAGCGGAGCTTGCGGCCATGCAGGCGCGGTATATCGGAATGTTCCAAGCAGGATGCTTTGTGGAATCCATGTGGAGTCAGACGCTGGTCATCCATATGATTCGTACACCGAAGATTCCGTTTATCCAGAGCCATGCCTCGGCTCCGGTGACCCTGCTGACCATGACCGGCATCGGGGTGCTGACGGTGATTCCGTTTACCCCTCTGGGTACGGCGCTCGGCTTTACCGCTCTGCCTGCGATGTATTTTGCTTATCTGATTCCCTGCATCCTGCTGTACATGGTGCTGGCAACCAGTATGAAAAAGGCTTATGTCCGCCACTACGGCGAGCTGCTGTAAGGAGGTGCGCACGATGCTCTGGAATGTAAACTGGAACGAAATTTGGATGAAGCTGTTCGGTACAACAGAATGGCTGGGCCTAAACATGGGCTTTTGGGTCTCGATGGCTGTGGTCGTGCTGATTGTCATTATCATGAACCTTGTCTTTTGGGGCATGAAGCCGCAAGAGAAAAAACCGGACGAAAAGAAAAAATAACCTGATTCACAAGAAATCCCCTGTGTGGCTGCTGGAAAGCTGCACAGGGGATTTGTCCTTTGCAGGACAAGGGAAACTGCAAATTTTTGTGCATATTTCATATAGAATGGCGGTTGCGAAATTGGTTTGTTTGTGATAATCTTAAAAGGAAAATCAAACCAATTCGGAAAAAAGAGCACAAGGAGGTAATCGGTATGAATGTGGAGAAAAAGTGGATTGACCTGAGAAGCGATACGGTGACCCAGCCGACCCAGCAGATGAGAGAGGCGATGTATACCGCGCAGGTGGGAGACGATGTGTACGGGGACGACCCGACTGTGGTCGAGCTGGAACGGACTGCGGCAGAAATGATGGGAAAAGAAGCGGCTCTGTTTGTGGCAAGCGGCACAATGGGAAATGCGGTAGCGGTCATGAGCCACACCCAGCGTGGGGATGAAATCCTGCTCTCGGACACAGCGCACATCGTTGCACACGAGGTGGGCGGTGCGGCAGTTTTGTCGCAGGCTTTCATCCACACCCTGCATTTTGAAAACGGCATCTTTGATTCGGAACAGATTCGTGCGGCGATTCGGGATCGAAACAACATCCATTTTCCACGCACCGGCATGATTTGCGTGGAGGAGCCGCTGGCAACCGGCAAGGTGGTTCCGCTGGAGGCACTTCAGCAGGTTTACAGCATGGCGCAGGAGGAAGGGATTCCGGTCCACATGGACGGAGCCAGAATCTTTAACGCGGCAACGGCACTGAAGGTGGATGTTAAGGAGATCGCCGCCTGTGCGGATTCGGTGATGTTCTGTCTGTCCAAGGGCCTGTGTGCACCGGTAGGCTCGCTGCTGGTCGGAAGCCGGGAGTATATTGAGCGGGCACGGAAAAACCGCAAGATGCTGGGTGGCGGCATGAGACAGTGCGGATTCTTGGCGGCGGCAGGTCTGGTTGCCCTGAAGGTCATGACCAAGCGGCTTCAGGAGGACCACGATAATGCCCGATACATGGCGGAGCGTTTGCAGAAGATGCCGGGAGTTTCTCTGGATTTGGATTCGGTCGAAATCAACATGGTCTTTTTCCGACTGGACGCACCGGCGCAGCTCATCCACTCCCTGCCGGAAAAAATGCTGGAGGCCGGGGTTAAAATCAACGGAGTCGAGGACGGCGAGTTCCGCTTCGTGACTACCCACGATACCAGCAGAGAGGACATCGACAGGGCTTTGGACCTCTTTGAAAAGTTCATTACAGCATAAAAACAGGAGGACCCGTTTCGGGTCCTCCTGTTTGTTTTGAAGCGTTAGAGTCTCTTGAGAAAATGGCTCGTTTCGTTTTGAATCTTTTGAACATCCGCTTTGATTTGCTGAACCGATTCCTTGCTGACCTCGTGGTAGCTGTAGCGCGCACGAATGTAGATGCTGCGGATATTTTGAATCCATCCTGCTGATTCGGGCTGGAAGGCTTCACGGGCTTTTTTCTCCACGATGCTGCTGTTCATCTCGGGGGAAAGTGAAATGCCAACCCGCTTACAGCAGCGGAGGAATTTGCGGTAGTGATAGCGGACAGCCGAGCGGGAGTCGCGCGGCTCAATCAGGTCGCGGGAACCTTCCTCCGCAAAGGAGCGGGCTTGGTCGATTGCAGAGCGGGTCTCCCGAATCGAGGAATCGTGCTGGTCGCCCTTTCGGCGCTTGAGACGGGAAACGAAGAAGTAAATCAAAAACGCCAGAATGAGGATTGCAATCACCGTTCCCAAAGCGGTGAGGAAGGATGAGTTCTGGGGAGCGTCTGGAATCTCCGAATGCTTTAAATCGGCTTGGAGGCCGCTGAAGAAAATCTCCGCCATCTGGTTTGCTTCTTGCAGGTTGAAGCCTAGCTTAGAAAGCAGTGCGATGATACCGCAGAAAACCAGACCAACTGCATAGGAAAGCAGCAGGATAATCGGTGCGAACAGATGGAGATAAATCGTTTTGAGCACAGCGCCGACCAAAGACAGAAACCACGGGGAGCTGAACAGCGCAGTAATCAGCAGGACGCACGACAGAGCACCAAAGCACATGATGCGGAAGCGGCGCTGGCTGAGGATTTCGGGGCCGTGGCGCAGGGTTTGGGTCAGCAGCAGGGTGGATACGGCAAAGATGAGCAGATAGTGGAAGAACGCAGGCGACGGGGTATCGGAGGTAACCAGAATCATACGCGGTATCAGCAAGAGCGGAAGAACCTTGCAGCCCAGCTGGAAGAAGCTAACCCTCTCGTAGTGGCTCAACTCGAAGCGCTGAAGGACGATGTGCAGCCCGACATAAAGGCAGGCAACCAAGACCCCCAGCAGAGAAACAAAATTCTCCGGGTGATATAGAGCGGGCAGCATGGCAGGGATTGCCAGATAGCGCAGCTTGGGTGACTTTTGATTCAGGTAATATCCGAGGGTACCGCTCAGGGACAGAACCAGCAGCGGCAGGAAGGAGGAGATATTGCAGCCGAACACCAGCATCGCCGAATTTTCAAAGGCGAAGATCATCGACAGGTCGCCCATCATTTTGAAAAAGTAGAATAGATTCATGCGGATACCTCCTCGGCGGAGCTGCCGTCAGATCCGTTGAGCCCTGCCTGCTCCGGTGTCAGCGTCAGGATGTGGCCATCGGACAGCTTTTCCAGCAGACGCATCGGCTCTGCCCACTCGGGATTCCAATCGGGAGTGACCAGAATGTGGTGGCGCCCCTGCTCGGAGGTTCGGCAGGCTCTCAGAATGGTATTGGAAAAGGGCTTGGCCCCGATGGAGGTGAGCCGTCCGAGCATTTCCATCATGGCGAAAAAGTGACGGTTGCCGTTTCCTTGTTCGATTTCATCGGTGCCGCCAATCATGCCGACCGGGATGGCATTGGTCAGGAAGCTGTATTTGATGTGCTGTTCTTCCAGTGTCTCACACAGGGAGCGAACCATCGAAATGCAGGTTTCGACCGCCTGGTCATCGTCGGAGTTGGGGTTCGCCGATTGGACATTCAGCAGGATGGTCAGCGACAGGTCAACAGTGTGGTCATAGTTTTTGACCATCGTTCGGCCCATGCGGGCGGTTTGGCTCCAGCTGATGTCGCGCAGAGGTTCCCGCCCGGTGTACTCGGAAAAGCCAATGGTCAGCATCGGGTCCTCGAAGATAAAGCGGTTGACCGACAGGTCGCCCAAAAAGTCGCCCACCAGCCGTCCGATGTCGGGGATAGGGGCGCGCTTGGGCATCACGACTACCTCGCGGGTGGTCGGAAAGCTGCGGTCGGAATCGCTCAGACCCAAAAAGTCTCCTCCGTGCAGGTTGCAGCCGCGAAACAGAAAGCGTCCGCGGCAGGGCAGGGATGCCCGCACCTCACGGGTGAATTTTTGATTTGGCATCAGGTAGAAGCTGGACTTCAGGTAGGCGTTGCGAATCTGCTCATACTGAGCGGAGGTGGTGTTGGTGAAAACCTGTAGTCCGGTGCTGTCCCGATCGACCTGCTCGGTTTCGGAAATCTGGATTTCATAGGGGAGGGACTCCTCCATGGACAGATAGGGCAGAAACAGGGGCTTGTGGTTTTCGATGGTGGAGCGGATGATGAATTCCTCCTCCGGCTCTAGCAGCGCCTGCGAAACAGAAACATCGTAGTAGATGCGGCTCAGGCCATTTTGGAGGTAGTAGCGCTCCACCAGAAAGAGAATCAATGCAAACAAAATCAGCAGAATAATCAAACAGACTCCCTCCTTTCTTGCAAGGGAACAGCTGGAAATCAGCTGCGGACAGTTTCCAGCGGTGCAGGAATCTCGTTGAGCATCTGCTCCAGATATTTTTCGACCTCACCAGAACGAGTCAGACCGCCGGAGGCGATTCTGTGGCAGAGGACGTGCGGTGCAACATAGCGGACATCCTCCGGCAGGACATAGTCTCTGCCATTGAGGGCAGCGGTGACCTGTGCGGCCTTGTACAGAGCGATGGCGCCTCGGGTGGATACACCGAGCGAGAAGTAGCTGGTGGTGCGGGTGCGCTCGATGATGTCCATGATGTAGCCGGCCACATCGTCGCTGACGGTGATTTGCGGAATCATCTGCTTGAGCTGTGCGATTTCCTCCAGAGAGATGACGCTGGAAAGCTCTTCCACGATTTGCGCGGTGGAAGGGCGGCTGATGACAGACAGCTCCTGCTGACGGGTCATGTAGCCCAGCTTGAGCTTCATGAAAAATCGGTCGATTTGGGCTTCCGGCAGAGGGAAGGTTCCGTAGGATTCCAGCGGGTTTTGGGTTGCCATTACCATGAATGGCTCCTCGAGCGGGGTGGTGACGCCGTCTACCGAAATCTGGCGCTCCTCCATCGCCTCCAGAAGACTGGACTGGGTACGAGGGGTGGCACGGTTAATCTCATCTGCCAGAATAATATTGGAAAAAAGCGGGCCTTCCCGGAACTGGAATTCTCCGCTTTTCTGGTTGTAAAAGTTAATGCCGGTCAGGTCAGAGGGCAGCAGGTCGGGGGTAAACTGGATTCGCTTAAAGCTGCTGCCGATGGTTTTGGAAAAGGCGCGCAGCAGCATCGTCTTTCCGGCTCCGG
>URFD01000048.1 GCA_900547015.1 uncultured Oscillospiraceae bacterium | reverse complement strand
GCTGTGATTCGCTCAAAAAACCAGCCCCGACCGCACATCCTCTGTGCAGCCGGAGCCGGGTGGAAAAATTTGCCGCTTGGTTATGCTCCCAGTTTCGAGTGCAGCTCCTCCTCCTGGAACTGCTTGGAGTAGAGGTCGTGGTAGTAACCGCCCTTGCGCAGCAGCTCCTCGTGGGTGCCCTGTTCGACGATTCTGCCATCCTTGACCACTAGAATCAGGTCTGCCTGACGGATGGTGGACAGTCGGTGTGCAATCAGGAAGGAGGTTCTGCCCTCCAACAGCCGCAGGGTCGCATTCTGAATCAGCTGCTCGGTGTGGGTGTCAATCGAGCTGGTCGCCTCGTCCAGCACAAAGATGGCAGGGTCTGCCAGCACCGCGCGCGCAAAGGAAATCAGCTGTTTTTCACCGGTGGAGAGCTTGTCGCCGCCCTCGCCGACGTCGCTGTCGTATCCGTTGTCCAGATGCTCGACCACCGTATCGGCGGAAACCGCCTTTGCCGCCTCGCGCACCTCCTCATCGGTTGCGTCCAGACGGCCGTAGCGGATGTTGTCCATAACCGTGCCGGAGAACAGGTGCGGGTTTTGCAGCACATATCCCAGACGGCTGTGCAGCCAGAGCTGACTGCGCTCGCGGTAGTCCCTGCCGTCAATCAGGATGCGGCCACCGGTCGGTTCAAAGAAGCGGCACGCCAGATTGACCAGAGTGGACTTGCCTGCGCCGGTCTCGCCGACGATTGCGACATTGGTGCCCGCCGGAATCTTCAGGTTGAAGTGGCTGAGCACCTCCTCCTCGCCGTCAGGGTAGCGGAAGGAAACATCCTCAAATTCGATGTCGCCGCGAATCGGCTCCCAGTTTTCCTTCTTAGGCTCAAAGCAATCTCCGTACTTGGCGATGACCTCCGGGCTGTCCACGATGTCCGGCTTTTTGTCCAGCAGGTCCATGACACGCTCGATGTTCGGCTGCACCGAGATGATATTCGCCAGCACACGCGCCATCTGCTGAATCGGCTCGAAAATCGAGACGGCATAGGTGGTGAAGGCGGACAGAGTACCGATGAGCATGGCATTTTCCAGCACCAGATGACCGCCCCTTGCCAGCACGATTGCCGTTGCCGCCGAGCTTGCCAGCATGACCAGCGGGATATACAGCGCATTCAGCCCTGCCGCACGCACCGACGCCGAGCGCATTTCCTCGGTCAGCTCTGCAAATTCTTGGCTGTTCTTATCCTCGATAACCAGCGTTTTGGAGGTCTTGGCTCCCATGATGCCCTCATTGAAGGCGCCGGTGATGCGGGAGTTGATCGAGCGAACCTTGCGGTTCCAGAACAAAATCTTCTTCTGGAAGTAGGTGGTCAGCACTGCAATCACCGGCACGATGAGCATGACCAGCAGTGCAAGGCGCAGGTCGAGCATTGCCATCGATACAAAGGCGCACAGAACATAGGACAGCGCCCAGAGAATATCGATGAGGTCCCATGCGGTGATGGCGGCAATCTTGTTGGTATCGCTCATCACGCGCGCCAGAATATAACCCACTGGGGTGACATTATAATAGGAAAAAGACAAGGTTTGCAGATGGGTGAAGCACGCCTTTTTCAGGTCGCGCCCCATGCGCATCTCCACCTTCATGGCATTCAGCGTGTAAAGCACAAAGCTGAATACCTGCAAAATGATGACGGTCAGGTAAGCTGCGATAAAGGGCCGGAAGCCCATCAGCGTACCTTGCTCGATAAAGTTGTCCACAACATATCGCTGGAACAGCGGCAGCAGGACATCCGCTACCGACATGGCAATATTGGTCACCACAATCAGCAGCAGCATCCAGCGGTAGGGCTTGACAAAGGGCAGCAGCCGCTTCCAAATGGAAAGCTGGAAGGACTTGTTGTTCTGCACAACATCGTCCCGATTTGGATTTGCCATCATATCACCTGCTTTCTGTAGGCTGTCCGTCCGACAGGCTGCGCAGCAGCTCGCGGTCGGCATTGTTCATCTGAATCTGATAGATTTCCTGATAGATTCCGGGCTTGGCAATCAGCTCCTCGTGGGTTCCGATTTCTGCCACCCGTCCGTTGTCCAGCACCAGAATCCGGTCTGCCTGCATCAGGGTGGTGATGCGGTGGGAAATCAGGATAATGGTCGCACTGCCCATCTTTTCCTTGAGCTCGTGGCGAATCTTGGCATCGGTCTCGGCATCGACTGCCGACAGCGAATCGTCAAAAATCATCACCGGCGAATTTTGGGTCAACATTCGGGCAATTGCCACACGCTGCTTCTGACCGCCGGAGAGGGTGACGCCGCGCTCACCGACCACTGTTTCGTAGCCGTTGGTGAAGCCCTCGATAGCTTCATCCACACAGGCCGAGTGGGCGGCGGCACGCACATAGTCCATCATCTTGTCCTTGCTGCTGTCCTTGCAGGCGATGCCGATATTTTCGCGGATGGTGCGGGAGAACAAAAACGGCTCCTGCAACACGATGCCGATATTCTTTCGCAGGTGGGCACGGCTGATTTTGTTGATGTCCACCCCACCGATGGTGATGTGGCCGCCGTTCTCGTCCAAATCGTACAGACGGTTGAGCAGGTGCATCAAGGTGGTCTTGCCGCTGCCGGTGCCGCCCAGCACGGCAAAGGTGCTGCCCGCCGGGATGGTGAAGGAAACATCATCCAGAACCGGCTTCTGGTTTTCGTAGCCGAAGGTGACATGGTCAAAGACGATGTCGCCGTCCATCGGAGGCGTCAGGGCATCCGGTGCATCCTGCTCCGGCTCGGCATCTAAGATATAAGCAACACGGTCTATGGAAACGCCGGTCTTGCTCATCTCCGCCAGAATCTTGCCCAGACCGCGCACCGGCCAGCTCAGGGTCGCATTGTAGGAAACGAACGCCAGAAATTCACCCAGCGTAATCTCCCCGTGGACTGCGCTGACCGTACCCACGCAGATAACCGTCAGCACCTGAATCGCCATAATCAGGTCGCCGGTGCTCCAGTAGGCGGTCATCATGTGGCCCAGCCGAATCCACAGATTCGAGAAGGCGACATTCTTTTCGTCAAAGCGGTCGATTTCAAACCGCTCCCTGCCAAACGCACGGACTACGCGGACACCGGTGAGGTTCTCCTGAACCGTCGAGGACAGGGCGCCCTCCGCAATATCCGCCTCCATGAAGCGCTTGGAAATCTTGGAGCTGAAGAAGTACGAGTAGAACATGATAATCGGGACGAACACCGCTGCCACCAGCGAGATTTTGACATTCATCGAGAACATCAGCCCCATGGTCATGATGATGAGGAAGCTGATACGGAATACCTCGACCATCTGTGCGCTGATGAAGTTGCGGATGACATCTACATCCGAGGTACAGCGCTGGATGATTTCACCGGTCTGGTGAGCGGTGTGCCAGGAAAACGGCAGCTTCTGGATGTGCGAATACAGCTCGTCACGCAGCGCCTTGATGGAGCGCTCCGAGGCCTTGGCGGTATTGAGCCGCGCAAAGAGGCTGAACAAGCCCGACAGCACCGCTGTCACCAGCACACCCGCCGCTGCCAGCAGCAGCATCTTGCCCGGGTCGCTGCGGACCATCGCACCCAGTCCCAGACGCTCCACCCAATTCGGCAGGCTTCCCTCGCCAACGATGGAGTCCACCGTCATGCGGATAATCTGCGGTGTCATGGCATTAAAGGCGGTGTTGAGCATCGAGCAGAGAAGCCCCAGCCCAAACAGCCACAAATTTCCCCGGACGAAGCGAAAGACCACGCCCGCATTTTTCTTCTTGTTTTCGTGCAAACAAATCACTCTCCTATCCTTTCAAAAATATTCCTTCCCTTGTTTTGCCGGGCCGCTCTCTCTTTCCCCCTCTAGTTTAGACCGCCCCGCAAACCTCCAACGAGGTCCCGTTCCCGATTTGACCCCGTGCAGGAAAACAAAAAGGCACCCCTGTCAATCGTACAGGGATGCCTTTATCAGCAAATTCAAATCGACGAACCGTGTCTTGTTAGAAAACAGACCCGACCCGTCCTACCGGCCGCACAGCTGCCTTGGTATTAGCAGCACTGTGGGAGCGGAGGCTGACAGAACATTCCCTGATGGTGTTCACCATTACCCAAATGACGATTCTGAAGAGTAGTAACGTGGATAAGATTGGCCATGTCTGAAACCTCCTTTTTTTCTTAAAAAAGCCTGTTGTTTTTTCTCTATGCCTTAGAAGCCTTTCTCAGTATACTCCTATCTCCCGACGATGTCAAGAGGGGGATTTAGAGAAAATCACAAAAAAGAAACGAGCTCCTCCATCCTCCTATTGCACTATGACAGAGGTGTTTCTGTCATCAGGCAAACTGTCTAGGGACGGCGGACAAAAATTTCTCTTGCCTGTGCTTCTCCCTCTTCCGGAGTCTGGATGCAGTACAGTCCGAGCGGAACGGTCTGGCTGCGTGCAAATTCCAGATAAGCCTGCTCGTCCTGCCCCTCAAAGCGAATCGCCAGACCACAGCTGGTGGAGCTGGCGCGCGGGGTCGGCATGATGCGGATTGCAAATTGCTCCTTTGCCTTCTTCTCGGTCTGCATGGTGTCGGTCGTATTGTAAAAAGACATCGCGTAGTAAAGATTCTCTGCCATTCTTTTTCCTCCCAAAATTCTTTGATACCACTCCTCATTGTGGCATAAAGCAGCCGCCGGAGTCAAGAGGGGACCCCGGCGGCAGATGATTGTTTTTTGCAATCGTGTCATTCTTTCTTATCGAAACTTCCGATAGCGCTATGCTTCCTCCAGATGCCAGATGTCCCGATTGTACTGGGCGATGGTGCGGTCTGCGGAAAAATATCCAGCCTTGGCGATGTTGTACAGCATTTTACGGCCCCACGCGCGGCGGTCCTCAAAGTCCTCGAGCATCTGCTCCTTGACCCGGATATATTCCTGCAAGTCTAACAGGGTCATAAACCAGTCCTTGCCCACCAGCTCCTTGTACAGGCGGCACAACGGCAGAGGGTCGCCCAGCCGAATCAGCTTTTTGTCGATGATGAAATCGACCAGACGCTCGACCTCCGGCTGGCTGTCATAAATTTGTGCGGAGCAGTAGCCGTCGGTTCGATACAGGTCGAGAACCTCCTTGCTGGATGCCCCAAAGATGTAGATGTTGTCCTTGCCGACCCGGTCAAAAATCTCCACATTTGCCCCGTCCATCGTGCCCAGCGTCACTGCGCCGTTGAGCATCAGCTTCATGTTGCCGGTGCCGCTGGCTTCTCGGGATGCCAGCGAAATCTGCTCGGAGATGTCGCACGCCGGAATCAGCTGTTCTGCCAGACTGACATTGTAGTTTTCCACCATCACGATTTTCAGGTACGGGGACACCCTCGGGTCGGAGTCAAACAGCTGCTGCAAGCAGAGAATGAGGTGAATGATGTCCTTGGCGATGGTGTAAGCCGGAGCCGCCTTCGCCCCGAAAATCATGGTAATCGGGCGCTTGGGCAGGCGTCCCGAGCAGATTTCAAAATATTTCCAGATGGCGTACAGAGCGTTCATCTGCTGGCGCTTGTACTCGTGGAGACGCTTGATTTGAATGTCGTAGACTGAATTGAGGTCGAGGGTAATACCGCTGGTCCGAAGCAGCTCCTCCCGAAGCTTCCGCTTGTTCTCCTGCTTGATGTCCAGCAGGCGGTCGATCACCGCATCGTCCTGCACAAAGGCGGTCAGCTGTTCCAGCCGGGTGGCATCCTGCTTCCAGCCCTCTCCAATCAGCTCGGTAATCAGCTCGGAGAGCCGCGGATTGCACAACATCAGCCAGCGGCGGAAGGTAATGCCGTTGGTCTCGTTGTGGAAGCGTTCGGGATACTGCTCATAAAAGGCGGACAGCTCGCTCTTTTCGAGGATTTCGGTGTGCAGCTGCGCCACCCCGTTGATGGAAAATCCATAATGGATGTCGATGTGCGCCATGTGAACCCGATGGTCCCGGTCGATGATGGCGGTTTTGGGGTCGTGGCTCAGGGCCTTGGCGCGCTTGTCCAGATGCTCGATAATCGGCACCAGCTGCGGAACTGCCTGTTCCAGATATTCCAGCGGCCAAGTTTCCAGCGCTTCGGCAAGGATGGTGTGGTTGGTGTAGGCGCAGGTCTGCGAAACGATTCTCACTGCTTCATCCAGTTCCAGCCCCTCCTCCATCAGCAGGCGAATCAGCTCGGGAATCACCATGGTCGGGTGGGTGTCGTTGATTTGGATGACCGCCGCCTGAGCCAACTGCTCTGGTCGATAGCCGCGCGCCTTGGTTTCCTGCAAAATCAGCTTGGCGGCAGCGCTGACCAGAAAATACTGCTGGTAGATTCGCAGCAGTCTGCCCGCCTCATCGCTGTCGTCCGGGTAGAGGAACAGGGTCAGATTGTGCCGAATGTCCTCCTTGTCAAAGTGGATGCCGTCCTGCACCAGCCCTTCGTCCACCCCCTCCAAATCAAACAGCCTCAGACAGCTGCGGGTCTTGGCATGATAGCCGGTGACATCCAGCTCATACAGCCGTGCTTTGACCTCGGTACTGCCAAAGCAAACCGGAAAAACGGTGTCGGTGCGGCGCAGCCAGCTCTCGCTGTCCATCCAGCGGTCGGGGTATTCGTGCTGGCTGTTCTGCTCAAACCTCTGCCGAAACAGCCCAAAGTGATAGCACAGTCCGACACCCTCGCCGTTTAATCCCAGCGTTGCAATTGAATCCAAGAAGCAGGCTGCCAGCCGTCCCAGTCCTCCGTTGCCCAGCGCAGGCTCCGGCTCCGCTTGTTCCAGCTGTGCAAGCGACCTTCCGTGACGGCGCAGCAGGTCGTCGGTCTGCTCGTACAGACCCAGATTCAGCAGGTTGTTGCTCAGCAGCTTGCCGATTAAAAACTCCGCCGAAAGGTAGTACAGCTTTTTTCCGCCCCGATTGGACTGCGGCAGCTGGGCGGTATGCTCGCTGATTTTGCCCAGCAGTGCCTGATACAGCTGTACGTCGGTGCAGCTGTCCAATGTGGTCTGAAAGGTTTCCTGCAAATATTGCTGCAAATATTCTTCCATCTGTCTAAACTCTCTCCCCTGTCTGTGATTTCAGCCGTGCCGATACCCCTTTTTGATAGGTCGGCAGCCGCCATGCCGCTTGATTCAGCAGGCGGATTTTTTTTGCCAGCGCATCGTCCGCCGCACCCGGCAGCATCCTCCAGCACCAGTTGCCGTTGCCCACCGTTGCCGGAGTGTTCATCCGCGCACTGCCCGGCAGGTTCAGAAAATCCTGCATCGGTGCAATCGCCAGCTCGCAGGGGCTGTCCCACGCTGCCCGTATCATCCCCCATGCGAACTGTTTCTTCTTTTTCACACCCAGATACGCTCCTGCCAGCTCCCGTTCTCTGCCTTCCAACTGCTGTGCCCAGCCGCGGCTGGTGTCGTTGTCGTGGGTTCCGGTATAGATGACCGCCCGTTTGGGGCAGTTATGCGGCAGATAGCTGCTCTGCTCCTCGGCGGAAAAGGCAAACTGCAAAATCTTCATGCCCGGAAATCCGCACGCATCCCGCAGCTGTTCGACATCCTTGGTGATATATCCCAAATCCTCCGCAATCAGCGCCGTGTGCGGCAGTCGGCGGTCGATTTGGTCAAACAGCTTTCTGCCCGGGCCCTTTTCCCAGCGCCCATCCACAGCGGTCTTGGCAGCGGCATCGATGGCATAGTATCCGGCAAAGCCCCGGAAGTGGTCGATTCGGGTCAGGTCGAACAGGCGGCTCATCGCGGCGATGCGCTCCACCCACCAGCGGTATCCGTCCTGCTCCATCACATCCCAGCGATAGAGCGGATTGCCCCACAGCTGTCCGGTCTTGCTGAAATAATCGGGCGGACACCCCGCCACCCGAAGCGGCCGACAGTCCGCATCGTATTCAAACAGCTGCGGATTTGCCCAAGTGTCGCTGCTGTCCTGCGCCACATAGATGGGAATGTCTCCAATCAGGCGCACACCCCTGCGGTTGCAGTAGGTTTTCAGGCGCTCCCACTGGCTGTAGAACAGGTACTGCACAAAGACATGGTACTCGATGCGCTCCCGAAGCTCTGCCCGATACCGCTCCATCGCCTGCGGTCGGCGCAGACGAATCTCCTCGTCCCACTGCTGCCACGGCTGCGGCATCCCCTCTTTGAGCGCACGGTAGAGGGCATCATCCTCCAGCCAGCGGCTCTCTTTGATACGAAATTGCTCGACCTGCTTCCAGATTTCGCAGCTGCGTGCCCGCTCAAATGCCAGCTCAAGCACCTTTGCCTTCTGTGCATGGAGTTTCTCAAAGCAGACCCGGTCTGCCCTTGCACCCTTTTCGGGAATACAGCTGCGGCAGTCCTCCCGGGTGAGCAGACCCATCTCCATCAGCTCCTCCAAATCGATGAGGTCCGGGTTGCCGGCAAAGGTGGAGTCGGACTGATAGGGCGAATTGCCGTAGCCGGTCGGCCCGATGGGCAGAATCTGCCACCAGCTCAATCCCGCTCTGCGGCAAAAATCCGCAAACTCCCTTGCCTGTTTTCCCAATGTGCCGATGCCGTATTCGCCCGGAAGGCTGGTAATGTGCAGCAGCACACCGCTGCTTCGTTTCATCTGGATTCCTCCCCTTTTGTCCCTGTCAGGCGCACACAGCGCTCCTGATTGGGATTCATCTGATTTTAAGATGATTGTACCGCAAAATCGCCGCTTTGTATAGGGCAGGTGACGGCTTTCTCCTTTCCTGTCCTTCGGTATTTTTCACAAGTTTTTGCCTGTTTTTCGATTGGTTTGGAGGTTTTTCCAATATCTTTGCAGTTTTCTGCTGTTTTTGCCAAAATTTTGAAACAATCAAGAGAGAATGCAAGAATTCTTTTCCTTGGCAGCACTATAAAGTCAGAAAGGGGAACCCTCCCCGCTCCCGATTCGTCTATTCTGATTCTGTAATACAAGGAGGAAGCAAGATGAAAAAACAGCTTCGTAAAACCCGACACACCCTGACTGCCCTGCTGGCTGCCCTCGTGCTGGCTGTCAGCATGACCGCCTGCGGCTCCAACAGCTATAGCACCGGCAGCGGCAGCGCCAACTACAAGGAAAGCGCCCGCATCGACGCACCTTACGAAACCCCCTCAGAGGAAGAGGCAGGTGCTGCCAATGTTGACACCGGCGGTGGCTCCTTCAGCGACCTTGCCAATCAGGCAAGCGTACCGGAAAACCTGAATCTCAAGCTCATCTGGCGCGCTGATATCCGGATGGAAACCCTGCAATTTGACCAGAGCATCTCGAGCATCACCGAAAAGGTCAGCCAGCTGGGCGGCTTTGTCGAAAACTCCTACACCTCCGGCGGCTCGGACTTGCAGGGCAACTATATGGAAAAATATGCAACCCTGACCCTGCGCGTCCCTGCTGACAAGCTCAACGACTTCCTGAGCGATTTGGGAGACTATGGCACCATCACCCGGCAGAACCTTTCCAGCGAAAATATCTCGTTGGAATATGCCGACACCGAGGCACGCAAGCGCGCGCTGGAAACCGAATACGACCGTCTGCTGGAGCTGATGGCAAAGGCAGAATCCATCGACACGGTGATTGCGCTGGAGGCGCGGATGTCCGAGGTGCGGTTGCAGCTGGATGCTCTGTCCTCCCAGCTGAGAAGCTATGACAATCTGGTGGACTATTCCACCGTCGAGATTGATATTCAGGAGGTCCGCAAAATCAGCCCGACCAATGCCGTCACCGTTACCGAGCGCATCAAGAACGGCTTCTCCAACTCTCTCTACAGCGTCGGCGTCTTTCTCGAGGATTTGATGATCTTCCTGATTGTCAATATTCCAATCTTTGTTGTGATTGCCCTGTTCGCAGCGTTGGTTCTCTTCATTGTCAAGAGGGTGCGCCGCCGCAAAAAACCGGAACAGGCCGAAAAGAAAGAGCGAAGAAAAAAGCTGGCAAAACCGACCGCGGACTCTGACCGCACCGACCCTCCTGCCTCCAGCGAGCCGCAGGACAAGTAACCTTCCAGTCTGACCGCTCTGTTTGAAGCCAGCCGGAATCCCCCGGCTGGCTTCCCGTTTGCTCCGCACAATTTTCATTTGCAAAACAGACCAAAACATGATACACTTTTTTTATGGCTTCGGCCCGACCTTTCCTCCCGTTTGGGCGAGGGAATCCTTCTATAAAATTCCGAAAGGACGTGACCGCATTGTATCCTCTGATTGCTGATGTCATTGCCAGCAACCTGTTTCTGTTTCGGCTTCTGGCATCCATCCTGATTTTTGTCATTTTCTGGGTGTGTAAATCTCCCGTTACCAAGGGTGTCGTCAAGCTGATGAACAAGCTGCTCAACCACCACCGCCAGATTGCAGACTACCCGACCCTGACCTTTGTGCTCACCCCGCTGAAAACCCTGCTGGCAGCCAGCGGCATCTATCTTGCGCTGATGAACCTGAATCCCAGCGCCGGCATCTCGACCTTCCTGCTCAAGCTCTACCGCATTAACATCATCGTGGTGGTCACATGGATTCTGATTCGTCTGTGCGACTGTGCCTCCGGCTCGCTGTTCCGCCTGTCCGACAAGCTGGACGAGCAGCTGGATGTCAACCTGAACAAGACGCTGATGTCCTTCATCAAGAAGATGATTAAGGTGCTTATCCTCATCATCGCCGGCATCGCTATCCTCAGTGAAACCGGAACGAATGTCACCACCATCATCACCGGTCTCGGACTGGGAGGCTTGACCTTTGCGCTGGCCGCACAGGACACCGCCCAGAACCTGTTCGGCGGTCTGGTCATTCTACTGGACAAGCCCTTTGCCGTGGACGATTGGATTTCCACCCCGGATGTGGAGGGCGTTGTAGAGGACATCAACTTCCGTTCGACCCGCATCCGCACCTTCCCGAATTCTCTGGTCGTTGTGCCGAACTCTACGCTGGTCTCCAAACCGATCACTAACTGGTCCAAAATGCACAAGCGCCGCGCCTCCTTCTCGATTGGCCTGACCTACGACACCCCGAAGGAAAAGCTGGAACGCTGCATTTCCCGCATCACCGAGATGGTCAACTCCAATCCGGAAATTCTGGCAAATGACACCATTGTCCGCTTCAACAGCTTTCAGGACAGCAGTCTGGAAATCTCGCTGGTTTTCTTTACCGGGCCAACCGGCTTTGCGGATTTCCAGCGCATCAAGGAGCAGGTCAACTACGGCATCATGCAGATTGTCCAAGAGGAGGGCCTGAGCTTTGCCTTCCCGAGCCGAACCCTGAATGTTGCAAACGAGCTGACTTCCAAACGATAATTGAAATCAAGCGCA
>URFD01000047.1 GCA_900547015.1 uncultured Oscillospiraceae bacterium | reverse complement strand
ACCATCCCGCTGCCGCAGGAGGGACTCCGCTCTTTCAGCAGCGCCGCCTCGCATCCCAGCAGGCGGCAGAGACGCAACCGCCGCCCAATCCGGACGGCGAGAAAGGCAACCCGACCCCTTGCGATCTTATTGACGAACTAGGAGAAGATGGCAATTAATTAATTTCGAAATGCAGGGTTTCCTTTGCGTATTTTCGAATTAATTCACAACTTCTTTCTTTCTCCATTGCCTTATTGACATGATAAGAATCCACCAGCAGTTCCCGGCTTCTTTCATCCTCGCCCATTTCGTGCAGACAGCAAGCGATGTTGAGCAGCAAGCTACCTAAAAATCTGCATTTGTTGTACTTCACACAGCACTGTCTGCCCAGCTCGGCAACCTCGATGGCCTCCTCATAGCGGCGTTCCAATCCCAGCAGTTTGGAATAGTTGTACGCGGTGAGCGGCAGCAGCACCCGTTCGACCTCACAGCCGGCAAAGTTCCTCTGCACATAACGGATGAGCTGACGGTAAATCTCAATCGCCTGTCTGCGGTTTCCCTCCTCCGAGTAGGTAATCGCAATCTGGTTGATGATTTTTGCCTCGTCCTCGCTCAGCAGAAACACGTCGAAATTTTCCATCGTCACGCCCGGGCAGGTCAGCTCCAACGCCTGCATCAGCATCTCGCGCTGGGTCTTGCGGTCATATTTCACCCGCACCCCGTCCTGCTCATATCCTGCCAGCGCGCGCACCCGCAGGATAAACTGACGCAGAATCGGGTTCTCCAACGGCTGCGAAAGCTGCTCGAGCCGTTCGATTTTTTGGATTGCGGCAGAAAAATTTTCCGCCACATTGTCGGCGACAATCTCCTGCTGAAGCTCTCCAATCTCAAATTCCTGCGGCCCCATCAAAATCTGGAACCGCTCCTCCGGGATGCCCATCCGCTGCAACAGAGCCTTCAACACATAATAGTTCGGCTCATGTCTGCCGTGCTCGATCCGGGATAAGGTCGAGCGGTTACAGATGCCACGGCAAAGGTCATCCTGATTGATCTCCTTGGCTTCCCGTTGCGTTCTGATATACTCCCCTATCATGAAGCGGTTCATCCAGACATTCCCCCTTTGCTTCATTATATCAGATTCGACCCCCGATGTCCACGAACAGGGTAACAGCAAAGCCCCCGCTTTTTTAGAAAAGCGGGGGCTTGTTTGGATGTCGTGATATGGCGCCGAGCCTTTAGATAATCTGGCGGCTGCTGTCCTTGAGGACAACGTCGTGGCTGCCGCCCTCGACGATGGATACAGAGGAAACCAGAGTGATCTTGGCTTTTTCCTGCAACTCCGGAATGGTGAGCGCGCCGCAGTTGCACATGGTGGAACGAACTTTGCTCAGGGACAGACCTACGTTATCCTTCAGCGAGCCTGCGTATGGAACATAGGAGTCAACGCCCTCCTCAAAGGAGAGTTTCTTGTCGCCGCCCAGGTCATATCTCTGCCAGTTTCTTGCACGGGCAGAGCCTTCGCCCCAGTATTCCTTCATGTAGTTGCCGTTGATGTTGACCTTGTTTGTTGGGCTTTCGTCAAAGCGGGCAAAGTATCTGCCCAGCATGATGAAGTCCGAACCCATTGCCAGAGCGAGGGTCATGTGGTAGTCCTGCACAATGCCGCCGTCCGAGCAGATTGGAATATAGATGCCGGTCTTTTCAAAGTATTCGTCACGGGCTTTTGCTACCTCGATGACTGCGGTAGCCTGTCCGCGGCCGATACCCTTCTGCTCACGGGTGATGCAGATGGAGCCGCCGCCGATACCGATCTTCACGAAGTCTGCGCCAGCCTCTGCCAGGAACATGAAGCCTTCGCGATCAACAACGTTGCCTGCGCCGACCTTAACGGTGTCGCCGTATTTTGCACGGATGAAATCGATGGTGCGTTTCTGCCACTCGGAGAAGCCTTCGGAGGAGTCGATACACAGAACATCTGCGCCGGCCTCGACCAGAGCAGGAACACGCTCTGCATAGTCGCGGGTGTTGATACCTGCGCCGACTACATAGCGTTTGTGGGAATCGAGCAGCTCGTTGGTATTTTCTTTATGGGAGGAGTAGTCCTTGCGGAATACGAAATATTTCAGTCTCTGGTTTTCGTCTACCAGTGGCAGGGAGTTAAGCTTGTTCTCCCAGATGATGTCATTGGCCTCTTTCAGGGAGGTGTTGGCATCCGCAGTGATCAGGTTTTCAAACTTGGTCATGAACTCGGAAACCGGAGTATCCAGCTCCATTCTGCTGATGCGGTAGTCACGGCTGGTCACGATGCCCAGCAGCTTGCCGTTTGGAGTGCCGTCCTCGGTCACTGCAACGGTGGAATGGCCGGTCTTTTCTTTCAGAGCGAGGATGTCGCGCAGGGTGTTTTCCGGACGAACGTTAGAATCGCTGGTAACAAAGCCTGCTTTGTAGCTCTTGACGCGGGCAACCATCGCAGCCTCGTCCTCTACGGACTGGGAGCCATAGATGAAGGAGATGCCGCCTTCTTTTGCCAGTGCAATTGCCATCTTATCGTCCGAAACGGACTGCATGATTGCGGAGACCAGCGGAATGTTCATGGTCAGAGGGCACTCCTCCTGACCTTTTTTGAATTTGACCAGCGGAGTCTTCAGGCTGACATTCGCCGGAACGCACTCGGAAGAAGAATAACCAGGGACCAACAGATACTCACCAAAGGTATGGGACGGTTCATTAAAATAAAACGCCATAATCTCAACTCTCCTCGATACATAATTTTGGGCAAAACATTGTTTATACAAGGCCTATATTTCTAACTATGATACTATAAGGGGGGGACAATTTCAACCTGTCCCGGAACAAAATAGCATTGTGAATAAATTTCTGCGGACAGCCCCGCCGCCGCTTATACAAAAATGTCACATCCCCGCTTGTTCTTTTTCCGAAAGCAGGCAAAGCGAGCAGGGCCTGTGTGGTCCGCTCGCTTTGGTTTTGCCGTTATTCCCCTCTGCACGCATCGACAAAGGCGCAGAAAATCTTTTCGGAGACGCTGTCGCCCAGTCCCAGATATTCCGGGTGCCACTGGAAGCCCATCGCAAATTTCTTCTCCGGATTGTAGGCCGCCTCGATGATGCCGTCGTCCGCTACTGCCATGCTGCGCAGCGGGTCAGCCAGCTTTTTGACCGCCTGATGATGCAGGGTGTTGACCCCAATCTGAAGCAGTCCCTCACTGAAGGTATGCAGCGGAGTATCGCGGATGACATTGACCTTGTGCATCGGGCTGGTCTGCTCCTCTTTTGCATCGCGGCGATGCTCGATATGTACGCTGCTCTTGAGCTGGGTGTTAATGTCCTGATACAGGGTTCCGCCCTGCACAACATTAAAGACCTGGAATCCGCGGCAGACGCCCAGAACCGGTTTGTCCATCCGCAGTGCCTCTCTCATGAGCGGAATCTCCAGAGCATCGCGCTCGCTGGCAAGGGTTCCGCAGCAGTCGAGCATCTCCTCCCCGTACAGTCCGGGGTGAATATCCGGGCCGCCGCTGAACAGGACGCCGTCCACCCTGCTGAGCAGCTCGGTCAAATCCGACTCCTGAAAGGTGTCCTCGATATTGTTGAGGATAATCGGGATTCCGCCGCAGGCGCTAATCGCGTGGATAAAACGCGGCAGCGCATAGCAGAATTTCGACTCCTCTCTCTCGTTTTCCCCGGTCTTCGGGACAATCGCAATCACTGGTTTTTTCATCACTAAGCCCTCCAAATCAATATCAATTCATGCCGATCGGCAATTTGCTTCCTTATTATAATCTATTCCGCTGACAGCTGTGTCCGGTCCATCCGCTCGAGCATGAGCAGGAACAAAGCCGCTACAAACTCCCGCCAGAACGCCGAGACAAATGCCAGCTCGATGCGGCTGCCTCCGCCCTGCAAAAAGCGCTCGATGCGCTCCCGAATCAACAGCACCAAAAAGGCGCGGTCAAGATTTTGCAGCTGTTCTCCCATCTTCTGCAAATCAGCCAGCGTGTTGCCGGTCAGGATATTCTGCGGCACCGGTCGTTGGCGGCACTCCTGAGCCTTTCCCAGCAGCAGCCGCAGGAAGTCGCCAAACTCATACACCTGTGTCGGCTCGACACCGAGCGCCTCGCCCAGATATTCCGCCGACATCATCATCTGGCGGGACAGGGTGAAGGAGCGTGCTGTGCTGGTGTGCTGGGAGCGCTTGCGAAATTCGCGCATCATCCGCCGAAGCAGGATGCTGCGGCTCAGGTGGAACAGCTGCGGCTCCCGAAAGCTAATCTGTTCAAACAAGGTATCCATCTGCTCCCGAAGGGAGGTGGTGTAGAAGAAGGCGCTGTCCTTTTCAAAGGCATACAGCTGGCCGTCCAGCTCTCCGAATGCCTTGAGCGCATCCTGATAGCCCAGCCGGATATTTCTGCGGGCAAGCTCCCCTTCAAAATTGAGGAAGGAGCCCAGCGGCCACAGACTGCGGATGATGATGACCTGCTTGGCATCGCTCTTGTTGTTCCAGCCTGCCACCTGTCTTGCGTCATCCTTAATCTTGCGGCTGACCCCGACCGATTCCAAATCGATTGCAATAATGCGCTCGGCGCCCATCTGCAACGCCAGATTGATTGGCATATTATCGTGGTAGCCCCCGTCGATATATTTATGTCCGTCGATTTCCTTTGCCTGAAATGCCGGGAAGCAGGCCGCGGATGCCAGCAGATACTCATTGAGCATCCCTTTTGGGATATCCTTCTTCTCCATCTCCAAGGGCTTGAGGGTCGGATACTCCACCGTCACCAGCGCAAAGTCAATATCGGAGCTGCGAAAGCGCGTCTCGTCCACCAGCGAATCGATGAAATGCTCCAGCGCAGAAATATCCGCTCCACCCTTTCCCAGTGCCTCCCGCGCAAAGATGCGGGTAAGCTGGCGGTCGCTCAGGTCGGTCTTGTCCTTGAGCATATCTCCCACCACATCCTGGAAGGAGAGATTTTCCCAAACCGAGAGCGCGCGGTCAAAGTCCTGCTGGACCATGAGCGCACCGTTGAGCGCACCCACCGAGGTGCCGGTCACCAGCTGATAATCAATTCCAAGCTCCCGCATGGCTTTCCATGCGCCAATCTGATATGCTCCGCGCGAGCCGCCGCCCGCCAGCACCACTGCTGTTTTTTTCATCTGATTTCCCCCCTTCTGGGAATCTTGTCTATCTGTTTGCTTGCAGTTGTCTTCCTTTTTATTATGCCTTTTCCCTGCATGATTAATCATCGTTTCCATACAAACCGTTTCCCTGCTGTTTGGTGTGCTGTAGCCCTTCGGCTTTGGTTGCTCCGTCGGGCTTTTGCCCTTGCCTTGTCGGGTCTTTCTGCTCGACCTGCCGATTCAAAACAGACAGTTCCACTCTTTCATTAATACCATAAATTGCTCGGTTTTACAAGAAGTAAAATCATTTTCCAGATGGTTTTTATCAGATATGCACAAAAAATACTCAAATTCTATGGCTATCGGTATTCTTGTAATCAATTTTAAAATGTGCTATATTTAGGTTGAGAGAGATGTTGTTTCACACAATTTTCTGCGGCGGCAGGTGTGAGACAACGATTTTTTTATTGTATTTTTATGTGTTCAGAGGAGGGTTTTATGAAGAAGAATTCACACATTGTTTCGGTAACAGACCCCAACAGCAAGCCCATTCAAGTCATCGTCATGCTGGCATGGCCAATCTTTTTGGAGCAGGTGCTGGTCTCATTGGTTCAGTCGGTCGACACCGCCATGGTCGGCTCGCTGGGCGCTGCGGCAACAGCATCCATCTCCATCAGCCAGACCCCGATTAACCTCATCAACTCAGTCATCATGGCGCTGGGCGTCGGCTTCACCACGATGATTGCCCGCGCGGTAGGCGCCAAACAGCTGGAATACAGCCGTCTCTTGATTCGGCAGTCCATTCTGGTCGTGGTCGGCTTAGGCATCCCGCTGTCGGTGCTGACCTTTGCCCTCTCCCGAAAAATCCCGATGTGGATGGGCGCTGCGCCCGAGATTTGGGACGATGCCCAGACCTACATCCGCATCATCGCCTGCTCCATGCTGTTCCGCGGACTGCTGATGGTGCTGACCGCCATCTACCGCGGCTTCGGAGACAGCAAGACCCCGATGATGGTCAACATCGCCATCAACTTAGTCAATGTCCTCGGCAACTACCTGCTGATTTACCAGACCCGTGAAATCTCCCTCTTCGGCAACAGCTTCACCATGTGGGGCGCCGGCATGGGTGTTGCAGGTGCTGCCATCGCCACTGCCGCTTCGGGCATCTTAGGCTCGCTGACCCTGCTGTTCCTCTGCTTCCTGCCGCGCTCCGGCCCAATGCAGATCTCGCTCAACGAGAGCTTCCGCCCAAGCTGGGAGACCCTGCGGGAGGTATCCCGCGTCAGCCTTCCGGTTATGTTCGAGCGCTTCACCATCTCAGGTGCATTCGTTGTGACCGCCACCATCATCGCTTCGCTGGGAACCATCTCGCTGGCGGCAAACTCGCTGGCAGGTCAGGCAGAATCCCTGAGCTTTATGCCGGGCTTTGCCTTCGGCACCGCTGTCACCACTCTGGTCGGCCAGTCGCTGGGCGCAGGCAACGCAGAGATGGCACGCAAATATGTCAAATATTCCTCCATCATCGGCTCGCTGGTCATGCTCTTTATGAGCTTTGTCCTGTTCTTCCTGTCCGACCGCATTATTGCCATCTTCACCCCGGACCAGCAGGTAATTGAGCTGGGCGGCACCCTGCTGAAAATCCTTGCCTTTATCCAGGTTCCGCAGATGCTGGCGATGGTTCTTTCCGGAACCCTGCGCGGTGCCGGCGACACCAAGAGCCCGTTCATCATCACCCTTTGCTCGATGTGGGGCGTGCGAATCTTCGGCTCCTTCATTCTTGTTCGGGTGCTGGGCAAAGACCTGCCGTGGGTCTGCGCGATTATGTGTACCGACAACATCGTTCGTTTCGTCCTGTACTACATCCGCTACCGTCAGGGAAAATGGATCTCCGAGGCAAACCTCAGTCGGCTTCACCTGTCCGAAAATCAGGCTGTCGAAGCAGAATAGCCCTCTGCTCCCCGCTTCATGCACAGCTGCACCTCGTCGAGCAGCTCCTGTGATTGCTCCTGCGTACCGGCCGCAGTGGTCAAATATTCCGGCGAGACCTGCAAGACCTCACAAAGCCTTCGCAGGGTTTCCCTTTTGGGATTGCGCCGACCCTGCTCATACATCCCCAGCGAACTGCTGCCCACACCTACAAGCTGTGCCAGCTCTTGCTGGGTATACCCTCGCAGCCGACGCACCCGACGCAGCTGCACCTTGTTGATTTTTTTGCCGCTCTGTCTCATGACTCCTCCAAAATCACACGAAAAATTATATTCCATGTGATTTATCCTACCATGTTTCGGCAGGATTTGCAAGAGAATCCATCGAATTTGTTTGTTTTTAGCTTGACTTTTTCCTATTTATATGATAGATTAAGGCTAAATCATACACATTTCGTTAGAATCAAACAAGGAGGACTGTCATGGGCAAACACATTTCTGTCGAAGATATCGAGCGTTACCCCGATTTGACCAGCTGTTTTTGCGATAGCAACAACCAGCGCCAGCGCGAGGAATACCGCCGCTTTTTGTACCGGGCCGTCAAAACCCAACTGACCCAGCGGCAGAGGCAGGTGGTTCTGATGCACTTTTTTCAGGGGATGAGCCTGCGCGCCATCGCCGATGAGCTGCGCGTCCACCCCTCCTCGGTGACCCGTGTGATGCGCCGAGCCATGCAGCGGCTGGGAGATTTGGCATACCTTTACTTTGAAATCCGTTAAAAAAACGAGGAAGTCCGCCGATGGACTTCCTCGTTTTTTGCTTGCAAGCCTTTAATGAAAATACAGCAGCAGCGCCGCCTGCACCAGAATGATGAGCGGCACCCCCACCACAAAGTACCAGTGTTTGGTCTTGTGGCGGAAGGTGAACATTCCCAGATACAGCCCCAAGCTGCCGCCTGCCGCCGCCAGCAGGAACAGCACCTTCTCCGGCACCCGCCGGTTTTGGCGCTGGGCTGCGAACTTGTCCACGCCGCACACGCTGAACGCTACGATGCTCATAATCAGGATATAACCCCATAAAATCTTTTGTGCCATGCCTTCTCCTCTTGCTGCGTCTCCCCGTCCTCACCGCCACTCGGTGCGTCTGTGAGCCTGCGCTCGGGGCAACGAGCCTTTTTCTCTTAGTCCCCCAAAAAGGTCAAACCGATAATCTCCGGGCCGGTGTTGATGGTGATTGCCGCACCAATCTTAAAGATGCCCTCCGGCGGATAGCCTGCAACCTCCTCGCACATCTTTGCAAGGGCTGCGCTGGCATCGGTGTCGCGTGCCACCAGAATCAGGTACGGAGTATGCTCCTGCGTCTTGCTTCTCTGCTCGGTGAAAAAGCGCACCATTGTGGAGAGGATGGCTGCGTTGCCTCTGACCTTCTCGACAATGTTGGTTGTTCCTACCGCTGAGATAACCGGACGCAGTCCAATCAGCTCACCGACAAAGGCAGCGGTACAGCTGACCCGTCCCGATTTTTTGACATACTTCAAGGTAAAGGGGCTGAAGTAGATGCGGATTCGTTCGAGGTAATCGCGCAGATAGGCAAGCACCTGCTCAAAGTCCGCTCCCTGCTGTGCCTGACGGCACGCCTGAACCAGCGGGTATCCGTAGCCGACCGTATAGCAGTTGGAGTCGATGACCTCAATCTCCATCGCGTCCGGGTGCTCCTCCAAAAATGCCTCCCGCGCCATCAGCGCCGAGTTGTACATTGCAGAAGCGCCCGAGTAGATGGTCACAACCACCGCATGGGTATAGCCCTTCTGCCAAGCCTCCTCATACTTTTCCTGGAAGGTATAGGCCGGGATGTGGGAGGTGACCGGAATCCCTTCGCTGGCATCGATTAAATCATAAAACTGCTCGGGGGTAAAGCTCTCCCGCTCATAGTAGCCCTTGCCATCCGCCGTAACCGGGATGGGCAGGATGCACAGATTTTCCAGCTCCTGCTCATCCTGCACCGGGATGTCGCAGGCCGAATCGGTGATAAAATAAATCTTCTGCTGACTCATAACTGTCTCCTCACTCCTTGATGGATTACTCCGCCTGCTCCCAGCAATAGCGGTGAAGCTGGCCTTCATTCTGCAAAGCCGGGAACCCCCACTGCCGCAGTGTCTCATAGGTCGCGATGGCGACCGTGTTGGAAAGATTCAGGCTGCGTACCGGGCCAATCATCGGCAGACGCAGACACTGCTCCGGGTGGCGCAGCAAAATCTCTTCCTCGATTCCGGCGTCCTCCCGTCCAAAAATCAGATAGCTGTCGTCGGGATAGCTCTGCTCGCTGTAGACCTTGCGCCCCTTTGTGGTGAAGAAAAACAGGTGGTCTGCGGCGTGCTGCTCCAAAAACTCGGCAGTCGAGCTGTAATAGCTGATGTCCAGAAAATGCCAGTAATCCAGACCCGCCCGCTTGAGCTTTTTATCGTCAATGGAAAATCCCATCGGTCCCACCAGATGCAGCCGTGCGCCGGTGCAGGCACAGGTGCGCGCGATGTTTCCGGTATTCTGGGGAATCTGCGGCTCGAACAGTACGATGTTCAGCCGCGGCTGTTGCTCGCTCAAATGCGCTCCTCCTTCGTTTTGGCTCTCCCACACAGCGGGGAGAAAATAGCTTGATACACGATGTAAAGTAGTTTTTTATGCCATATTATTTGTAACAACTGTTATATCTTTAATATTAAACAATCTCCTTTTATTTGTCAACTATCCCATCTCGATTGCAAAGGTGATTGACGAATTTAAAATTTTTTTGAAATTATGCCATTGATTTAGATGCACCTATCCTGTATGCTAGAAGTAGGTATCGACTGAATTTTTTGCTGTCAGGAAACCCGACACCGGGACTACCCGACACCGGGAAACCCGACAGCTGAGCATATCATAAAGGAAGGAATTAGAACCATGGGACAGTTAATCAACATCAAGCAGTTTCTCTCCGATATTTCCGACGGACAGACCACCGAGAGTATTCTGGAAACGCTGACCGACATCGAGCAGGATATGGCGGTCTATGAATCGGGGATTCAGGAGATTCGCACCAAGCTGGAAATCCTCCAGCGGGATGCCCGCTACGGAAAGGGACATAACCCCATCGAATCCATCAAGAGCCGCATCAAGCGCCCTTTGAGCATCATCGAAAAGATGTATCGCAAGGGCTTTCCCATCTCGCTGAAATCGATGTGGGAAAACCTCAACGACGTTGCCGGCGTGCGCGTCATATGCCCGTTCATCGAGGACATCTACACTGTGGCGGAGATGCTCACCCGTCAGGACGACCTGAAGGTGATCCAGAAAAAGGATTATATCAAAAACCCCAAGCCAAATGGCTACCGCAGCTACCACATGGTGCTGGAGGTTCCGGTTTTCCTGTCCGACCGCACCGAGCCGGTTCGGGTCGAGGTGCAGCTGCGAACCATCGCGATGGACTTCTGGGCAAGTCTGGAGCATCAGATCCACTATAAAACCCAGCATGAGGTTCCCGACAGCATCACCGCGGAGCTGCGGGAGTGCGCCGACATCATCGCCCAGACCGACGAGCGGATGCAGCGCCTGTCCAAGCAGATTCGTGGCATCGATTGCCTGCCGGAGGAGATGAGCAAGTAAGCCTTCCCCCGCAGCATTTTATCGCAACGCAGCATTTAATCTGAAAAATCGATTGTAATTTGCCCGCAAATTGGGTATAATGAAATTATCTGGAACCGATACCCACCGATTTTCTAACACAAAGGAGTGTGCTCCATGAAAAAAAGCGTACTGATTTCCCTGATTGCACTGGGAGTTTCTCTGGTCGGGCTGGTAATTGCCCTTGCCGCTTGGCTCCATAAAAAGAGGGATTTGGTTTGTGACGACTTTGACGACAACCTTCTTCTGGATGATGACGAGGAAGACGAATATATTGCTGCCCAGTATCTGGACCATGCCGACGAAGCCTATGCTGACGCGGAGGTTCCGGAGGCAGAGGAGCAGCACTACCACCGTCCTGAGGACGAGGAATCCCAGTCGGTATAGGTGCATCACAATCGGGATGCCGCAGTGATTTTAATGCTGTGTGCATCCCGATCAAATTTATTTTTAAAATACTCAAAAAAGGCTTGATTTTTTTTGTGCAGTGTGTTATTATAGTTAAGCACTCAAAAATAAATATCGCGGGATGGAGCAGCTTGGTAGCTCGTCGGGCTCATAACCCGAAGGTCGTTGGTTCAAATCCAGCTCCCGCAACCACCAGACTGAGTCTGGACGCAATTCGCGTCTAGACTCTTTTCTTTTCATCCGGCAAGGCGTTCGCGTCTGGCTCATCGTCAGCAGGCGGTGGGTCTTTTTTTGTGCGTTGGTAGCTCGTTGGGTGACAAGTCCGACCGCTGCCTGTGGCAGAGCAAGGGAGGACGAGGAAGGGCCGCGGTCGAAAT
>URFD01000046.1 GCA_900547015.1 uncultured Oscillospiraceae bacterium | reverse complement strand
GAGGAGTTCAATATGGAGATGAAGTTGAAAGTTCTGATTTCAGACGATGATAAGGAATTTTGTTCGAGGTGTACTTCTACACTGCGCAGCTGCGGCTTTGATACATCGGTCGCTCCAAAGGATGGTCAGCTGATGCTGGAGATGATTCGGGAAATCACACCGGACATCGTTTTGATGGATGTTTTTATGCCCTATCTGGATGCAATCGGTGTCATCAATCAGGTTCGGGAAAAGGGTCTGCCGATGCCAATCTTTATGGTTATCTCTACCTACAGCAATCCTATGCTGGAGCGGCAGTTGGTTTCCTCGGGAGTGGCGTACTGCTTCCTCAAGCCAATCGACCCGCAGCTGGTGGCACAGCGCATTTTCCAGCTGACAGGAAAGAACAGCGACCAGGTCGAGCCGTCGGTGGGTGGGCCAAATCGCCCCAATCTGGAGGTGATGGTGACCGAAATTATCCACCAAATCGGAGTGCCTGCCCACATCAAGGGCTACCACTACCT
This sequence comes from uncultured Oscillospiraceae bacterium, assembly GCA_900547015.1. Lineage (GTDB taxonomy): Bacteria > Bacillota > Clostridia > Oscillospirales > Ruminococcaceae > Negativibacillus. The sequence goes on along the minus strand of URFD01000046.1, from coordinate 11,069 downwards.
GCGGGACGGAATCGTGCTGGCGGTGCGGGACCAGAATATGATCAATTCGGTCACCAAGCTGCTGTATCCCACCATCGCAAAGATGCACGACACCACCTCCAGCCGCGTGGAGCGCGCCATCCGTCATGCCATTGAGGTTGCGTGGGACCGGGGCGATGTGGATGTGCTCAATGCCTACTTCGGCTATACGATTCGAAACAGCCGAGGCAAGCCGACCAACTCGGAATTTATCGCGATGATTGCAGACAACCTGAAATTGCAGATGAGAAGCAACAGCGTTTCCTATCTGAAATAGCCGCGCTGGCAGTGCCGCAGTCTCTCCGACCTCCCATCCATTCGTCCGCAAGAGCAAGCGGGACGGTGGCTGGGAGGTTTTTTTCTGCGGCAAAGTGTCAGAAAAATAACAAAAAATGCGGAGAAGCGATAGACAAATCCGGGACAAACGGCTATACTAAAACAATAAAGCCAAAATGTCAGGGAGGAAATCAGATGCAAAAACCGGTATTGGTTGTGCTGGCGGCCGGACTTGGCAGCCGCTATCAGGGACTCAAACAGATTGACCCGATGGGAAAACATGGGGAGAAGATATTGGACTACTCGGTGTACGATGCCAAAAGGGCCGGCTTTGAGACGGTCATCTTTGTCATCAAGCCGGAGATGGAGCAGGAATTTGAGGAGGCAGTCGGCAAAAGGCTGCGCCGTCACCTCGAGGTGCGCTATGCCTTCCAGACGCTGGACCGACTGCCGGAGGGCTTTTCGGTGCCGCAGGGACGCACCAAGCCGTGGGGAACCGCCCATGCGGTGCTGTGCGCCGCCGAGCTGATTGACGCTCCTTTTGTGGTCATCAACGCGGATGACTATTATGGGCCGAAGGGCTATCAGCTGCTGTTCGAGCTTCTGAGCAGAGAGGAGCCGCACTGTGCGATGGTGGCTTATCCGTTGAGCAGCACCGTGACCGAAAACGGCCATGTCAGCCGCGGCATCTGTCAGGTGAGTTGTCAGGGAGAGCTGGAGCAGGTGACCGAGCGCACTTGGATTGAAACGGGCAGGGACGGCATCGGATTCAGCGAGGACGGCGGCAAGACCTTCACTGAACTCAGTCCGGAGGTTCCGGTTTCGATGAACTTCTGGGGCTTTCCGCAGAGCTTTCTTCGGCAGGTTCAGGAGGGCTTCCCGGAATTCCTGCGTCGGGCGATGCAGAGCGACCCGCTCAAGGCCGAGTATTTCCTGCCTTCGGTGGTCAGCCGCATGATTGAGCAGGAGGGCGCTCGGGTGCAGGTCCTGCAAAGCTGTGACCGCTGGTATGGGGTGACCTATCCGCAGGACAAGGAAACGGTCATGCAGGCCTTTGAGCGCATGAGCCGGGAAGGGCTGTATCCGCAGCCGCTGTGGCAGTAGACGAAAACAAAGAATGGGGAGAAATCGGTGGGAATGACAGAACAGAGCAGCCGAACGCTCGGCGCATGGAAGCGACTGGGCCAGCCGCTGGAGGTTCAGCCGTTTGGCAGCGGACATATCAACGACACCTATCTGGTCCGGATGGCGGAGAGGTCGTATATTTTGCAGCGCATCAACACCAACACCTTTCGGGATGTGGATGGGCTGATGAATAATATCATGCAGGTCACAGAGTTTATCCGGGAAAAGCTGACCGCAGCGCAGGGAGATGCCCAGCGGGAAACGATGCAGGTCATCCGCTGTGATGACGGTGCGCTGTACACAACGGACGAAGCAGGGGCTTGCTGGCGGATGCTTTCTTACATCACCGACAGCGTCTGCCTGCAAAAGGCAAGAAGCGCAGATGACCTGTACGAGTGCGCCGCAGCCTTCGGGCGCTTCCAAAGGCTGTTGGAGGATTTTCCGGCAGAGCGCCTGACCGAGACGATTCCGCAGTTCCACGATACGGTCAAGCGGTACAGGGACTTTTTGCAGGCATTGGAGCAGGATGTGATGGGCAGAGCCGACAGCGTTCGGCAGGAGGTCGGCTTTTTGCAGCAGCGTCGGGAGGACTGCGCTGTGATGGTTCGGATGCAGCAGGAGGGAAAACTGCCGCTTCGGGTCACCCACAACGACACCAAGCTCAACAATGTCCTGCTGGACAGCCGGACGATGAAGGGGCTGTGCGTCATCGATTTGGATACGGTGATGCCGGGGCTTGCCGGAAACGATTTCGGGGACACGGTGCGCTTTGGAGCCAACGACTGTGCGGAGGATGAACCGGACCAGAGCAGGGTTCATTTTCTGCCGGAGCTGTACCGCGTGTGCGCGCAGGGATTTTTGCAGGAGGCAGGCCCGTCGCTCACCGAGGAGGAAATCCTGACCCTGCCGTGGGGTGCAAAGCTGATGACCCTCGAGTGCGGGATGCGCTTCCTCACCGACTATTTGCAGGGGGATGTCTACTTTAAAATCAGCCGTCCGCAGCAGAATCTCGACCGCGCCCGCACCCAGTTCACGCTGGTGCGCCAGATGGAGGAGCATTGGGAGGAGCTGATGGAGGTTTCCCGCCAGTATCTGGCCTGCCGCTAGACCAATTTGCATCTTGCCTAAAAAAGAGGTATACTGTTCTCAGAACGGCTGTGTGCCAAGGAAAGGGGTCTTTTTGATGAGATATGACCAGATTATCTACTATCCGCCCTTTGAGCGTCACTCGCTGCTGTTGCAGGTGACCTGCGGATGCTTCTACAATCAATGCGCCTTCTGCAATATGTATAAAACGGTGGACTTTGAGATGATTCCCATGAAGCAGATTATCGCTGACCTCAAGGATGCTGCCGGATATAACCCATATACCGAGCGCGTCTTTTTGGTGGGTGGCGAGCCGCTGTGTCTGCCGTTTGAGCAGATGCGCCAGATTTTGCAGGAAATCCGTCACTATCTGCCCTACTGTGCCTGCGTTTCGATGTACGCTTCCATCAAGAATCTGAGGGACAAGACGGTGGAACAGCTTCGGGAGCTGCATCGGCTGGGTCTGGGATTTCTGTACATCGGGCTGGAAAGCGGCAGCGACCGTATTCTGGAACGGATGAAGAAGGGCCACACCTCTGCCGAGGCGGTCGAACAGCTCAAAAAGCTCAATGAGGCGCAGATTCCCTTTAACTCCATTCTGATTTACGGGCTGGGCGGCACCGGCACAGCGAAGGAAAATGCACAGGCCAGCGCCCGGATGCTCAATCAGGTGCGCTCTGCCAACATCATCATGATGAACCTGACCGTTTTCCCAGACACCGAGCTGGAAAAATGGTGCAAGGACGGCAGCTTCCTTCAGGCAAGCGGCAGAGAGCGCATCGAGGAGCTGGCCTATCTGCTGGAGGCACTCGAGCTGGATTCGCCGACCGGCTTCTCCACCAGCCATGTGACCAATCCGGTCATGGTGACCGGTACTCTGCCGTATGACAAGCAGAAGATGCTGGACGGAATCTACCAAATGCTGGACAGCGGACAGGAGCGGGACCTGCACGGCATTGTGTCGGTCAGCGATGCGGCTGTGGAACGATAAAGGAAAACGCGGTTCTTCCGATGGGAGGGCCGCGTTTTTGGCGGGTGGGCTGTTTTGCCCTCCGCTAAAAGGTTTACGGATTATTCACAAAATGCAAAAAGCCTGTATTTGCTAAATCAAAATTCGTGGTATAATATAAAGATAGTATCTTTTGTCGAAAGATGGGAGCACAGCGGGAGGATGACAGGATGGCATTTGTGGAATTTCATGATGTCAAAAAGACCTATCACATGGGCGAGGTGACCATTCAGGCACTGCGCGATGTGAATTTTCAGGTGGAACAGGGAGAATTTTGTGTGGTCGTGGGTGCGTCCGGCGCAGGCAAGACCACGATTTTAAATATTTTGGGAGGAATGGACACCCTAACCGAGGGCAAAGTCCTGCTGGACGGCAAGGAGATTTCCTCCTACACCAAGCGACAACTGACCGAGTACCGCAGATATGATATCGGGTTCGTATTCCAGTTCTATAACCTGGTGCAAAACCTGACCGCGCTGGAAAATGTGGAGCTGGCGGCGCAGATCTGCCGCAATCCTCTGCCTGCCGCACAGGTTTTGGAGGCGGTGGGCCTCAAGGACAGAATGTCCAACTTTCCGGCACAGCTGTCCGGCGGCGAGCAACAGCGTGTGGCGATTGCCCGTGCGCTGGCAAAGAATCCCAAGCTGCTGTTGTGTGACGAGCCGACCGGTGCGCTGGACTACAACACCGGCAAGGCGGTGCTCAAGCTGTTGCAGGACACCTGCCGCAACAGCGGCGTGACGGTCATCGTCATCACCCACAACCAGGCAATCACCGCAATGGCAGACCGCATCATCACCGTGAAGAACGGCACCGTTGTCAGCGAGGAGCTCAACAGCCATATCGTTCCGGTGGAGCAGATTGAATGGTAGAGCAGTGCGCGGAAAGGGAGGAGTGATGGGATGAAATCTTCCATGAGCAAGACAACGCTGAGGGAGATTCGGCACAGCTTGGGGCGGTACTTTGCCATCATGGCAATCGTTGCGCTGGGCGTCGGGCTGTTTTCGGGGCTGAAGGTCACCAAAAGCGCGATGGTGAAAAGTGCCCAGCATTATTTTGATGAGACCCAGCTGTATGACCTGCGGTTGCTGTCCACCGTCGGCTTTGATACCGACACGGCAAAGCAGCTTTCCCGCAGGGAAAAGGTGCTGGACGCGCAGGGTGCGCTCTCGACCGATGCGCTGTTTTTGGACGACAGCGGCAGAGAGATGGTTCTCAAGGTGCATACCCTGCTGGACAAGCAAAACCAGCCGGTGGTCGTCTCCGGCAGACTGCCGCAGTCTGCGTCGGAGTGTGTGGTGGATGCGCTGACCTTCGGCAAAAATGCGGTGGGAACCACCCTGACCTTTTCGGACAACAACGATGAGGACACCGAGGAGATGTTCGCACAGAAGAGCCTGCGCGTGGTGGGGACGGTGAATTCCCCTTACTACGCAAACTACGAGCGTGGAACCACCTCGCTGGGAAACGGCACCATCCGCGGCTTTGTGCTGGTGCCAAGAGAGACCTTTGACTGCGATTATGATACGGAAATCTTCCTGCGCCTGAATACCTTCGGGGCGGGAATTTATACCGATGAATATAACGATGCCGTCGATACAATCGAGACGTGGGTGAAGGAGTTCGCCAAGGAGAAGGCCTTGGAGCGCTATCACCGGCTGAAATCCGACGGCGAACGGGAGCTGGACAATGCAAAGGAAACGCTCAGCGAGCAGACCCGACAGGCACAGCGCGAGCTGGACGATGCCAGCCGTCAGCTGGAACAGTCGGTCGGGGAAATCGACAGCGGCTGGGCGCAGGTGTACAGCGGCGAAAGCCAGCTTGCCGACGGCAAAAGCCAGCTGGCGGCAAAGCGTCAGGAGCTGTTGGAGCAGCAGAGCACCCTGATTGCACAAAAGCAGCAGGTGCTGGCAGGCTTGGACCAGGTGGCAGCCGCCAAAGCCCAGACCGCAGGGACTGCCTATTACGCACAGGCACAGGCGCAGGAGCCGCAGCTTCGGGCAAGTTTAAGCCAGCTGGAAGCAGGGCTTAGCCAAATCGAGGCCGGGCTTGCAGAAATCGAACGACAGCAGACCCAGCTTCAGCAGCAGGAGGAAACGCTCAGTCAGACCCGAATGCAGCTGGAGGCGGGCCGACGGGAATATGACGACGGGTTGCTCGAATACCGTCAGGGGGTGCAGGAGCTACAGGACAGCACCGCACAGGCGCAGGACAAGCTGGACGAGGCACAGGAGGAGCTGGACAAGCTCAAGGAGCCGGATGTCTATGTGCTGGACCGCAACACCAACATCGGCTATGCCAGCTTTGACAGCGACTCCTCCATTGTCAACGGCGTTGCCAATGTCTTTCCGGTCTTCTTTTTCTTGGTAGCGGCACTGGTCTGCGTGACCACCATGAATCGAATGGTGGAGGAACAGCGCACCCAAATCGGCGTACTCAAGGCGCTGGGCTACGGCGAATCGACCATCATGGGCAAGTACCTGTTCTATTCGGGAAGTGCGGCAGGGCTGGGATGCCTGCTTGGCTTCTTCGGCGGCTCGATTATCTTCCCGGCGGTCATCTGGGTGGCATACGGCATGATGTACACGATGGGTGGCATCTACTATGTCTTTGACCTCAAGCTCGCTGTCATCTCTCTGGTGGCATCGATGCTCTGCTCGATGGGTACGACATGGCTCAGCTGCCGATATGAGCTGGCAAGCGTGCCGGCACAGCTGATTCGTCCCAAGGCGCCGCAGGCAGGCAAGCGCATCCTGCTGGAATATCTGCCGTTTTTGTGGAATCGGATGTCCTTTCTGGTCAAGGTGTCGGTTCGTAACGTGCTGCGCTATAAGAAGCGCTTCTTCATGATGGTTGTCGGCATCAGCGGCTGCACCGCACTTCTGGTGACCGGCTTCGGTATCAAGAACTCGGTGGCGGATATTGCCACCCAGCAGTTTGGCGGCGTGCAGACCTACGGCATGAGCGCACAGATGAAGGAGGACTACACCCAGAGCGAGTGGGAGGAGGTTCGGGATTACCTGAAGAAGGAGGTCTCCGGATACCTGCGTGCCTCGGAGCGCTCGATGGATATTCAGCTGGAAAGCGGAAAATCCAAGGCGGTGACACTGGTGATTCCGGAGGATACCAGCAAATTTGGCGATTACTGGGATTTGCACACCGAAAGCGGCCAACCGCTGGAATATCCGCAGGAGGGTCAGGCTATCCTCAATGCGGAATTTGCCCGCAGAAACGGCATCGAGCAGGGTCAGCGCATCACCCTGACCGACGAGGACGGACACGAGCTGAAGCTGCGTATCGTGGCGCTCAACGAAAACTTTGTCTATAACTACCTCTACCTCTCGGCGGCAAGCTGGGAGAACCAGACCGGCGAGGCGGTGGATTACCGCAGCCTGTATCTGGATACCGATGGAGTGGCAGACGAGCATCAGCTGTTGGCACGGCTGATGAACTTCGATGCGATGAGCAGTGTGACGGTCAATGCGGACACAATCGAAAAATTCAACAACATGATGTCCAGCTTGGACTACATCGTTCTGCTGGTGATCATCTGTGCAGGGTCGCTGGCCTTCATCGTCCTGTACAACCTGACCAACATCAACATCACCGAGCGAATCCGAGAGATTGCGACCATCAAGGTACTGGGCTTCTACCCGCTGGAAACGGCAGCCTATGTCTTTCGTGAGAATATGTTCCTGACTGCAATCGGCGGAGCGACGGGTCTTGTACTGGGCAAGCTGCTGCACTGGTTCGTGATGGAGCAGATTAAGGTGGACATGGTCGCCTTTGCCCATATCATCCACCCGGCAAGCTATCTGTACAGCATCCTGCTGACCTTCGGCTTTGCGTGCATTGTCAATCTGGTGATGTTCCGCAAGCTCGAACACATTAACATGGCAGAGTCGCTCAAGTCCATCGAGTAGGCAGGGCTTGTTTTGCGGTCGGGAATTGACTATAATAAAAAGAAGTGTCAATGATTCTTTACAGGAAAGGATATCGAAAGTATGAATGATTCCATTACGATCAAGCAGGTCGTGGAGCTGCTGCGTGCCGACGGAACCCTCAAGGGATATTTTGGCCCGGACGAGTGCATGGAGCAGACCTTCACCCACCTGTCATATAGCTCGGCGGATGTGCAGCCCAACACCTTCTTCATCTGCAAGGGGCTCAGCTTCAAGGAGGAGTATCTGCTGGATGCTGCCGCAAAGGGTGCAGGAGCCTATCTCTCCGAGCAGCAGTACGAAACGGCTCTGCCCTGCGTGCTGGTCAGCGATATTCGCCGTGCGATGAGCTTGGTGTCGATTGCCTTCTACCACAAGGCGTATGAATCCTTCCGGCTGATTGGTCTGACCGGAACCAAAGGAAAGACCACCACGACCTATTTTATGAAAAATATTCTGGATACCTTCTGCCGCAAACATCCCGAGCTGTGTGGTGCGCCCAAGAGCGCGGTGCTGTCCACGGTGGAGGTGGACACCGGCGTGGAGCATCACGAGGCGCATCTGACCACACCGGAGTCTCCGGATTTGCAGCGGTACTTTGCCCAGACCCGAGACAGCGGCATCTCCTTTTTGACGATGGAGGTTTCCTCTCAGGCGTACAAGCTCAACCGTGTCTACGGGGTGGAGTTTGATGTCGGAATGTTCCTGAATATCGGGGAGGACCACATCGGCCCGCTGGAGCACACCGACTTCGAGGACTATTTTTCCTGCAAGCTCCAGCTGATGGAGCACTGCAAAACTGCGGTCATCAACCGCGACATGGACCATGCCCAGCGGGTGCTGGAGCGTGCGCGCGCCCATGCCAAACGGGTCATGACCTTCGGCGGCGAGGCGTCTGCCGATGTTTCGGACGAGGACTGCTGGGTTCTGCGTGAAATCCGCAAGGAGGAGGTCGGCTTTACCTTTGTGACCTCCCACGGGATGCAGGAGGAATGCTGGCAGATTCGGATGGCGGGCAGATTCAATGTCGAAAATGCAATGGCAGCCATCCTCTCGGCAAAGTCGCTGGGCATCGATGACGAATCGATTCGCGAGGGCCTGCTCCGCAACGAGGTGCAGGGCAGAATGAATCTGATGGAGCGGGACGGACTCACCGTTCTGGTCGATTATGCCCACAACTACCTGAGCTTTAAAAAGCTGTACGAATCGCTCAAGGCGGACTATCCCGGCCGCAGGATTGTGGTGGTGGTCGGCTGTCCGGGCGGCAAGGCTTACCTGCGCCGCAGGGATATTGGAACCCTTTCGGGACAGAATGCAGACTATGTTTACCTGACCGCCGAGGACCCGCAGTTTGAGGATGTCCGCACCATCTGCGAGGAAATCGCCTCCTTCTTGGAGCCGTACCACACCCCGTATGAAATCATCGAGGACCGCGCACAGGCAGTGGAAAAGGCCATCCGCACCGCCGAGCCGGGCGATGTCATCGTGCTGGCAGCCAAGGGGGAAGAGGTATATCAGAAGGTACGGGGAGAATATGTATACTATGAATCCGACCTTGCAATCGCCAGACGATTGCTTTCGGTACGATAGAACAGGGGTGAAATAGAGAATGCCGGTTTTAAACCACAGCGACCTGAGAAAGGTCGAGGAATATCAAAATTTTGTCCGCACCTCTCCCTATGCCAATGCGACACAGGACCTTGCATGGGAAAAGGTCAAGGAGGGATGGACCGGAGAACAGGTCTATCTGGAGGAAAACGGGAAAATCGTTGCGGCGATGTCGATCATCATCCGCAGGATGCCGGGTGGATTTTCCCTGATGTATGCGCCGCGTGCGCCCATCTGCGATATCTATGACAAGGAGCTGGTTCAGCGCCTGATTGCAGAGGCAAAGCCGCTGGTAAAAAAATACCATGCATTTCTGCTGCGCTTTGACCCGGAGCTGCCGCGTCTGCCGCAGTTGGAGGAGGAGTACCGCAAGCTGGGCTTTCGGGTTCGCAACGACGGCTACGACAAGTTTGACCTCATCCAGCCGCGCTACAACATGATTCTCAAGCTGGATGAGACGTCCTTCGACGAGCTGATGCCGCACTTCAGCGAAAAGACTCGCTACAACATTCGTCTGTCTGCCCGCAAGGGTGTGACGGTGCATTGGTCCCGCAGCGAGGAGGATTTGAAAAAATTCTATGAGCTGTACGAAATCACCGCCGTCCGCGATAAAATCGGACACCGCCCATACGACTACTTTAAGCGGATGTTGCAGGCCTACGATGGCAGCGACCTGCTCAGAGTGTATATCGCAGAGCACGAGGGGGAAGCGCTGTCCGGCGCCATCTGTATCCACTACGGAAACAAAACCTGGTATATCTACGGGGCAAGCTCCAACAACAAGCGCAACCTGATGCCGAACTACGCCATGCAGGCGGAGATGATTCGCTGGGGCATTGAGAACGGCTCGGAAATCTATGACTTTGGTGGAGTGTTCATTCTGGATAAGAGCAACGGTCTGTACAAATTCAAGGAGGGCTTCTGCCGCCGCGAGGGTGCGACCGAGTTTATCGGAGAGTTTGACAAGGTCTACAACCCACTGCTGTATGCAGGATTTTCCAAGCTGATTCCGTCCCTGCAACGGATGAAGGCAAAGAAGAGCCATCACGAGCCGACCCCGGCACCGCAGGAGAAAAAGGAAGAACAGGCAGCGGCCGAGGCACCTAAGATAGAAGAAAAGGACCTGATCTACGACAAGAATTTTACCTGCCCGGTATGCGGAGAAGATTTTCCCGCCAAGATCATGAAGACCGGCAAGGCGAGACTTTTAGGCACGGATCAGGATCTTCGTGCAAAATACGAAGGAATCGATGCGGTAAAATATGATGTGATCCTGTGTCCCCATTGCGGATATGCGGCGTTGAACAGATATTTCAACAACATTACCAAGGTATATGCCAAACTGATCAAAGAGAATATCAGCAGCAAAGTACAGCTGCACACCTATGATGACGATATCTATACCTATGAAGAGGCGATCGAACGCTATAAGCTGTGCCTCGCAAATGCGGTGGTAAAACGTGCCCATGCCAGCGAGAAGGCTTATATCTGCTTAAAGAGCGGATGGCTCATGAGAGGATATCAGGAATATCTGGAAGAATCCGGAGATACGGACATGGCCCGTCTCCGGGAAGTGAAAAACATGGAAGAGACCTATCTGAAGAATGCTTATACCGGCTTCACGGAAGCACTTCAGACCGAAGGATTTCCCATGTGCGGTATGGATGAAATTACGGTGGAGTTCCTGATCGGAGTATTGGCCACCAGATTTCAGAAATACGATGTGGCAAGCCGTATGGTGGCTTCAATCCTCACATCTCCATCGGCCAATGCCCGTACCAAGGACAAGGCAAGAGAGTTGAAAGACCAGATCCTGGAGGAACTGAAGAGTCAGAAAAAGTAGGACAACATTATGTATGATATGACGATCCGGCTGCGTACAGACAGTGACAAATGTCTGTACCAGCAGATATATGAGCATATACGACAGGAAATCAGGGAAGGGAAGCTTCTGGCAGGAGAGAGGCTTCCCTCCACGCGTTCTTTGGCAGAATATCTGCAGGTGG
>URFD01000045.1 GCA_900547015.1 uncultured Oscillospiraceae bacterium | reverse complement strand
CTGCCTTTCTGTCGAAAGGCAGGGGGGTTGTTGTTCTTACTTCGCAGGATTTTCTTCCGGGTAAAGTGCCGGTTTACAAAGAATTTCATGGATTTTGGTTTCCAGCAACGACGAGCTGTAGGACGGTGTCATGATGCAAACAGTGTCTGCGCCGCGTCCGGAACCTCCGATACACACGACCGGTCTGCCGTAGGAGATGCTGCCGCAATCCAGCGCCATCAGTGCAATCTCGACGCAAACCTTCATGCCCTGTCCGAACATCCGCAGGGTGTATGCCATCAGCTCCACCGGATGAACGCTGCCAAATGCCTTGGTGATGCCGCGCTCCGCACCGCTCAGGGCATGGGCTGCGGTCACAACGGTGGCTCCCTGCTGCTCCAACTCCCGCACAATTTCCTCGCTCATGCGGTTTGTGCCGGACTCCTTGGAACCGTATGCACAGCGCACCACCACGATGTGCTGTTCCAGTTTCTGCTCCTTTGCCAGAGCAACCAGCCGCTTGGCTGTGTTTCCCTCGCTGGAAGCAACCACGATGTCCAGCTTCCGCTCGGCTGCTGCCGCCAGCGCGATTTTCAAGGTTTCTTCTGTATTGACCGTTCCGGTCTTTTCAAACGCAATCATGCGCAATCCCTCCTGTCCTTTCTTGACGCACACCGAGGTGCGCTCCTTTTATCTATGTCCTGTTTTCGCAGATTCGGGCTTTACAGATTTTGCTCCAGATTGAGTCCCAAAGCCAGCGTTCCAGCGCCTGCCAGGTTGCCGTCCCGTCCAAAGCCCGAAATCGCCAAATCCATGTAGATGCCGTAACGGTTGTTCTGCTTCTGATATTCCCGAATGATGGCCTGTTGAAAAGACGGGTACATCTCGACCAAGCTTCCGCAGAGTACTACGATGTTCGGCGCATACAGGTTGCGGAGGATGCCCAGCGCCATGACGGCATAGTTGACCGCGTGGTTGACGATTTGAACCGCCCAGCCCTCCTGCTGCTCATATGCCAGAAACAGCTCATCCAGCGTGCAGCTACCGCGAACCCACTGTGCCTCCTGCAACAATGCCAAGTCGGACAGGCAGGTTTGCAGACAGCCTCTCTGCCCGCACTCGCACAAGCGGCCGTTTGGGTCGATGCAGATATGTCCGATTTCTCCTGCCATATTTCCCTTGCCGCGGTAGACCTTCCGGCGAATCACCAGACAGGAGCCGACTCCCGAGCCGATATTCAGGAGCGCCACCCGCTTCATGCTACGACCCGCTCCCAAAATTGCTTCCGCCTGTCCTCGGGATTTCACCTCATTGTCCAGACGAATCTGCTGGATTCCGGTTGCCTGCCGCAGCAGGTCAACCAGATTCACCTCTTTCCACTGTAGCTGGGTGGAAAAGTGAATCAGGCCCCGCTTGCTGTCCACGATGCCCGGACAGACAACGCCCAAGCTCTGGAAGGGCGGGAGACTTTTTTCCAATTTTTTCTCGGTCAGTGCATGCAGCTCGTCAATCAGCTGGGCGCACCACTGAACCAGCAGCTCGGGCGGACAGTTGGACAGATTTTCCCGACGCTCCACGCGCGCAAAAATCTCGCCGTTGACATCCATCACGCCTGCCTGAATGTGGTCTCGGTCAATTTCGACCCCAAGACTGAGCATCCGATCCGCTACCACGTGCAGCAGCTTGGGTCTGCGTCCCACCGAGTGGGATGCCTCGCGGTCCAGCATCTCCTGAAACGGATCGTCGCTCTCCGCCACCAGACCGATTTGAATCAGGTCATCGACGATGCGGCTGACCGACATCAGCGTCAACCCGGTCAGCTGGGCAAGCTGGCTTCGGGAAACACTGCCCCGAAGATGAATCTCATAGAACACCAGCTGGCGGTTAAAGTGCTTCATCTGTTCCTGATCTATTTTTTTTGTATGATTGCTCATGAGAATCCTCTGTTTTCCTTTCCTCAGCGCGGGTACCTCCCTGCCCCAAGCGCAGGCTTATGCCGGCTTGCGGCGCAGATACTCGCCAAATTTTTTCCCTATCGGGGTCAGTGCCAAGATAAAACCAATCGCTGCCGGAATCAGCCAGCCGACTCCAACCGATGCCAATGGCAGTCTCATCACCTGTTCGGTCAAGCCGCCCAGTGCGATTCCTGCTGTTTTAAAGCCATCGAAGATGGAGAACAGCAGAGCAAAGACCATGCTCAGCAGATAGACCTCGGTGCGTCCATGCCAGAATCGGTCAAAGAAGGACAGCAGCACCAGCACGGTCAGCAGCGGATACAGCACCACCAGAATCGGCAGAACCAGATGCATCAGCATATCCAGACCGATGTTGGAAACAATCCAGGTAAAGACGCAGACTGCTCCGATGATATTGCGGTATTTCAGGTTCGGGTAACGCTTGGAGAAATAGTCTCCGAAGGAGGTGGTCAGACCGATGGAGGTGGTCAGACAAGCCATGACCATGGCAACACCCAGAATGACATTTCCCCATTTTCCAAACATGGTGTGAACTGCATAGCTGAGCAGAACACCGCCGTTGGCAAATGGCTCCATCGCAGAGGTCTGTGCTCCAAGCAGACACAGCTCTCCATAAACCAGACACAGCAGCGTTGCCGCAATTAGACCCACCATACAGGTATAGCGGACTATGCTCTTGCGGTCGGTAACGCCCTTTTCTTTAAAGATATCGACAATGATAATTGCAAAGACTGGCGCACCAAAGCCGTCCAGCGCCAGATAGCCCTGAAGCAGACCCTCGACAAACGGGCCGTTTGCATATTCTACCGTCGGTTCAATGACCTCACCCAGCGGGTTGAGCATCGCTGTTACAAAAATCAGCAGGATGGAAAGCAGCAGAATCGGGCTCATGACCTTTCCCACGACGTCGATAATCTTGGTGGGCTTCAGGGAGAAGAAGTAGGTCAGCGCAAAAAAGACAGCCGTATACAGCATCATCGGCACAACTCGAGAGCTACCATCCGGCAGGAACGGCACAATGCCGACCTCGAACGAGACAGCGCCTGTTCTTGGGATTGCGAACAAAGGACCAATCAGCAGATAGATTGCCATGGTGAGAAAAACACCAAACTTCTTTCCGGCACGGCTCACCAAATCATCCATGTTGTTTCCCGCTACCACTACCGCTATGATGCCCAAAGCGGCCAATCCGGCGTCGGTGATGCTGAAGCCCAGCAAAGCCAACGGAGCTTGTGTTCCTGCCTGCTGTCCAAGGCTCGGCGGGAAAATCATATTTCCGGCTCCGAAGAAAATCGAAAACAGCATAAAGGATGCGTAAATGATGTGAGAGGTGCTCAGCTTGTTGTTGTTCATTTTTGTCTACACTCCTAATCTCGCATATCAGCGTTTGATTTCTGAGGTTGACTCAATCTTATTATATTTTGGTGAATCTGTCAATCATTATCCGCCTTTGCAGAATAATTTTATCTATATCTTATAAATATTTGGGTTTTTCTTATTTGTTTTCCCCTTCACCCCTGTAAACTGATAGCATCAAAAATCGCACTTTTTTTCAAAATTTCTGCCGATAAAAGAAAGAGCAGCAGGCAACTGGCTGCCCCCTATCTCAAAAACGCAGGGGGCAGTTTTTCATTGTCTGCTGCTCTATTTTTCTTCCTAGCGCTGGTAAACGACCTGGCCGTTAATCATGGTCAGATGAACTCTTGCATCGGTATCCAGACCCAGTTTGCCTTTTACCAGGATGATGTCTGCATCCTTGCCCGCTTCCAGGCTGCCCAGACGGTCCTCAAGACCCAGCTGAGTTGCCGGATTGATGGTAACCATGCGGATAACTCTCTCCTGTGCCAGACCCTCTCTGACTGCTTCACCCATGTGGTGATACAGAGATTCCTCGCTCAGGATTGGGGAGTCGGTGATGATTGCAACATTGACGCCGCGGTCATCCAGCATCTTGACTGCCTCGACATCCACTCTTCTGCGCTCGCCGGGAGCCCGGTAGGTCGCAATTGGGCCATAGCAGATGTCACAGCCGCTCTCTACGATTTCTTCCAGATAGTCGGAAGCGCCCCATGCGTGCTCCAGAGAGAAGCGAACGCCGTATGCCTTCGCGACCTCGATGGCGGTCAGCATATCGTACTGGGTGCAGTGGATTTTACAAGGAATCTCGCCGCGCAGTGCAGGGATGATTGCTTCCATATTTGCATCATAATCCTGCTTCTCGCCCTTTTCCTTCTTATCTAGATATTCTTTTGCCTTGCGGAAGGTCTCCCACAGCACGTGTGCAACGCCCATACGGGTCATTGGCAGGCGGTTGAGGTCACCAAAGGTATTTTTCGGGTTGCCGCCCAGCGCGATTTTAACCGCTGCCGGAGCCTTGACGGTCATATCAAAGATATTGTCGCCGTAGGTTTTTGCAACAAATGGCTGTCCGCAGAATACGTCGCCGCTGCCCGGTGTGAAGAGCATGGTGGTGATGCCGTGCTCATACGCAACCTTCAGCTCGCGTGCTTTGATGTTAAAGCTGTAGCGTGCATCCATTGCCGCAGAAACCGGGTCGGTCATCTCGTTGGCATCATCCACGCTCTTGTCGCTGTTAAAGTCAAACAGGCCGATATGGGTGTGTGCGTCGATCAGACCTGGCATTACATAATAGCCGGTAGCATCGATAACTTCTGCATCTTCTGCTGTGATTGCCGGAGCAACCTGAGAAATCTTGCCGTCCTCCACCAGCACGTCACCGGTGAAGATATCATTTTCTCCTGCCATTGTGCACAGGATTCCGCCGTGAATCAGGGTCTTTTTCATTAGAACAGAACCTCCCCATTAACCATGCTGTGTGCTACACTAGCTGCATAAGTGGTGACCGGATGACCTGTAAAGACAGAGAGATCCGCTTCCTTGCCTTCTTCCAGAGTGCCGACGCGGTCCTCGATGCCGAGCATCTGAGCCGGGTGCAGACACATCATCTTGACGATATCCTCAGCTGCAACGCCTGCACGATACAGTTCGATTGCGGTCCAGAGGAATACCTCGCGGCCTTCCGAATATCCGCCGTTGGTGTTGGTGAAGGCAATGAGGTTGCCGTTTTCTACCAGGTCAACGACCTTGGACAGGTCCATCCCGTATCTTGCAATCTGGGAGCAGTTGTTGACGTTGCCGATTACCAGACCGACATTCTGTTTTTTCAGCTCCTCTACCGAGCCTGCAAAGTCAAATGCATCCACGATGTACATCTGAACCTTTTCATCCTTCATCATGTGCAGCAGGCCGTCGATTTCGCCCTTGCTCTGTGCAGCGCAGAATACCGGCATCTTCAGCTCATCAAATACTTCGATGATTGCCTTCTGCTTTGTTGTGCGCTTCTCTGCTTCTTCTGCACGAGCTGCGCGCAGAGTTTCTTTGAAGAGCTGGAACGCACCCATGCGGGTCATTGGCAGCTGGTCTTTGGAGCCGAAGGTGCTCTTAACACTGCTGGTCACGCTGCATTTCAGTCCTGCGTGTTCCTTTACCAGACGCTCACCCATTCTCTGTGGAGCAGTTTTGCAGACAGCAATCTGTCCGCCCATCAGGTTGTTGCTGGCTGCGGAAAGACCTACGGTTGTGATACCGCTCTTATAAAATTCCTGTGCATTGACCTCGTCCGGGTCGATGCTGTAGCGCAGGTTCATTTCCGGTACAACCGGGTCGGTTCTTTCATTGTTGTCCGGGTAACGGCTTGGGATACCCATCGCGCCGATGCTGGATACCGGGTCGATAAATCCCGGGAATACGTGGCATCCGGTAGCGTCGATGACCTCTGCTCCCTCCTCTGGGAGATGGCATCCAACCTTGCGGATGAGCTTGCCTTCGGTCAGGACATCACAATTTTCGATGACCTCACCGTTGCCGATATGTACGGTTCCATTTTTAATCAGATACATTTTTTTACTCCCTCCTGGCAAATTAATTTTTATTTCAAAACAGGCACCCTTTGCAGGGTGCCTGTTTGATCAAGTCTTATTTCTCAATATAGACCTGAGACCAGTCAATGCTGCCGTTTGTGCAGATTGGGTAGTTCTTAACATATTTTGCAACGTATGTTGGGCTGTTGCTCAGGTATTCTGGCATGATGATTGCATCTTTAACGAGCAGCTCTTCAGCCTGGAGATAGAGTTCAGCTTTTTCTTTTACATCAACAGTGTTGGTTGCCTGATCGCAGATTGCTTTGAATTTGTCAGCGTTCTCGTTGGTCCAGCCCATCTTCTTAGCGTTGAAGTAACCGTTGATTGGGTCGAACAGGGTCAGGATTGCACTTGGCTCGTTGTAGTATGGGCCCCAACCGCCGCAAGCGAGGTCATAGTCACCAGCGTCGATCTTATCCCACATGATGTTCCATTCCATCATATCGATCTGAACATTGATGCCCAGTGTGGTTTCCCAAGTCTGTTTGAACCACTCAGCCAGCTTCTTAGAAAGTTCATTTGTACCACGGCTCGCGTAACGGATTGTAACCTGAGAAGGATCTTCGGATTTGCCCAGCTCTTTCAGACCTTCGATGAGCAGAGCTTTTGGATCTGGATTTTCTTCCTGCATGGTCTTAACAAAGTGGTTTCTGTCGTTAACCAGTTCATGGTATGGAGTATCGCCAACCATCATGGTGTCAGGCATTACGGAGTACAGTGGGGTGCCGTTGCCGTTCCACAGGTCCTGGATGTACTGCTCGCGGTCGAATGCGATGGACAGAGCCTGACGGATCTTGGTGTTGGAGAGGTATTCGTTCTGCAGGTTGCACATCAGGAACTCTGGTGCGTTGTCCGGAACAACTTCAGTGATAGCAAGACCGGACTCTTCGATCATATTCTGCCAGTTCGCATCAGTAGTGCTGGTGATGTCGATTTCGCCGCTCAGGAATGCCTGAACTGCGGTAGCGTTTTCCTGGATGATTCTGGTGTGGATCTTATCCAGTTTTACGTTTTCAGCGTTCCAGTAATTTGGGTTTTTAACAAGGATCATTTCAGTGTTCTGGTTCCAGCTTTCAACCATGAAAGGACCGCTGCAGATGATCTTGTCTGCGGAAGAGCCGTAAGCGTCGCCCCACTCTTCATATTTGTCCTGTCTTACTGGATATACAGCATGCAGCAGCTCCAGGAAGTAGGATGCTGGGTGAACCAGTTTTACTTCCAGAGTTTTGTCGTCGAGAGCTTTAACAGCGATTTCGTCTGGAGTTTTGCCTTTGCTGTACAGAGCCTCACCGAAGTTTTCGATGATGCCGTCGAACAGCCAGCCGCTGGTGGAACCGGAGTTCGGGTCAGCCATCAGTTTGAAGGTGTATTCAAAGTCGTTAGCAGTAAGCGGAACACCGTCGCTCCATTTTGCGTTTTCGCGCATATGGAAGGTGTAGGTCAGACCATCTTCGCTAACATCCCAGCTCTCTGCTGCGCCAGGAACGATTTCAGTGGTATTGCCTTCAACAGCATTGTTTCTTACCAGAGTGTCACAGATTTTGTTATGAGCCGAGTTGTCAGGGCTGGTGGTATTCTGGATTGGGTTCAGACCAACAACGATGCTGCCGGAGCTCAGGTTGATTACCTGCTCGCCACCCTTGCTGTCTTTTTTGTCATCTTTCTTCTCGTCTTTCTTCTCGGTGGTTGCAGTTGTACCTGCATCGCCGGTAGCTGGTGCATTGGTGTCACCGCCACCGCAACCGGTCATGACGCCCATAACCATGGTCGCAGCCATCAGAAGGGCAAGCCATTTGGATTTTTTCATTATTACTTCCTCCTTAACGTTTATCATTAGCTGTATGTACTCTACAGACCTAATTCATTGATTTCCTTTACCTTGTGGCAAGCGGTAAAGTGACCCGGCAAAACTTCAACCAGCTCTGGAGTGGTCTTTCTGCACTCGTCGGTTGCATATTTGCAGCGGGCTGCGAAACGGCATCCTGGCTTTGGATTGATTGGGCTCGGGATCTCGCCTTCAATCGGGATACGTTTCTTTTCTTTTTCTGCATTCGGGTCCGGAATCGGAATTGCGGACATCAGGGCTTTGGTGTATGGGTGCAGCGGTTTTGCATACAGCTCGTCACTGTCTGCAAATTCTACCATGCTGCCCAGATACATAACGCCGACACGGTCGGAGATATGCTTTACCATCGACAGGTCGTGGGCGATGAACAGGTAGGTCAGACCCAACTCCTTCTGAAGCTTAATCAGAAGGTTGACAACCTGTGCCTGAATGGAAACGTCCAATGCGGAGATTGGCTCGTCACAAACGATGAATTCCGGTTCGATTGCAAGCGCTCTTGCAATACCGATACGCTGACGCTGACCACCGGAGAACTCATGCGGAAAACGCATTGCGTGCTCTTTGTTCAAGCCAACCAGCTCGAGCAGATGATGGATGCGCTCGCGGCGTGCGTCGCCTTTATACAAGCCGTGGATATCGATACCTTCACCGATGATATCCTCAACGGTCATACGAGGGTTCAGAGAGGAGTACGGGTCCTGGAAGATGATCTGTGCCCGTTTGGTAAATTCCTTTTTCTCCTTTTTGTTCAGACTGTGGATGTCAACGCCATCAAAGATGACCTGACCGCCGGTTGCTTCGTACAGACCCATAACGGTCTTGCCGCAGGTGGTCTTACCGCAGCCGGACTCGCCAACCAGACCCAGTGTCTCGCCCTTGTAGATTTTAAAATTTACACCGTCAACCGCTTTCAGGGTTGCGTGTTTGCCAACCTGGAAATATTTTTTCAGGTCTTTTACTTCAATCAGTACTTCCTTTTCAGCCACGTCTTCCTACCCCCTTTTGAAAATCTCTACCGGCAGTCCGCTTACGTCTGCCTTTGGATGATGCAGCCAGCAGGAGCACTGCTGAGAGTCAGTGAACTGAGTGATTTCCGGATATTTCTGACGGCAGATCTTCATGCCGTACTCACAACGCGGTGCAAAGGAGCAGCCGATTGGTGGGTTGATCAGATCCGGAGGAGTACCCTTCAGGGAATACAGGGTCTCCTTGTTGTTGGTGTTAACCTTTGGTACCGAGCTCAAAAGCGCTCTGGTATATGGATGAGTCGGATGGTAGAAGATTTCGTCTACGGTTCCGCGCTCGATAATCTTGCCTGCGTACATAACCTGAATCCGGTCTGCAACGCTGGCAACAACGCCCAAGTCGTGGGTTACCAGAATAACAGCCATGTTCAGCTCTTTCTGCAGCTCGCCAATCAGGTCCATAATCTGTGCCTGAATGGTAACGTCCAGAGCGGTGGTCGGTTCGTCCGCAATCAGCACTTCCGGTTTACAAGCCAGAGCAACTGCAATCATTGCTCTCTGTCTCATACCGCCGGAGAACTCGAACGGATACTGCTTCATTCTCTGCTCTGCGTTTGGAATCTTAACCAGCTCCAGCATCTTGAGTGCCTGTGCTCTGGCTTCCTCTTTGCTGATCTTCTGGTGGATGATGATACTCTCCATAATCTGGTCACCGATCTTCATGGTCGGGTTCAGGGAGGTCATCGGGTCCTGGAAAATCATCGAGATTTTGCTTCCGCGAACCTCGGTCATCTGCTTTTCGGTGTAGTCCAGGAGGTTTTCTCCATGGAACAGGATGGCGGATTCTCCGTCCATCTTAATCTGGGTCTGCGGCTTTGGCAGCAAGCCCATGATTGCTTTGGATGTTACTGTTTTTCCACAACCAGATTCGCCGACGATTGCCAGTGTTTCACCGCGGTTCAGATGGAAATCAACGCCACGAACTGCATGGGAAATGCCTGCGTAGGTATGGAAGGAAACATTTAAATCTTTTACCTCTAATATTTTTTCGCTCATGATTGCTTCCTCCTACTGTCTGAGTTTCGGGTCAAGTGCGTCCGAAAGTCCATCGCCGATGAGATGGAAGGACAAGATGGTGATAACGATCAGCAGACATGGGAAGAACAGCTGATAAGGATAGAACATCAACTGCTGCTGACCTGCACTTGCCAGTGCGCCCCAGCTGGTTTCCGGTGGTCTGATACCCAAACCGATGTAGCTCAAGAAGGACTCACTGAAGATAAATCCCGGAACAGACATGGTAACGTCAACCATGATGATGCCCAGAGTGTTTGGAAGCAGGTGTTTGAGGATGATTCGTTTGGTGTTAGCACCCAGTGCTTTTGCAGCCTGAACGTAGTCCATCTCTTTGATCTGGAGAATCTGACCACGAACCATACGGGTGGTGCCGACCCATGAGGTCAACGACATTGCAAATACCAGAGAGAACATACTTCTTCCCATTACCATCGAGAGGATTACAACGATGATGAGGTATGGAAGGTTACCAATCAGCTCGCAGATTCGCATGATCAGGTCATCGACCCAGCCGCCCTTCAAACCGGCCAGAGCACCGACCAGAGAGCCGACAACGAACATAACGCAGGTACAAGCAAGACCGATATAGATGGAAACTCGGCCGCCTACGCAAACACGGGTAAACAGGTCACGGCCCATATCATCGGTACCGAACCAATATTCGGAGCTTGGTCCCTGGTTTTTGACAGCGGTATTAATAAACTGATAATCCTTGCCCGACATCATCGGTCCTGCGAAAAGCAGGCAGATTACCAAAACCAGAAGGATCAAACCTAAAAGTGCCATTTTGTTGGAGCGGAATCTTCTCCAAACGTCCGCCCAGTATGTCAGAGACTGTTTACCGATATCTTCTCCCGATAAACCCTCTGTACCGATTCTTTCGAACAGGTCGTCTGTCAGCGGAGCTTCCTGAACCATTGTATTATTCTGATTCTCAGCCATCTTATCTCACCTCTATTTCTTGTTGGCAACACGGATACGTGGGTCTACCAGACCATACAGAATGTCGACCACGATCAGGGATGCAACGTACAGCATTGCATAGAAAATGGTCAATCCGATAATCATGGTGTAGTCGTTATCGGATACCGACTTCATATAGTAGCATCCAAGTCCCGGAATCGAGAACATCTTTTCAATAACGAAGGAACCACCGAAGATACCTGCAACGGCTGGGCCGATCATGGTAACGATTGGAATCATCGCATTGCGGAAAATGTGCTTTCTCACGATTCTGCCCTTGGTGCAGCCCTTTGCCTTTGCAGTTACAACATAGTCCTCACTGATAACAGAGAGGGTGCTGTTTCTGGTGTACTTCGTGTAGGAGGCGATACCGCCGAGTGCGAACGAAGTAACCGGCAGGACGTAGTGTTTGAGCTGGCCCCAACCGAAGACCGGTACCAGCTTCCACTTGAACGCCAAGAAGTACTGTAGCAACGCCGCGAAAACGAAGCTTGGTACACAGATGGCCAGAACAACCATAAATCGAATGATGTTGTCCACTGGGCGCCCTCGGTTCAGTGCGGAAATCATACCCAGACAGATACCGATGGTAACCTGAAGGATCAGAGCCATCAGACCGATCTTAGCGGAAATCAGTGTATTTTCTTTGATAACATCGTTGGCAGTTTTGCCGTTGTAGATAATGGACTCACCGAAATCACCGGTGGTCAGCAGGTTCTTCATATACATAAAGTAACGCTCTGTGACCGGCTTATCGAAGCCGTACTTCGCATTGATGATAGCCTGTGCCTGTTCCGGCATCTGGCCTACCTTTGCTGCGACCTGAGGGGCAGCCCGCTTACTGCGTGCGCGGTCTGTCCAACTGGCTGCGCCAGTTGTCGAACCCCGGTCGGGGGTT
>URFD01000044.1 GCA_900547015.1 uncultured Oscillospiraceae bacterium | reverse complement strand
GTGCTGCATTATCTCTCATTAATCACATTTATAAGCTCAGGTATGAGCTGCTTCTTACGCGACACTACTCCCTTAAGTCAGCTCGTTTTCTTTTGCCAGCTCAATCAGGCGGCTGGTCATATCGTAGTCGTATGGACCGCCAGAATCTTTTGCACAGATGGAAACATCGTATTCGGTGCAGGTCAGGTCCAGACCGATGCAGCCCATGTCAACAGCCAGAACCTCGGAAACATCCTCCGGAATGTAAGATGCGCCATGGCCAACCTCTTCAAATACAGAGATGAAGAATTTGGTTTTGTACTGTGGTTTCAGACCCTGATCGTGCATGATTTTCAGAGCGGTCAGCAGACAAGCTACACTGCCTTTATCATCGATGAATCTGGATTTGAGGAATCCGCTCTCTGTTACGACAGTTTTCGGGTCGTAGCAGATGTAGTCTCCAACCTGGATACCCAGTTTGAGAACATCTTCCTTGCTGTGAACCTGCTCATCGATGCGGATAATCATGGTATCCTCATCTCTTGCTTTGGTGGAAGCATCCGGATGAACATGAACTGCTGCGCTTTCGCAGATGATGGTACCGGTGTAAACTCTGCCATCTCTGGTGTGGATGCGGCAGTACTCGCCATCCAAGGTCGGCATGATTGGGCCACCAACCTTGGTGAATTTCAAATCGCCGGAAGCAGTGATGGAGCGAACCATCAGACCAAGGGTATCTACATGAGCAGACAGCATAACGGTTCTGCTGTTGTCCTCACCCTCGATGGTGATGATTCCGCATCCCTTTTCGATCTGCTCAAATTTGTAGCCCATGCCGGTGGCGATGGATTCTACTTCCTTGATGACCGCGTGATAATAGCCGCTCGGGCTATCGATTCCGAAAATGGTCTTTGCTGTGTCAAAGAGATATTCCTTGTAATTTGCTACTTTAAAAACATCCATGACTATAACCTCCCAAAATAATATATCAACTTATCGGAAGCTCCGATAAAGTTTTGGCTGAAACAGTGTCGATTGCTATACCACAATCTCTGCCCACTTTCCTTTGCGGAAACGGCTTCCGTTGAGGATGCAGCGCAGGCTCTGGTCAATAAAGAAGGACATCCACGCACCCACCAGTCCAAGTCCAACCGGATAGCAAAGAATCCATGCGGACAGCGGACGAACAATCGCGATGCTGATAAAGGCTGTTCTTGCAATATATTTGGCATCACCGGCTCCGCGCAGACAGCCTGTCGAGGACAGACCCGACGTCTGGATGACGGTGGTGGCAGCGATAATGAGCATCAGGTTGCCGGCTTCGGCGATGATGGCAGCCTCCTCGGTGAACAGACCTACAATTTGATAGCGGAACACGATGAAAATTACCGAGAGCGTACCGGAAATCAGATAGAGCAGCACCTTGTTGACCTTCACATAGAGGTTCGCCATATCCGGACGCTTCGCACCCAAGGATTGTCCCACCAGCGAAGCAATCGCAATACTAAAGCCATCACCAAAAGCAAAGGACAGGTTGATGATATTCATACAAATCTGGTGGGTTGCAAAAGCAACGGTACCAAGATTTGCAACAACCTTCACATAAGTAAAGAATCCAAACCGCATGAACATCTGCTCGACGACCGCACTGGAGCTAATCTTCCAGATGCTGTCCAGCGTTTCGCGGTCCATTCCCCAGCGGTCTTTGATTGACAGCTTCAGATAGGTGTCCGCTTTCAGCACCGAGCGAATCGAGAGCAGACAGGCTACCGTACTGCCCAGAATCGTTGCCAATGCCGCACCTCGAACCTCCAACCTTGGAAAGCCCATCTTGCCGTGAATCAGCAGATAGTTAAAAATCAGATTGATAATGTTAGAAGTCATATTGGTCGTCATCGAAATGCGGGTATTGCCCACACCTCTTTGCGCCGCGTTGATGGTCAAGCCGATGCACATCGGCACAAAGCCCATCATGATGATGCGGAAATATGCCACCGAGTCCTCCATGACATCGGGCTGGGCGCCGGAAAACTGCATAATCGGCTCCGCAAACAGATAGCCCAGCGTGGAAAGAATCAGCGCAAGTCCAAAGGAAATCATCAGGGCAACGCGCAGACATTTCTGGGCGCCCTCCTGATTCTGCTGGCCCTTTCGTCTTGCCACTACCGTCGTGACGCCAACATTGAGGGACATAATCAATGCCAAGAGGACAAATTTCGGCTGGTTGGTCAAGCCGACCGCCGCAATCGCAACCGGGCCCAAACCGCCAACCATCATCGTATCGATGGAACCGACCAAGCTGACCAGCACCGACTCTGCCGCAGAGGGCCATGCCACATTCAGCGCATTTTTATAGATTTCCCGAGTGGAGGGCAAAGGCCCCCGCATCTCGATGTTCCTGCTGAGATGTTCGCAGGAAGCATACTGAAGTATCCCATTCATCCGTTTTGCACTTCCTTCATTTTACACCTCGTGAACAGCTGATTCCGAACATTTCCCTTCGGAACAAAGCCGTCCGCAGTTGTGCGATTTACTTGAGCTCCGCGATGGTAACACCATCCTCGCCTTCCCCATAAACACCCAAGCGGAAGGTCCGCACTGCCTTATGATTTTTCAGATGCTGCTGCACCGCATTTCTCAAGGCGCCGGTTCCCTTTCCGTGGATAATGGTAATCGTCTTGATGCCCATCAGCAGACAGCTGTCGATATACTGGTCGAGCATCATGATGCCTTCCTCGATGGTCTGTCCCCGCAAATCCAACTCACTGCTGGCGCTTCGCTGGGATTTATCATTAAGGGTTTTGGTGACACCGCCGTTGGCCTTTTTCTCCATCCGGTTGATTTGGCGGCGGCGCTTCTTGTCCACCATTCGCAGGTCGGTCACCGGCACCTTGGTTTTGATGATGCCTGCCTGCACCTGTACATTCCCGGAGCTGTCCGGGTCCGAGAGCAGCACACCCTCCTCATTGAGCTGGACAACCAGAACAATATCCCCCTTGCGGAACGGGCGAGGCGGCATATATTCCTCCTTCATCCGGTTGATGACCGGATTTGCAAGATCCTCCAGACGGTTGATATTGGATTTATAGGAGGATTTCGCTCCCTGCACCAGCTTGGAAAACTCCTCGCTTTCCTTCTGGCGGCGCATCTCGTCAAGCTCTTCCAGCAGCTTGGCAGATTCTGCTTTTGCAGAAGAAACGATTCGGTTTGCTTTCTCCTGCGCCTGCTGAAGCTCCCGCTCCATCAGCTTGTAGGTCTTTTGCTTGTACTGCTCCAGCGTCCGTTTGGATTCCAGCTGCTCCAGCTTGAGCTGGTCTACCTCTGCCTTTTCCTTTTCCAGCTGCTGACGCGCCTGGTCCAGCTGAGCCAGAACATCCTCGAAGCGGGTCTTTTCCGCGGAGATGTTTTCCTTGGCCTGCTCGATGATTTCGTCCGGCAATCCCAGCGTTTTGCTGATTGCAAAGGCATTGGATTTACCCGGGATACCAATCAAAAGGCGATAGGTCGGGCGGAGTGTTTCCACATCGAATTCACAGCTTGCATTGCAGACATTCGGGGTTTGCAGTGCATACTCCTTGATTTCCGCGTAGTGGGTGGTTGCAACCAGCTTCGCTCCGTACAGAGCCAGCCGCTCCATAATCGCAATCGCCAGAGCCGCACCCTCAACCGGGTCTGTTCCGGCACACAGCTCGTCCAACAAAATCAGGCTGTCGGAATCTGCTTCCTCAACAATCGAGATAATATTGGTCATGTGCGCCGAGAAGGTCGAAAGGCTCTGCTCGATGCTCTGCTCATCGCCGATGTCGACCAGCACCTTCTGATAGACCGAAATGGTGCTGTTTTCTGCTACCGGAAGCATCAAGCCGCACATCGCCATCAGGGTCATCAGGCCGATGGTTTTCAGGGTAACCGTTTTACCGCCGGTGTTCGGTCCGGTGATGACCAGTGTATTGAAATCCTGTCCGAGAATAATATCGGTGGCAACAACCTTTTCAGGGTCAATCAGCGGGTGGCGGGCTTTTTTCAGCTCAATGAGACCGCTGTTCTGAATGTTTGGAACCGTTGCCTTCATCTTATATGCAAGCGAGGCCTTGGCAAAATACAAATCAATTTCGACCAGTGCCCGATAGCTGTGCAGAATCGGCTCTGCAAAGGAACCGACCAGCGCAGACAGCTCTGTGATGATTCTTTCGATTTCCCGTTTTTCCTTTGCCTGCAAGACGCGAATCTCGTTGTTTGCCTCTACGACTGCCATCGGCTCGATGAAGATGGTCGCTCCGCTTGCCGAGGTGTCGTGAACCAAGCCTTTGATTTCGGAGCGGTATTCGCTCTTGACCGGCACAACGAAGCGGCCGTCTCGCATGGTGACCAGCGCTTCCTGAAGGTACTTGCTCTGGTTCGGGGATTTAATCAGGTGGTCCAGCCGTTCTCTGACCCGGAGCTTTGCCTGATTGATTTTTCTGCGCAGATCGCCCAATTCGCGGCTGGCTGCATCCGACAGCTCCTCCTCCGACAAAATGGCGTTGTCCAAGGTTGTCTCCAGCTCACGGTTCGGGGTCAGAATCTCAAACAGCGGGTCCAGAGAGGTCTTTTCCCCTTCGCAGCGTTTGCGCCAATCCTTAACCGAACGGATATTGTGCAGAACGGAGGAGACATCCATCAGTTCTCTCAGAGAAAGGTCCGAGCCCTTCTCTGATTTACGCAGCGCGGCTTCACAGTTTTTCAGTCTATGTAAAGACGGTGTCGTATATCTTGCACTCAGCATATAAGCATCGGACGTTTTCTGCATCAGGGCTTTGACCTGCTCATAGTCCTCCAGCGGAGTCAAAGAGAGCGCCATCTGTTTGCTGTCATCGCAGTTTGCCTGGTCTGCCAGCTTAGAAAGCACCTTGTCAAGCTCCAGTGCACGAAAATATCGCTGTGCCTGATACATAGTTTCACATCCTTTATGTTTCTGGTTTCTGGTCAGCCTGTCCCTTTGGCATCGTCAGCTGAAAGGAATACAGGCTGTGGTAAAAATCAAGGGAAGGGAACTGCCGGTCCAGCTGGGTCAGAAGATACCGCTCGGTAATTCTGCCCAGATTGGTCAGTCCCTCCTCCGACATTTTAAATTGAAAGACCCGATTGGGTTCGGAATAAATAATGTGCCGCATTGCCGCCAGCTGAGCTTGGGTCAGCGCGATTGCCCCTTGCGGGTCGATTTGATGCGAACAGCGGTTACAGAGCAAAGCTCCCGTAGACGGAAAAAAGAAAAATCCGTCTGCTTGATATTCTCCGCAGTTCTGGCATCCAACCAAATCCGGCATATAGCCGGACATTGTCATGAGGCGCAGCTCGAAAACAGGCTTGATGAACACCGGGGTGCGCTTGTTTTGCTCGAGCAGATACAGGCAGTTGAGGAAAAGACTCAGCTGCTCCTGCGCCGGTTCTCCTTCCTGAACCAGCTCGCCTGCCAGCTCTGCCAGATAGGTTGCCAGGCTTGTCTTTTCCAAATCGTCCCGAAGATGATAGAACATCTGCAAGGGCTCCGCACTGTTGACGCTGTACTGGTCTTTGTTGTGAAACAGAACAAACGAAGAATAGGCAAACAAATCCGTGGCGGCGCTGACAGAACCACCCAGCTTTTTGACCGATTTCACAAAGGCTCTGACCAATCCGTACTCCCCTGTTAAAATCGTCAGAAGGCGGTTATCGTTGCTCAGCATCTTTTCCCGAATCACCAATCCGTTTGCTGTCACCTGCATCTGCTTCTGTCCCTTCTATGCTGCTTGTCCAGCAGCTGTTCTGCTGACAATAACTCAGATAATCACAAACCTTGCCGGTTCGGACAAATTGTTCCCACGCTGAAAACAGAGCAGCATCCCGCTCCTCTTCGATTGGCCTTTTCATACACAGTCCCCCGTAAAAGCGATTGTTACAAAGGAGAGTGTTTCCCAAAGCAAGCCCGGTTATTCCGACGTTGCGGGGAAAAGACGATTAATTAAAGCCCAAATCGCGAATCGAAAATTCGCTGTTTCTCCAGTCCTCACGAACCTTGACCCAGCATTGTAAATTGACCCGAACCTCCAAAAAGTTCTCCAATTCCTCGCGGGACTGGCTGGCAATCTTTTTGAGCATACTGCCCTGTTTGCCGATGATCATGCCCTTGTGGCTGGATTTTTCACAGAGAATCGTCGCATCGATGTCCATGATTTCCTTGTCCGGACGTTCGCGCATCCGCTCGATGACGACAGCGGTTCCGTGCGGGATTTCGTCGCGCATATTCCGCAGAACCTTCTCGCGGATAATCTCCGCCGCAATCACCTTTTCCGGCTGGTCGGTGAGCGCATCATTCGGGAAAAAGTGCGGTCCCTCCTGTGCCTGCTCCTGAATCAGAGAAAGCAGCAAATCGGTGCCGTCCTTCTCCCGAACGCTGATGGGAACCACCTGCTCAAACGGGTACATCTCCGAGATGGCAACCATCTTTTTGACCATGTCCTCTTTGTTGGTGAGGGTGTCAATTTTATTGATGACCAAAATAGCAGGCAGATGCAGCTGGCGGATATTTTCAATCAACTGCTGCTCTGCTTCGGTGACTTCTCCCAACGGGTCTGTCACAAAGATTGCACAGTCGACATCTCCAACCGAGTCGGTCACCTGCTTTACCATATAGTCTCCCAGTTTATTTTTGGGCTTATGCAGTCCGGGTGTATCGATAAAGACCAGCTGTACCTCGCCCTCGGTCAGCACTCCGGTGATACGGGTACGGGTTGTCTGCGGCTTGTCCGAAATAATTGCAATCTTTTCTCCTACCAGCAAATTCAGCAGGGAGGATTTTCCCACATTCGGTTTTCCTACAATGGCAACAAATGCCGATTTTGTCATGGCGATCCTGCCTTTCCTTATTTTCTCAACATAAATCCTTTACTTTTGACTGTGGCCGGAAGATTCTCCGAAGAAGAATACAAACCACACGCCCAGCCCTACTGCTGCCAGCAAAGCTGCAAATGATAACGGGCTGGCAAGCAGGCCGTCCAACATCGACCGAAGCACCGGCGGACGCCAAAACAGGCGGATCCCGACCGCCACCGAAGAGATTGCCAGAACCAGCACCGCTCCGGCTGCGGCGTCCTTTGCCCAAGCCGCCAACGGATGGCGGTCGGGACTGCACAAATCCACTGCACGCTCTACGGCAGTATTCAAAAGCTCCGCTGCTATCACAGAGCCAATCGTCAGGAAGAGGACCCCATCCTCAGCGGCACTCAGCTCGAAGCCGGAGCGAAGAAGCAAAACAAAGGCTGCGGCAACCAAGTGAAACCGGAGATTGCGTTCGTTTAAAACAGACACTCCGATTCCGCGGGCTGCAGCCCGAAAAGAAGCAAAAAAGCTCCTAATTCTCTGCATCTTCTTCTCCGACGAAGCTCATATCTCGCTGAAGTCCCAGCTTGGTGAGAATCAGCTCTTCTTTTTCTCTCATGCGCAGAGCCTCCAGATTGTCCCCCTCATGGTCATAGCCCAACAGGTGGAGCATGGAATGTACGGTCAGGAAGCCGATTTCGCGGCGCAGGGAATGTCCATACATCTGTGCCTGCTCGATTGCACGAGGAACCGAAATCACGATGTCACCCAGCATATAAGCCCCTGTCTCATTGTTATAGTCATAAACCCCGTTTTCGCCCAAAGGGAAGGAAAGAACATCGGTAGCGGTGTCCTTATCACGGAACTCCCTGTTGAGCTGACGAATCTGCTCGTTGTCAACGAAGCTGACGCTGACCTCTGCTGCTCCCTCAAATTTTTCCATGGTCAAAACTGCGCTACAGCAGCGGCGAACCAGCAGACGGATTCCTGTTGGAATCTTAACCGATTTTTGTTTGTTCGAAATTGAAACCTTTACTCCATCCATAGCGTTATTTGCGCGCCTCCTTATTGTGATACCTCTCATAAGCTGTAATGATGTCCTGCACCAGCTTGTGCCGAACAACATCCTTTTCTGTCAAACGCATAATTGCGATGTCATCAATATTTTTTAACACCTTCACGGCTTCGATTAAGCCGGAGCGTCCGGCATTCGGCAGGTCAATCTGGGTGATGTCGCCGGTCACGATTGCCTTGGAATTAAAGCCGAGACGGGTCAGGAACATCTTCATCTGCTCCGGCGTTGTATTCTGCGCCTCGTCGAGGATGATAAACGAATCGTCCAGCGTGCGTCCTCGCATATAGGCAAGAGGCGCCACCTCAATCGCACCCTTTTCCATATTGCGTTGGAAATTTTCCGGGCCCATCATATCGAACATGGCATCGTACAGCGGACGCAGATACGGGTCAACCTTGTCCTGCAGGTCGCCGGGCAGAAAGCCCAGCTTTTCTCCGGCCTCTACCGCCGGACGGGTCAGGATAATTCGGCTGACCTGTTCATCGCGAAAAGCCCGCACCGCCATTGCCACCGCCAGATAGGTCTTTCCGGTTCCCGCCGGGCCAATCCCGAAGGTAATGGTGTTGTTTTCAATGGCATCGATATATTTTTTCTGGCCCAGCGTTTTCGGCTTTACCGGTTTTCCCTTGAGGGTCACCGCAATACAGCTGCTGTTCATCTGTGCCATGCTCTGTTCATTTCCCTGTTCTACCAGAGTAATGACATAGCGGATGTTCTGCTCGGAGAGGTTGCCATCCTTGAGAATCATCACCAGCAGGGTATCAATGGTACGCTGTGCCATCGAGACTGCCTGACTTTCTCCGGTGATTTTAACCTCGGTTCCTCTGCAAACGATATTCACTCCAAAATGCTCTTCGATGATCCTGATATTTTGATCAGCATTGCCAAACAGCATTAGAACGTGTTCAATCTTTTCAATCTGTAATATCTGTTCGATGCTTGCTCCCTCCAGACAAACTGTTTGCTACCGAGAAGATGTCGGTGAATTTCTGTTTCTTCATATTATAGCACAAAAATGTATATTTAGAAACTACTTTTTAAAAAATGACAAGCCAGATTTCAAAATTCCTGTTCAAGACCGTTTTCTCGTTCTTTCATCCGGCCGCTGTCCCGCCAAAATTCCCCATAACATGATAGCACAGCCGACCGAATTTTACAAATTTATTTTCCGTTTCCGTCAGAATGATTGAGGAGAATCGGTTCCTGACGGGCGATGTCCTCGCAGAAGGTATAGTCGATGTCAAAGATGATTTGCTGATTGGTGATTTGCTGATGGATTCTTCGTGCAACCACGGTGCGCTTCGGGTTCTTTTTTTCGTATGCGCTCATCTGGCTCAGCGCCAGCTCTCGTGCTTTCTCCGGTGTGATGCAGACCGTTTCCATCTTCGCCGGAATCACCTGCAAAATCGTCACATCAAACGGCAACGGAATCCCGCAAACCCTCATGGGTCGGGTAAACACCCGCTCAAACGATTCTTCCTGCCCTCGCTCTCGAGCCAGAAAGAGCGGCAGGCGCAGACTGCCAAGATTCAGGTAGCGGTAGTTTTGGACTCCTCCCTGCGGAACCTTGAGCGTTTGGGTCAGTGGAACGGTGATTTGATTATGCTCCGGATATTCTGCCATCACCGACGCGCTGGCGTGGCGAAGGATGGTCTTGCCCTTTGCCAAGCTCTTGACAACACCGCTGACAATCAATTCACCCTGTCGAACCGCTTCCCCCTTTTGGCGCACCTTCTGCCCGTCATACACCTGAATGGAAACAATCTGCCCGCCGCGAGCTGCCACCACGTTGCACGGTGCTTGCTCCTCTGGCAGCTCTCCGATTTCGATGCGCTCGTTGACCTCCACCTCCGCAACGCTGCCAACCAGATTGATTGCCGCCCAGCTGATTTCGTGATGGTTGAGCCGCAGCTTCATCGCCAGCATCTGAGGGTTCAGGCTTTTTTTCCATCGGCCTCTGGTCAAGCCCTCCTCCTGTAAGGTTTGGATGATGGCATCGGTGCTGACCGCATGATTCCCCCGAACCTGAATCTCCCAGACAAACTGGCCGGAAATGCCAAGGCAAAAAAGAAACATCAAGATTCCTGCAAACAGACCAAATCGGTGGGAATATTTTCTTGCGGCAAACGGAAACCCGTGACGCTCCGCTACGCGAACACGAACGCGTGTTGCCCGGACAAAGGGCCGAATTTGACGATAGCTTTTTGCCGCTGTGGTGGCATAGAACACCCCGTCACGATAGCGGGTCTGAAAAACCGGAATCCCGTTTTTACTGATTAGATTGAGGAAGCGCTCTGCGAAATCCCCCTCGATTTGAAAGGTGACCGTTCCCCGCAGAAACCGTATCCAGCAAATCAACAGCATCTGTTCCTCTCTCCCTTACTGGCAAAATTCGATTTTGTTGATATAGCCGCGGACAATCATGCTGTCCTCGGACACACAGGAAAGCTCGAGGTTTCGTCCGCCGACTGCCAGCTGGCCCTGTCGGATGTTGACCCGAATCAAATCCTCCCGATATTCCACGATGCCCTTGCAGCCCTCCAACAACGCCTCGTGCGTTCCTCGAAGCTCGACATGAGCCTCTCGATTGAGAAGCGCTCCGGTCAGGCTGAGCGGCTCGTTTCGGCTCGCTTTCTCTGCGTGTTCCGTCTTTTTTCGCATTGGGTTTTTCATCGTTTTATCCGCCTCCATCTCTTTTTGTCCTCATGATATGAGCAAAAAGGGGATTTTAGCAGTCAGATTTTGCTCCGACTCCGCATAGAAATAAGCAGAGGTATGCCGTACCCTCAAACGGCTCAAAGAAAAGGATGGTGCTGTTTTATGAAACGACTGACGGAATTTATCGGAACGCTGGTGTGCGTGGGCTTTGCTGTGATTTTGATTCGCTATGGGAACCAAGCTGCCTTTGGGGCAGCGCTCGGAATCCGGCTGTGTTTGCAGACCGTCATCCCTTCCCTGTTTTGCTTTATGGTGTTGACCGAGTTTCTTGTAAAGAGCGGATTCTACCGCCTGCTTTCCGTTCCCTTCGCTCCGGTCTGCCGCCATTTATTCCGACTGCCGGAGCAGTTGGGAAGCGTGGTGGTTCTGAGCTGGGTCGGCGGCTTCCCGATGGGGGCAAAATCCTTGTCCAACCTGCTGGAACAAGGAGACATCGACCCTGCCGATGCACAGAGAATGATGCTGTACTGCTGCTGTGCGGGGCCTTCCTTTATCATCACCGCAGTCGGCAGAGGAATGTTTGGAAATCCGGCGGCAGGCTATCTCCTCTATGGGATTCAGCTGCTGGTTTCCTTCTGCTTTGCTATCGTGTTAGGGCGGATACACGCCAGTACCCGCTCCACTGTTCAGCTTGCCAATCCCCCAAAAAGCCTTGCCGTCTATCGGCAGTCCTCCCGCGCACCGATTGGAAATGCCTTTGTCCTGTCTGTCAACCAAAGCGTTCTGGCTATGGTGCAGATGTGCGGATTCATCGTCCTGTTTCAAGCAATCTCTGCCCTCTTGGAGCCAATCCTCCCGCAAGGCATCGCCCGCTGTCTGCTGATGGGAGCGCTTGAGGTCACAAACGGCTGCAAGCTGGCATCCAAGCTGCCGATGGGCTTGGTGTATGCTTCCTGCTTTTTATCGTTTAGCGGCATCTCGGTGATTTCGCAGCTTGTCGGAATCCTGCAAAACAGCTCGGTTGCAATCAAGCCCTTCCTCTTCTCCCGTCTGCTGCACGCTTTTTGCAGCGGCAGTCTAACGCTATTGTACCTTCGTCTGTTTCCACAGGCGGCAGCTGTTTTTTCCTCCTGCTCCCAGCCGGTCCCGCTCTCCGATGCCAACACACCGGCGCTGACCTTCTGTCTCATCATGATGAGTGCTCTGCTTTTGTGGGAAATCGCTTCGGTGGAGCGCAGCG
>URFD01000043.1 GCA_900547015.1 uncultured Oscillospiraceae bacterium | reverse complement strand
CTATTTTTAGCAAAAAATCCAACTGCACACCCTTCGGTCTGCGGTTCGATTTGATGCTAAAACAGGTGTCTCCCCAACCGGCACTGCGGTATTAGATAGATGTGTAAAAGGCAGAAGTACCGCGGATTGCTCCGGATACTTCCGCCTCAGTGTACATAAGCCGGATAATTACTTTCTCAGGCCCAGTTTCTCGATGGTTGCACGGTAACGGTTGATGTCTTTTTTCTTCAGGTAGTTGAGCATATTGCGGCGACGACCTACCATCTTCAGCAGACCGCGTCTGGAATGATGGTCGTTTTTGTTTGCTTTGAAATGCTCGGTCAGGTCGTTGATTCTCTTGGTGAGAATTGCGATCTGTACTTCTGCGGAACCGGTGTCGGTCTCATGCAGTCTGTTCTGTTCGATTACCTGAGTTTTTTCTTCTTTTCTCATCATGGCTATATTCACCTCATAAAATATTTTTCGCCGGTGGCTGGGTCTAAGGCTGGTGAAATGCCCGCTCGTCCTGCACAGGCAGGCACTACGAGGCTGTCTCCTCAAACTGGGTCACGGCATACCGGAGCGTCATGGCTCACTTAGTTAGTATATCATACACATTCCGGTTTGTAAACAGTATTTTTAAATTTTTTCGTGCGGCTCTTCCCCGCGGACATCCTCGGGGTGTCCGTCGTGAAAAAGCATCTGCTCGATATTAGCGGCAACCTCTTGGGTCACGCTTTCCTTATCCCGCGCAATCTGCGCTTTGAGCTGGTCGATGGACGCAAACTTGGTCTCGGGGCGGACAAAGCGAAAGAAGTAGACCTCCACCGTTTTGCCGTACAAATCCCCTTGAAAATCGATGATGTAGGTTTCTGCCAGCGGCCCGTCCGAGCCGACCGTCGGCTTGACGCCCACGTTGGTGACGCCGCCGTACAGCTTGCCGTCGATTTTGACAACGGTGGAATAGACCCCGTAGCGCGGTACAATGTGATAGCGCGGGAAAACCTGATTGATGGTCGGAAAATCCATCAATCTGCCAATCTGGTTGCCGTGCTCCACCCGCAGGCGGATGGAAAAGCGTCTGCCCAGCATCCGGCTAGCCCGGTCCATCTGGCCCTCAAGAATCGCCTGACGGATGCGGGTCGAGCTGACCGCCTCCCCGTCCAGACTAATCGGGCTGACGATGTTGACCTTGACCCCGTGTTTGGCGGCGATACGCTCAAGCTCTGCGGTGTTGCCCTTGCCCATCTTGCCAAAGGTAAAGTCATATCCGCAGCTTAATTCCTTGGCTCCCATCCGACGGATGAGCATTTCCTCCACAAACTCCTCGGGCTCCAAATCCTTAAAAACTTCAAAGTCCGGCATGACAACCAGCTCGAAGCCCATCCGCTCGAGGATGCTGCACTTCTGCTCGTCCGAGGTCAGGGTCATATACATCTTTTTGATGTGGGGAACGGAGTCGGAAATGGTATAGGTAAAGACGCAGGGACACAGCTCCCTGTTTTGCAGGGCTTTGCCCAGCACCTCCCGATGCCCAATATGTACACCGTCGAACAGTCCCAGCGCTATCGATGTTGGTCGGCCCGAATCCGGCCGGACAAAATCTCTCACAACTTTCAAATTCTCATTTCCCCGTTTCCTTGAGTTTCTCTTTCTCACGCCGTACCGACAGGCTTCCTGTTGGGTCACAGCCTGTCTGTTCCCATTGTAATCTGCCCGAAGGAAAAAATCAATGCTGTTTCCTGATAAAATCCGCTAAATTTCGCCCAGAGCGGCAAAACCGCTTATCGGTCTGCTTCCGGCTGAATCGCAAAGAGCTTGCGGGTACGCAGGATTCCCTGCTCGCGGTCCGCATAGCTGATTCCCAAAAATCCGTCCTGTCCGGTCACCCGCAGGTCGCTGTCGAGCTCCCGCAGCGGTGCGTAGCCCTCCAGCCGCTCCAAGTCCAGCTTGACCCCGTTGCGGTACATCGTTTCCTGCTTGCCGGTCAGGTGCAGCTCCGGAAGCGAAGCGAACACCGTTTCCAGCGGCAGCAGCTGTTCGGTCAGCTTTCCCTGCTCTGCCAGCTGTTCGGCCTGCTCCAGCGTGAAGCTGTCTGCCAGCGAAAAGCCAGCCGCCTCGGTGCGGCGCAGAGCGGTCATGGTAGCTCCACAGCCCAGCACCTCACCGATATCGGCGCACAGGGTGCGGATATAGGTTCCCTTCGAGCAGGCAACATCGATGCGGTAGGTGTTGGGAATGCCGGTATCCTCCAACAGCTCGAGCCGTGTGATGGTCACCGGACGCTTTTCCCGCTCGATTTCGATGCCCTGACGCGCCAGGTCATACAGGCGCTTGCCGTTGATTTGGATAGCCGAGTACATCGGCGGCAGCTGCATGATTTCTCCCCGAAACTGTTCGAGCGCCGCCTCCACCTGCGCGCGGTCTGCCTTGACCTCACTGCGGCTGAGCACCCGTCCGGTCGCATCCAGCGTATCGGTGGTGTAGCCCAGCTCGAAGGTAGCGGTGTAGCGCTTGTTCGAGTTCGGCAGAAGGTCACAGCACTTGGTAGCGCGGCCCACAAAGATTGGCAGTACGCCGGTTGCCATCGGGTCCAGCGTACCTGCGTGGCCGACCTTGCGGGTTCCCAGCAGGCGGCGCAGCTTTGCCACCATATCAAAGGAGGTAAAATCCTCCGGCTTGTCCATGATTATGATTCCGTCCAAAAAATATCCCCCTCATCTGAGTAATCCGACGAATTGCTCAGCGTCCTGTCAGACAGCTCTAATTCCTTCTGCACCGATTCCAGCACCAGACGAATGACCTCCTCCAAAGGGGTCTGCTCGACCGTACAGCCTGCCGATGCCTCGTGTCCTCCTCCGCCCAAGCGGGCGCAGATTGCGCTGGCATCTGCAAGGCCATCGGTTCGCACCGAAATCTTGTATCCCTGATAATTGCGGAACTGGCGCAGGGTCACTCCCACCTGCACCCCCTCGATTTCGCGGGGAATGGCGGAGATGCCCTCCAGCTCGTCGTCGGTGACGCCGTTTTCGTTGATGCAGTCCCGCGGCAGCACCATCAGCGCACACCGTCCGTCCAGCTCATAGCGCAGACTTTGCAGCGCGGTGATGGTCAGCCGGATCTTGCCCCGACTGGTGCTTTCAAACATCCGGCGGTGAATCAGCCGCACATCCGCTCCCGCCATCATCAGCTTGTCGGCGGCGCGGTGGCTGTCCACCGTGGTGGACGAAAATCGGAAGCAGCCGGTATCGGTTGCCAGCCCGGTGTACAGGCAATCTGCAATCTGGCTGTTCAGCTCGACGCCCATCGCTTCGATGACCTCCAGCATCAGCTCGCAGTTGGCAGCCGCATCCCCTCGCAGCAGCAGTCTGCGGGCATAGCCGCTGTTGGAGGAGTGGTGGTCGATGCACAAATCCACCCTCGGCACATACTGCTGAAGGCTGTCTCCCAGAAGGTGGGTGTCTGCCGTATCCACCGCTACGATCAACTTCGGTGCGAAATCCGGCGGCTGCGGCAGAGCGGAATTTGTGCTTCGGTCCAGATAGTCATACCGGTCCGGAATCGGGTCGTGACAAAGCACCTGTGCCCGTTTGCCCATACTGCGCAGCGCGTGCATTAGTCCGTAGCCACTGCCCAGCGTATCTCCGTCGGGGTTTTTGTGGGTCAGGATGAACACATCTTCTGCGTGTTTGAGCAGGTCTGCCGCCTGCCAAAGCTCCAACCTCTGCGACATCGTTCCACCTCCTGTTCTGATGTTCGGTGATTATTCTTCCTCGGTCTGCGGCTCATCCTTCTTGATGTCCAGACTGTTGAGGATGCGGGCAATATCTGCGCTGTACTCGGTCGAATCGTCCGCAATAAAGTGGAAGTCCGGAATCCGGCGCATCTTGATGCGGGCATTGACCTCGTGCTTGATAAAGCCGTTGGCGTTGTTCAGGCCCTCTACCGCCTGTTTTGCCTTGTCCAGTCCGTCCAGCGAGCTGACATACACCTTGCAGTGGGACATATCGTTGGACAACTCGACCTTGATGATGGTGAGAATCGAGGAAACGCGCGGGTCCTTGACATGACGGATGATGTCGGTCAGCTCTCTTTTTAAATCTTCACTGGTTCTGCCTACACGAAAAGCCATACACAGGTTCTCCTTTCTCAAAAACATGGATGGCAAATGAGGGCTGAAGGCAGGCTTCAGTCCTCATTTGTTGTTTGGAATCTATTCTTATTCGCGATATTCTTCAATCATGTAAGCCTCGAAGATGTCGCCAACCTTCAGGTCGCCGAACTTCTCGATGCCCATACCGCACTCGTAGCCCTTTGCCACTTCCTTGACGTCGTCCTTGAAGCGTTTGAGGGAGGTCAGGTGCTCGTCAGCGATGATGATACCGTCACGAACGATGCGGATTTCTGCATTTCTGGTGATCTTGCCTTCCAGAACATAGCAGCCTGCAACGGTTCCGACACCGGTAATCTTAAAGACCTCACGCACTTCGGCACGACCCAGCTCGACCTCGCGGGTCTTTGGAGCCAGCATACCCTTCATTGCGGAGGAAATCTCCTCGATTGCGTCGTAGATGACACGGTACATTCTCATATCGACGCCTTCGGTCTCTGCCATATCCCTTGCAATCGGGTCCGGACGAACGTTGAAGCCGACGATGATTGCGCCGCAAGCCTGTGCCAGCATAACATCCGATTTGCTGACCGCACCAACTGCGCCGTGGATTACCTTGACGCGAACCTCCGGATTGCTCAGTTTTTCCAGAGACTGTTTGACTGCCTCAACCGAGCCCTGTACGTCTGCCTTGACAATCAGCGGCAGCTCTTTGGTCTCGCCGACCTCAATCTGCTCAAAGAGGTTATCCAGAGTTACCTTCTGGTAGGAGCTGAATTCCTTCTCTTTTGCTTCCTGACGGCGTTTTTCAACCAGCTCTTTTGCCAGTCTTTCATCTTCTACTGCGTTGAACTCGTCGCCTGCTGCCGGAACCTCTGCCAGACCGGTAATCTCGACCGGGGTGGATGGGCCTGCAACATCGATTTTTTCTCCTCTGGAGTTGGTCATAACACGAACACGGCCAACTGCGGTGCCGGCAATCACGCTGTCGCCGGTTCTGAGGGTACCGTTCTGTACCAGAATGGTTGCAACCGGGCCACGACCCTTGTCGAGTTTTGCTTCGATGACAGTACCTTTTGCCAGTCTGTCCGGATTTGCCTTGAGCTCTTTGACCTCAGCCACCAGCTGGATGTTTTCCAGCAGGTCCTGAATACCCATCTTGGTCTTAGCGGATACCGGAACACAGATGACGTCGCCGCCCCATTCCTCCGGAACCAGCTCGTACTCGGTCAGCTCCTGTTTTACCTTTTCCGGGTCTGCGGTCGGCTTATCCATCTTGTTGATTGCAACGATGATGGAAACTCCGGCAGCCTTTGCATGGTTGATGGATTCAACGGTCTGCGGCATGATACCGTCGTCCGCCGCTACAACCAGAACTGCGATGTCGGTGATGTCCGCACCACGCGCACGCATGGAGGTGAATGCCTCATGTCCCGGGGTGTCCAGGAAGGTGATCGGCTTGCCGTTGACCATAACCTGATAAGCACCGATGTGCTGGGTGATGCCGCCTGCCTCGGTGGAGGTAACATCTGCATGGCGGATTGCGTCGAGGATCGAGGTCTTGCCGTGGTCAACGTGACCCATAACAACAACGACCGGCGGACGCTCTACCTTCTGCTCATCGTTGTCCTCGCTGTCGTCGAACAGACGGTCCTCGATGGTAACAACGACCTCACGCTCAACCTTTGCGCCGATTTCCATTGCAACCAGAGCTGCGGTATCGTAGTCGATGATGTCGGAAACGGACTTCATCTCGCCGAGCACCATCAGACGCTTGATGATTTCTGCGGCCTGAATCTTGAGCTTGAGAGCCAGATCGCCGACGGTGATTTCGTCCGGCAGGGTGATGTGCAGCTTCTGACGGCGCTCGCGCTCCATCTCCAGCTTACGCATCTTTTCCATCTCTTTGTCCTTTTTGGACATGAAGTTTTTCTTCTTGTTGTTTCTGCCGCCGATTTTCTGCTTTTTAATATCGTCATCGCGCTTGGACAGATTTTCCGGAGCGATGTGCTCATAGCGCTCATTGTACTTATCCAGCTCGACGTTTGCCGCACGCATATCAACGTGGCGAATCATCTTGCCGTTTACATTTTCGTCCAGCTCCGGATTGATGGAAGAAGCCTGACGCGGTGCCGCAGCCGGTGCCGGTTTAGCCGGTTTGGCCGGGCGGTTCTGTTTTGGCTGCTGTGCCGGACGCTGCTGACGGTCGTTTGGCCCGCCGAAGCGAGGCTTGTCGCCGAATTTGCGCTCGCCCTGCGGACGGTCGCCGCGGTCGGAACGCTCAGGACGGTCGGAACCGGTTCTCGGCTTGTCGCCAAATTTAGGTTTATCCCCGAATTTGCGCTCGCCCTGTGGACGGTCGCTGCGCTCCGGACGGTTACCCGCCGGGCGGTCATTGTTGTGGCGCGGGCGGTCGCCCTGTGGACGCTTTGGTGTATCGTTCATATCCTGTTTCTCCCTCTCCCTGTCCGCTTCCGGCTCCGGCTGTGCGGGCTGGATCGGCTGCTGGTCTTGCTTGTTTTGTTCTTCTGTCTGCGGATTCTGCTCCGGTGCTGCCGACGGTGCGGTTGCCTGTTCCTCGGCTGCCGGTTTTGCTTCGGCTGCCGGCTGTTCCGGTGCGGTCGGCTGCTCCTTTGGCGGAACCGGCTGAGCCGCAAGCTGTTCCGGTTCCTCCGCCTTTGGTTTTGCGGATTTTGCCGGAGCCTTTTTGGCTGGCTTTTCCGCCTGCTTTGGTGGTTTGGATTCTTCTTTATAAGCGTAGTAGCTGCTTAAATCAGCCATCTCATGCTGCTGTGTGTAGGTCTCAAACACAAAGTTGAGCTCTTCCCCGGTCAGGACAGTGGTGCGCTTTTTTTCGCCCGGGAACTGTTTTTCCAGCAGTTCCACAACATCCTTCATCGGGACGTTGAGATCTTTGGCCACTTCGCTTACCCTGTATTTTTCGTTTATCACTGAAAATAGATGCCTCCTTCACTTAAGGAATGCCCTGTACTTATCTGCTTTGCTCCTGAAGCTGTGCGGCTCGGCTCAGCTCACACAGTTTTTTCGCGAACCCCTGATCCGAGAGAGCGATCACGCCGGAGCGTTTTCCGCAGGCGTGCTCCACCTGTTCCATCGTTACTGCCAGCGGCAGCGGCTCCAGCTGATGCTTCTGAGCGGTAAAGCACAGCTCCTTGCGGCTTTTTTCTGAAAGGTCTGTGCTGTAAAACACACCCCGAACCTCGCCGGAGCGCATGGCTTCTGCCACCTTGTCAAAGCCAAGAATCAGCTTTCCGGCTCTGCGTGCCAGCGACAGGGTCGAGATTTCGGGCTTTTGTACTGCGTTGGACATCAATCTCCCTCCTTTCAGGGGAACTTTTTTTCCGTTATTCCTGCGGTTCTCCTGCTGCCAGCTCCTGCTCCAGACGCTGATAGACCTCATCCGGGATGGCGGTTTCCAGCGCCCGCTCCAGCTGGCGGGTCTTGCGGGCCTTGGCAAGGCAGGTCGGGTCGGCGCACAGATATGCGCCCCTGCCGGATTTTTTGCCGGAGAAGTCGATGCTGATCTCTCCCTGTGGAGAGCGCACCACCCGAATCAGCTCCTTTTTGAGCCGATGCTCGCGGCAGCCGGTACACATACGCACCGGCATTTTTTTCGCGGATGCTTTTGCTGTCATGCTGCTGCCTCCTCTATCCATCTTTGTGATATGGAATTAGAACTCCTCGTCGAACAGGTCATCCACAGCCTTGTCGATCTGTGCCTGGGTCTCTGTACGAAGGCGTTCCATCTCCTCGATAATCTGTTCTGCCTGGCTTTCTGGGCCGATATCAATCTTCCAGCCGGTCAGACGGGCTGCCAGACGAACGTTCTGGCCTTTATTGCCAATTGCAAGGGACAGCTGGCTGTCCGGAACGATGGCTTTGCAGGCTTTGGCTCCGGTCGGGTCGATGATGACCTTGGAAACCTCTGCCGGAGACAGTGCAGCGGCAATCAGCTCTTCCGGCTGCTCGCTGTACTTGATGACATCAATCTTCTCTCCGCCGAGCTCCTCTACGATCGCGGAAACACGGGTGCCCTTCGGGCCGATGCAGGCGCCGACTGCGTCCACGTTTTCGTCCTTGCTCCAAACAGCAATCTTGGTACGGGAGCCTGCCTCGCGGGAAACGGCCTTGATTTCAACGGTGCCGTCCTTGATTTCCGGGGTGTGCATCTCAAACAGACGCTTGATAAGGCCCGGATGGGTACGGGAAATCATGAGCTTTGGATTTTTGCCGTTGGTGAGGACATCCACAACATAGACCATCACGCGCTGGCCTTCCTGAAGCTCCTCGCCCGGAACCTGCTCGCTCTTTGGCAGGATTGCTTCGGTCTTGTCGATTTCAACGGTTGCGTTGCCCTTGACCTCGTCGATTTTCAGAATCGGAACCGAAACGATTTCAAATTTCTTGTCCTGATATTTCTGAACCAGCTGGCCTTTTTCTGCCTCGCTGATGCCCTGACGGATGACATGCTTTGCAGACTGCGCTGCGATTCTTCCGAACTGCTTGGTTTCCAGCGGAATCTCTACCACGCCGCCCACATGAGCAACTCTGCTGTATTTGCTGGCATCTGCCAGAGTGATTTCGGTTTCCGGGTCAACGACCTCTTCTACGACATTCTTGCGGATTGCAACATAGAAGCGGTTTTTGGTCGGGTCAATTTCCACGATGGTGTTGTCGCTGCCGCCCATATCGCGCTTGATGGCGATGGCGATGGCGTTGCTGATTTTTTCAATCAGGTAAGAAGCCGGGATTCCCTTTTCCTTTTCCAGGAGATTCAGGGCCTCAAAAAATTCACTGTTCATTACGTTCACTTTAACTGCCTCCCTATGGTCACTGCCGAACTGCACACGCGCAGCTCGGACTTAGCGGTTTGCTTTCCAATCGATTTCCTCATACAGTCGGATATATGCCGCTTCCTTTTTGGCAAACGAAAGCTCCTGACCGTCCAGCGTTACCGTTACGTTCTGGTCATCACACCTTGTGAGGGTGCCGATGAACTCACGCTGATTGCCGCCCTGTTCGGTTTGCAGCGGACGGATGAGCTTGACCTCTACCTGCTGGCCCAGATATTTTTCAAAATGCCATGGACGCACAAGATCCCTGCCAATGCCCGGAGAGGACACCTCAAAATAATAGGATTGGCTGATTGGGTCTGCCTCATCCAGAATCTTGTCAAACTTTCTGCTCAGATCCTCGCAGTCGTTGATGGTGACGCCGCCTTCCTTGTCGATAAACAGGCGCAGATACCAG
This sequence comes from uncultured Oscillospiraceae bacterium, assembly GCA_900547015.1. GTDB lineage: Bacteria > Bacillota > Clostridia > Oscillospirales > Ruminococcaceae > Negativibacillus. The sequence continues at coordinate 3,992 of URFD01000043.1, read as the reverse complement.
GAAGCGCCCTCCTTTTCAAAGCGCACATCCCACAGCTGCAACCCCATCTCCTGCACGACCGGCTCTGCCAGAGCGGTAACGATCTCTACGGTGTTTGGTTTTTTCGATGTTGCCAAAAGCCATACCTTCCTTTCCGAAGCTGTTGCGGCATACCCATTTTGCCGCTTAACAAAACAAAAGAGCGGGTGACCCCACTCTTTCCACTACATTCCTTTACTGGCCGTCAGGACCACAGGACACCTGCTACAATGGTGCAGGACACCCCTGTCCTATACTTCACTTATAAGATACCATATCCGGGGATTTTTTGCAAGCCCCTATTCCGATTTTTTTCTATGTTTTGCGGACATCCTGCCTGCTGCTGCGTTTTGCCCTGTCAGTTTTGCTGATTTTGGTGCAGAATCGGCAAAATCCCCCTGCCCCCTTGACCCGGCTCCCGGTGCATGATATACTCGATAGGAATACTTCTGGAATGGAGAATGAACATGATCACAGTCAATAATGTCAGTCTGGATTTCAGCGGACAGAAGCTGTTCTCTGATGTGAACCTTCTGTTTAACGCCGGAAACTGCTACGGCGTAATTGGCGCAAACGGCGCCGGCAAATCCACCTTTTTAAAAATCCTCTCCGGCGAGCTGGAGCCTTCCACCGGTTCGGTCGAGATTCCGGACGGAGAGCGTATGTCTGTCCTCAAGCAGGACCACTTTGCTTACGACAGCTTTTCGGTTCTGGATACCATCATCCAGGGCAACCCGCGCCTGTATGAAATCATGCAGCAGAAGGATGCTCTTTATAATAAGGAAGACTTCACCGACGAGGACGGCGAGCTGGCAGCTCAGCTGGAGGCAGAATTTGCCGAGCTCAACGGCTGGGAAATCGAAACCGAAATCAGCAAGCTGCTCAAGGGTCTGGGACTCGACCAGAGCCTGCTGTATGAGCAGATGAGCACCTTGGGCGACAAGGAGAAGGTCAAAATCCTGTTGGCGCAGGCGCTGTTCGGCCAGCCGGAAATCATCCTCCTCGACGAGCCGACCAACCATCTGGACCTTGCCTCCATCACATGGCTGGAGGAATTTTTGATGGACTACATCGGCACCGTCATCATCGTCTCCCATGACCGTCACTTCCTCAACAACGTTTGTACCCACATCGTGGACATCGACTACAACAAAATCAGAATGTATGTCGGAAACTATGACTTCTGGTATGAATCCAGCCGCCTGATGCAGCGGATGATGGCTGACCAGAAGCGCAAGGCAGACGAGAAAATCAAGGAATTGCAGAACTTTATCGCGCGCTTTGCCGCAAACAAATCCAAGTCCAAGCAGGCTACCTCCCGCCGCAAGCTGATTGACAAGCTCACCGTCGAGGAGCTGCCGGCTTCCTCCCGAAAATATCCTTATGTCGGCTTCACGATGGACCGCGAAATCGGCAAGGATGTCCTGAGCGTGGACCGCATCAGCAAGACCGTGGACGGCGTCAAGGTGCTCAACGAAATCTCCTTCACCGTTGCCAAAGGCGACAAGATTGCCTTCATCAGCGATAATGAGATTGCCCAGACTGCCATGATGCAGATTCTGGCTGAGGAAATCGAGCCGGACGAGGGCTCCATCAAATGGGGTGTCAGCACCTCCCGCTCCTATTTCCCGAAGGACAACTCGGCTTACTTCAACGGCTGCGACCTGCCGATTTTACAGTGGCTGTCCCAGTACTCCAAGGACATCACCGAGACCTACCTCCGCGGATTTTTGGGCAGAATGCTCTTCTCCGGCGACGATGTTTACAAGCCGGTTCAGGTTCTCTCCGGAGGCGAAAAGGTTCGTTGTATGCTGTCGCGCATGATGCTCTTCGGCTCCAACGTCCTGATTCTCGACCAGCCGACCAACCATCTGGATTTGGAATCGATTACCGCTGTCAACAATGGCCTTTCCGAATTTAAATCCAACGTCTTTTTCACCTCGCACGACCACGAGTTCGTCCAGACCGTTGCCAACCGCATCATCGAAATCACCCCGGACGGCATCATTGACCGCCGCTGCACCTTCGACGAATATCTGGAATGGAAGGCCGAAAACAAAAAATAGCGCATCCGCTCCCCGCAGTCGCGTCAGAGAGAATTCACCGTGGATTCTCTCTGACGCCGGGGGCTTTGTTTTTCAAAGATTTTTCACATTACCCCTTGACCTTCTCTCCCGGATGCGGTATAATAATTTAGGATTTTTCTCTGAAAATCCGCTAGAGTGGCTCAGTCGGTAGAGCAGCTGATTCGTAATCAGCAGGTCGTGGGTTCGATTCCCATCTCTAGCCCCAATGTATTACCCTCAACAAACGGCTTTATCATGCGGTTTGTTGAGGGTTTTCTTTTTATCTGTTTTTCATATTGCAGAACAAAATTTTCCTCCCCAGTATCACACTGGGGAGGATTTTTTATTATCGTACCATGCCCTGAAGCACGATCGCCAGCACACCGCCGCCGACAGCGCTGCCCAGTGCGGTAACGGTGGCGCCTGCAAATTTCTCCCACCAGCGCAACGGCTTGCGCTCGATGCTGTCCAACCGCTGGGCCTGAGCGCTTAACTGCTCATCGTGCTTCTTGACCAGCTCGCTCATCTCGATGCTCAGGCGGTTGAGTTTGTCACAGATTCGCTCCAAATCCTCGATGCGTTCCTTGTCCCGCGCAAACCGCTCATCGTGGATTCGCTGGCGCTCTTTACACAGATTTTCGTCTACCATGTGTCGTATTTCCTCCTTTCCCTTTTACTCCTGTTTTCGATTCAAGCCCAGCTGATTCCACGCGTTTTCAATCGCCACCCTTACAGTTTCTGCATCAATTTTAATCCCATGTGTAAGGCATTGATTGGTGATGTACTCGCTCACCCAGCGGAGCTTTGCTTCGCCTTGTCCCTGCGCGTTGAAGATAATTTCCGCCGCCTGCACGCCAGCGATTGCATAGCTGAGGATGGTATCCCACTGAGAGCTTGTGATTTTGCTCTTGATGAGCGGCACGATGACGCTGGTGATCACCAAGCCCATCAACCCAATCAGCGCTACTACAATCTGTGTCAAATCCAGTTCCATTGTCTACACTCCTTTGTTCAGTCCCGCCCGTTTGATAATAGCGGGATAGTCTTTGTACGCGATATTTCGGTCCACGTTGCCTGCGATGCCGTCCACTGCACCGGTGCCGGTATACTGCCAGATGCCGTGCGGGTGCTTGCTGGTGCATTTGCTGGCATACTGCGCAATCCACTTGTCATAGGCGGTCAGCTGATCCGGGCAAAGGTAGCTGTCTAAAAAGTCTTTGGAGCAATAGAGCATTGCATAGTAACCAGCTCGTTCCACCTCAGCTAGAAAGGCTTTGCAGATGTCGGTGTTGACCTGCTTGCTTCCCCCGGTGTAGATGTGCTCATACTCGATGTCAAAGATCACCGGATAGCGAAGCCGGTACTGCTTCACCACCTTCATGACCTCCTGCGCCGCTCTCTTTGCCGCCTGTGCCGTAGTGGCGTAGCTGTACAGATAGACACCGACATCCAGCCCCGCCGCCAGCGCACCCTTGATGTGCTGGGTAAAGGCGGTGTCCAGCTTCAGCGCACCGTTGTTGTAGCAGTAGCCGACCCGTATGATTGCAAAGTCGATTCCGCCCGCCTTGACCTTCTTCCAGTCCACCTTCGGCTGGCAGTAGGACACATCAATTCCCTGTTTCATTCTCATCTTCCTTTCCGTCGAATCTCTGTGCCGAGTTTTTCCTGGCTCATTCATCCTTCCTCACCCCCTTTCACCTATACTCCAAAACCAAAAGAAAGTTGCCCCTAAAAGAGCAACTTTCCTACATTTTTTATAAATTTTTTCTTTTTCCTTCTTGGAGACATCAAAAAACCGCCCTATAAAGGACGGTTTGATGATTGAGTTTCGATTTTTCGATATTATTTAAATCAAGGAAGATAAATCAATTCCTAAAGCATCTTCTGCCTCACGTATGCTTGCGATTC
>URFD01000042.1 GCA_900547015.1 uncultured Oscillospiraceae bacterium | reverse complement strand
CGGCACATTCCTGCATGAAATATCCAAAAAGCAAAAAAAGGAGACAAGGCTACCCTTGTCTCCTTTTGATTTCTTATGCGTTTACTGCATCCAGCAGAGCCTGTACTTTGTCGGTCTTTTCCCAGTTGACACCCAGGTCCTCTCTGCCCATGTGGCCGTAAGCTGCCAGCTGACGGTAGATTGGACGGCGCAGGTCGAGGGTCTTGATGATGGCGGTTGGACGCAGGTCGAATACTTTTTCAATTGCCTGCTCCAGCACCTCATCTGCAACCACACCGGTGCCGAAGGTGTTGACATTGATGGATACCGGCTTTGCAACACCGATTGCGTAAGCCAGCTGAACCTCACAGCGTTTTGCAAGCTTTGCTGCTACGATATTTTTTGCAACATATCTTGCTGCGTAAGCTGCGGAACGGTCTACCTTGGTCGGGTCCTTACCGGAGAAAGCACCGCCGCCGTGACGGCCCATGCCACCGTAGGTATCAACGATGATTTTTCTTCCGGTCAGGCCGCTGTCTCCCTGTGGGCCGCCGATTACAAAACGGCCGGTTGGGTTGATGAAGATTTTGGTCTGGTCGTTCATCAGCTCTTTTGGAACGATTGCATCGATGACGTGCTTTTTGATATCAGCGCGAATCTGCTCCATCTCAACCTCCGGAGAGTGCTGGTTGGAGATTACGATGGTTTCAACTGCAACCGGAACATCGTTCTCATACTCGATGGTAACCTGAGTTTTGCCATCCGGACGCAGGTAAGGCAGGGTTCCATCCTTGCGGACCTGTGCCAGACGCTTTGCCAGCTTGTGTGCCAGCGAGATTGGCATCGGCATCAGCTCCGGAGTATCGTCGCAGGCATAGCCGAACATCATGCCCTGGTCGCCGGCGCCGTTGTCTTCCTCTGTGCTCTGGATTTCCTTTGCCTCCAGACCCTTGTCAACGCCCATTGCGATGTCGCCGGACTGCTCATCGATGGAGGTGAGGACTGCACAGGTGTCGCAGTCGAATCCGTATTTTGCACGGTCGTATCCGATTTCGTGGATGACCTCACGAGCCAGCTTCGGGATGTCAACATAGCAGCTGGTGCTGATTTCTCCCATAACCATCACCATACCGGTGGTTACGGTTGTCTCACAAGCAACGCGTCCGTTTGGGTCCTGCTCGAGGATCGCATCAAGGACTGCATCGGAAATCTGGTCGCAAACTTTGTCGGGATGTCCTTCGGTAACCGACTCGGATGTAAATAAATATTTTGCCATCTTTTCTCTTTCCTTTCTTTTTTCCATGATGTTTTCGTTTCATAAACCAAACAGCACGCAGCTTGTTCGAGATAATCCCTTTCATGCCTGAATACCCGGTACATGAAAAAAGACCCGACCGTTGAGATCGAGTCCTTGCTTCCTCATCTCTCGGCTTACCCGCAGGATTTGGCACCTTACAAAACCGCCGTTTTGCAGGTTGCCGGACTTCACAGGGCCTGTCCCCTCTGTCACTCTTGATAAGGCTGATTCAGTTTATGCTGACATCATAACGCGTTTCGTCATTTCTGTCAATAATTTTCCTATAAAATTATCATATTCTTCAAAATTCCGTCTTGTTTTGGAAATATTTCGGGGATTTTGAACCGGACTATTCCTCCACGCGGTACATCTGGGCTGCACTTTCCTTGGTAGCATATTCGCTGACCGACAGCACCTGCACCTTCAGCGGACGGTTTCCCATCTGGATTTCGATGGTGTCCCCCTCCTTGACGGCATAGGAAGCGCGGGCAACCTTGCCGTTGACCAAAATTCTGCCGCCGTCGCACGCTTCATTTGCTACCGTGCGGCGCTTGATGAGTCGAGTAATCTTCAAATATTTATCCAATCTCATACTAGTTCCTCCTGCTGATACAACAACAGCCCCGGAAGCACCCGGAGCTGTCGCATCTGTTCTGGAATATTCCAATTACTTGGAAACGATTTCTTTGAGGCCCTTGCCTGCTTTGAAGCTTGGCAGCTTGGAAGCCGGGATCTCGATTTTCTCTTTGGTTCTTGGGTTGATACCCTCTCTTGCAGCACGCTCTTTTACCTCGAAGGTGCCGAAACCAACCAGAGCAACCTTTTCGCCGGCAGCCAGAGTTTCAGAAATCGAATCGATAACAGCTACAACAGCCTTTTCGCTGTCTTTTTTGGAAAGGCCGGTTTTCTGTGCAACGGCATTAATCAGTTCTGCTTTAGTCATATTTGTTATCCTCCATTTTTTCGCATCATTTTTCACGATTTTCCACCCACTCATGCAGGGGGAAATGTATTAAAAAAGCGCTGATTCCTAAGGCAGTCCTTCCGGTCATAACCCGCATCCTGCCGAAGACGCTTTCTTTGACTATTTCTTTTTGGCCTGTTTCCAGAGCTTGTCCATCTCCTGAATGGAAATATCCTCCAGGTTGATTCCCTGCTCCTTTGCCAGCTGTTCGACCCGCTGGAAACGGGAGATGAATTTTTCGGTCGATGCGTTCAGGCTTTCCTCTGCATCCACCTTCAAAAAGCGCGCCATATTGACAGCCGAGAACAGAACGTCTCCCAGCTCCTCAAAGCACTGCTGCGGGTCCTCGTCCTCGATGGCACACTGCAGCTCATCCAGCTCGCTCTCCAAATCGCCCATCGCCCAGTACAAATCCGGGTAATCGAAGCCTGTTTTGGCAGCCCGCTTTTGTACCTTCTGCGCACGCATCAGCGCCGGGAAGGTCTTGGGCACACTTTGCAGGGTCTGGGTATGGGTAGTCTGTCCCTTGGTTTCCTGCTTAATCTGTTCCCAGTTTTGCAGAACCTCGCCGGTGCTGCTCACCGACACATCCCCAAAAACGTGCGGGTGGCGGATGATGAGCTTTTTGCAAATCCCGTCACACACATCGTCAAAATTGAAATTTCCCTGTTCCTCTTCGATTCTGGCATGGTGAACCACCTGAAGCAGCACATCACCCAGCTCCTCCTTGAGCAGGTCGCGGTCCTCTAAATCAATAGCCTCGCATACCTCGTAAGCTTCTTCCAGCATATCCTTCCGCATCGAAGCATGAGTCTGTTCTCTGTCCCACGGACAGCCGCCCTCTCCTCTGAGGATTCTCATAATCTCCAGAAGGTCGTCGATGCCGTATTTTTCCTTGCAGTCATAAGACACGCCCATCATCCCACACTCCTCTGTATCAGTCTTCTGCTTTCGGCTTCCTTTTTGCGACTTTATATATATTACCCTAAAAGTGAGTACTTTTCAAGTATCTTTGCCATTTTTTCGCCCTTGGGCAGCATCATAATCTCCTCTTTTTTGAGGGCTTTGAGCATCAGCAGCCCCAAAAGATAGAAAAATGCGCCGACAGCCACCGAGATTAAAACGGTAAATCGGGAGTGAAGCACACCCGCCAGCAGGTTTTGTGTCTCTCTCGCAGCTACCCCGCACAGCATCGCCGCCAGCAGAGGCTTGGAAAAAATTTCAAAATATCCAATCTCCCCGACTGCACCTTTCAGCGCCCACAGACTGAGCACCGTCACCACCAGATAGCAGACCAGCGTGGAAAACGGAACCGCCCGAATGTTGATTTGCGGGATTCCCACCAACAGTTCGTTCATGATGAGCTTGATGATACTGCCAATCAAAATCAGCTTGACCGGCAAGGTCACCTTGCCCACCGCCTGCAACAGGCTGTTGATGGTTCCGGTCAGAGCAATCAGCACCGAAGCCAGCGCAAGCACCTTGAGCAGAGGTGCGCCGACTGCAACCTCGCTGCTGCTTCCAAAAAACAGCTCGCAGATTTCTTGGGACAGGGCGCTGATACCCAGCCCTGCCGGAATACAGAAGATAGCTGTCACACGCAGAACCATGCTGACACTGCGCTGCGTCTTGACTCGATTGCCCTTGGTGTAGCTTTGTGCCACTGCCGGAAGCGCGCTGACCGCAAAGCCGGTCGTCAGCGCCGGAACCAGATTGGCGATGACACCCGCCTTGCCGCTATATGCCCCGTACAGGTAGTTGTGGACGGTTTGGTTTGCAAGCTCCACCGCTGGTATCTGCTCGCCGTAGCACGCAAGCAGGGCTTGTGGATTGGTCTGCATGACATAGGACAGTCTGCCCGTCACCGTCATCAGGTCGATGATGCCCGACAGGTTGATTGCCAGCGAACCCAGACAGACCGGAACTCCAATCACAAGGATGCTTTTGAGCAGCTGTGCCGACGGCTGTGCCTTCGGTGCGTGCATGACCTGCTCATCACGGACCCCGTCGCCCCTTTTGCGCCAGCGCAGCATCAGATACAGCAAGCCTGCCGCAGTTGACAGGCTGACCCCCAGCACAGCCGCCGCGCTTGCCAGCTGGACAATCGCCGCCTGTGCCTGCTCCGCTGTCTCATAGGACACCCCCAGCACCGTACCGCTGCGAAGATATTCCTGCTGCGTCCACTTCATGACACCCCAACTCAGCCCCAATCCAAAAACCATCTTGGTGACAGCCTCTATCATTTGCGAAATCGAGGTTGGGTACATATTCTGCATCCCCTGATAGTACCCTCGATAGGCGCTCATCAGGCAGCAGGTCAGCACAGCCGGCGCCAGACAGATGATGGACAGCTTGGCTCCGGGGTTGGGAATCATCGCCGCAAAGGTGCCTGCGCCCAACATCATCACCACCATGCAGCTCAAGCCCGTGATGAGAAAAAACAGGCGCGAAATGCGAAAGATTTTGCGGTTGTCTCGGTAATGCCCCAGCACACAGTTTTCCGAAATCAGCTTGGACACCGCCACCGGAAATCCGGCTGTGGCAATCGTGGAAACAAGGTTAAAGAGTTCGTAGGCATTGGTGAAGTAGGAATACCCTGTCCCGCCCAACAGGTTGCTGATTGGGATTTTAAAGATCATGCTGACAATCTTGACGGTCAGCGTTCCTGCCATCAGGACCGCTGCGCCCTGCACAAATCCCTGCTTTTTGTTTGCCTGTTCCACTGCGTCACCAACCTTTTTTCCATTGTTGTGCCATTAACGGTACCATAGCCTCCTGCTGCCTTCAAGCGGCTTTCTGTAAACTTTTCAGGAAATCCTACCCCGCATCCCAGTATATGCCGCTCTCCCGCCGTTCCATACATCCGATGGCTCAACAGACAAAAACCGACCGAAGGCATCGCCTTCGGTCGGTTTAGATTCGGTGTTTAGGGTTTTTCTTCCGACTCCGGAGCGGATTCCGGCTCCTCTGCCGGTTTCTGTGGCTCTGCGGTCGGCTCTTCTGCCGGCTGCTGTGGTTCTTCGGCTGGCTCCTCTGCGGGCTGCTGTGGCTCCGCAGGCTCCTCGGAAAGCACCATACCGCATCTGGAGCAGAAATGAGAATCAATCTCACAGGATGCTCCGCAGTTAGGACATTTCTTCACCTTTTTGATTTCTGCGCGTTTGAGCTTGAGCTCGGTCAGCTGGCTGACCAGCTCTTGTGCCTGTGCAATCAGCTCTGCAATCTGCTCCTCGTTGTCCACACCAGCAGTGCGGCTGCGGAATACCAACGAACCAATCTTTTCGTAGCAATCCTCCAGGTCCGCATTCAGCGCAACCTCCTGCAGCTTGAGCTTAGAGGTTTCTACAACTTCCTCGGTCTTTTTGCCCGCTACATTGGCAACCGAGATGGCTTTATCCAACAGAGAACTAAACGAATTGAAACTCATAATCAACTGCCCCTTTCTGTCCTGATATCCAAGTGCCGTTCCCGTTTGAACAGCACCGATTTACTGTCTTACTTTTTGCCGATAAACTCCCGAATGACGCTGTCCGCCGGAATAATCGAGGTATCGTTGATGTCAAAAAACTCATCCAGCCGCTGGTACAGGTCGTCGATTTTCCGATAATGCTCCGGCGCGATTCTCTTTCTGTCCAAGAATGGCAGCAGGTAGCTGTGGAAAATGTTCGGCTCGTAGTCCAGCGTGGTGTCCAGCTTAAAGTGTGCGCTGTCCCGATAAGGATTGATATACTGCGATTCTCCCTGACATACCTCATCCCACATCGCCATCGTTTCCTCCGGCAGGGTGTTGCGGGTATTGCGGTCGCGCACCATTCTGCGCATCAGCCGAACATCCTGCGGTGTCAGGATGACCCGGTCGTGGTCGGTAAAGCGGGAACGGACACTGGCAAAAATCCGAGTGACCTTGTCCTCGCCCACCAGCTGAGTCAGCATCGGGTTGAGCCCGTGCAGGCCCTCGATGATGACGACATCATCTCCCTGCATCAGGATTTCCTGACTGCGGTCCGGCGCTCTGCGGCGCTCATGAAAGTCAAAGTACGGAATCATGGTTCTGCCTTCATTGACCAGCTGAGCGATACAGCGGTTAATCAGCTCAATATCCAGAGCGTAGATACTTTCAAAGTCCGGCTTTCCCCGGTCATTGAGCGGTGTCTGTTCGGTATTCAGGTAAAAATCGTCCAGCGAGATGACCGTTGACTTTCTTCCGCTGGCACGAAAATGCCTTGCCAGCATATGTGCTGTGGTCGTCTTGCCCGAAGCAGATGGGCCGGACAAGCAGATGATGTCCGCATGGTCGCGTTTCCGGGACATCTGCTCCACCACTGCTCGAATCTGCGAATTATAGAATTCCTCTGCCTCATCAACCAGCTGGAAATAATTCTGCTGAGCCTGCTGGTTGAGCTCATCCTTCTCAATCCTTCCGTAGTGGAAGGGGTCTATTTTCCTCAAAGAACGTCACCACCCTATCCTTCCGTTTTAGTACCTCGTCGAACTGTTCTACATATTCAAACGGGTATTTATAATTGAAGATTCGTTCCAGCCGGTCTGTGCGGTTCGAACGCAGCTTGCTAACCGCTCCGCCTCCGGCTGCCAGAATCGTCTGTGTTTCGTCCATGATATAGATGTTGTATCTGCCTTCGCACCCCGGCTTGCAGTAGCCGGTATTCTCCAGATTGCCCAGTGTGTTGCGCTGTTTATACAGATAGTAGGGCATCCACCCCTCCTGCATCAGTCTGCGCTGAGCATAGGAGACCATCTCTCCCACCTGTCTTGCCAGCTCCAGTGCCTTGCGGCGCTCCTCCCAGCTGGCGCCCAGCTTGGCGCTGCGCTTGATGGACAGGGTGTGGACCGTCACATTTTCCGGGTCCAGCTCGATGATGCGATCAATGCTGCTGCAAAAGCCCTCGACGGTATCGCCGGGCAATCCTGCAATCAGGTCCATGTTGATGTTATCAAAGCCTTCCTCCCGCGCCATGTGGAAGCAATCGATGATTTCCTGCGCGGTATGGCGGCGGCCAATCTTTTGCAGCACCTCATCGTTGAGGGTCTGCGGATTGATGCTAATGCGCGAGATGCCATGTCTGCGAAGCACGCGGAGCTTTTCGCGGTCGATAGTATCCGGGCGTCCTGCCTCCACGGTATATTCCCGAAGGGCAGACAGGTCGAAATGGGTTTCCACTGCGGTGCAGACGCGGTCCAGCTGCTCAGCCGACAGGATGGTTGGGGTGCCTCCGCCAAAATAAACGGTCGTCAGCTTGAGTCCGGTACCGCTCATCCGTTCGGCGATGGCTGCCAGCTCCTCACAGAGCCGCTCCACATAGACCGGCAGGATTTCTCTGGCGCGCTTGCTTGCAATATCGTGCGAAACAAACGAGCAGTAGCTGCACCGGGACGGACAGAACGGAATCGACACATACAGGCTGTAGGTGTCGTCCTGCGCCTCCCGCAGGATGGGCGCCTCGTGGCGCGCCGTTTCCAGAGCCAAGGCAATCTTTTCCCGGCTGACATGGAAGTACCGCTCGAACTCATCCCCGGTTTCCTGCTCGCTCTTGCCTGCATCCAGTCTGCGGTGGAACAGCTTGACCGGACGAACTCCGGTCAACATTCCCCATGCAGAGATCGAACCAGTGGCTTTGCACAGCAGGGTGTACATCTGGTCGCACATGATGTACTCCGCCTCTTCATACGGGGTCTGCGGACAAGGTACAATCTCCGCACTCAGCTGGCTTCGCTCGCCGTTGAGCCAAAGCTCGGTCTGCATGACCCCATCTTCCAGACGATTCTCCAGATAGTCTTGCCCTGCCGGTGCAGGCTCAAACACCGTCCCCGCAGGATATTCTTCGGTCACAATCTTCTCATCGGGAAAAAACAGCATGGCGACACACTCCGCCTCGTACTTCATGCTGTGTCCGATATTCCTTATTATCATATGCTGCTTTTTCTCCTTTTGTCAAAAATCAATGGGTTTGTTCCGACGAAGCGTTGGCCATCTGAATCGCACGCTTGAGGAAGGGATTTGCCAGCTTTTCATCGTCCAGATTGGTTGCGCTGCCGTGTCCCGGAAAAATCTTGTAATAGCCGGTCAATGCGCCCAGCTTTGCCAAAGAATGGAACAGGGCTTTTTCGTCGCCGCCATACAGGTCGGTGCGGCCCATGCTGCCCTGAAACAGGGTGTCGCCGCAGTAGATTTCATTTCCTTTGAGATAGGATACCCCGCCCTCGGTATGTCCGGGGGTCTCCATCACGGTAAATTTCATATTGCCGCTGGTGATGCAGTCGCCTTCCTCCACCAGAATATCCGGGGTGAAGGGACGGGCATTGGGAGCGACATAGTTGGACATACTCTTTTCTCCGTCCCCAATCATCTCGAGGTCCTTTTTGCCCAGCACGATTTGAATCTGCGGGTAGATGTCCTTGAGGTCAGCCGCTCCGCCCATGTGGTCGCCGTGACCGTGGGTCAGCAGCAGGTGGGTCGGGTGCAGTCCGTGTTCCTCAATATAATCCGCTACCTTGCGGGCATCGCCGCCGCAGTCAACCACAACGCAGTTTTTCTGGTCGTCCCAGGTGACATAGCAGTTTGTTCCCAGTTCTCCGACATGAATGATTTCCAGATTCATTGTTCTATTCAGCACCCGAAGCAGGGCGCTTCTCCTTTCCGACGCATCTGTGTGCTGCTCTAGCGTTTCGGCATGATTTCATCGGTATCCAGCATGATGGTCACCGGGCCGCTGTTGAGCAGCTGGACATCCATGTGGGCGCCAAAGGTGCCATGCTCCACCACGCCAATGCCGGCATTGCGGACGCTCTGCTGGAAATATTCATACAGGCGGTTTGCCTCGGCAGGTGCTGCCGCTCCGACGAAGGAAGGTCTGCGTCCCTTTTTGCAGTCCGCATAGAGGGTAAACTGCGATACCACCAGCATCTGTCCGCCAATGTCCAGAAGGGAAAGATTCATCTTGTCGTTCTCATCGGTGAAGATGCGCAGGTTGGCACATTTCTCTGCCAGAAAATCTGCCTCTTTTTCGCTGTCGTTCGGTCCCACACCCAGCAGAACCAGCAGGCCTTTTTCAATCTTTCCCACGCAGCTGCCTTCTACTGTCACGCTGGCGTGGTCTACTCTTTGAATCAATGCTCTCATAATATTAATTCTCCGTTTTTAACTTTTTATAAACTTTTTTAAAATCTCGTCGTTACTGGATGGTTCTGCGAACATCCTCGACTCCCTTGATGGCACGTAGGCTGTTGAGCAGGTTGTTGAGCTGGTCCACTCCGTTTACCTCCACGGTAATCTGAATCAAAATGACCGAGTGGTCCTTGCTCTCCTTGGCAATCAGCGCATGAAGCGGAATATGCATATTGCTCAGCAGGATGCTGACATCTGCCAGCAGAGTATCTCTCGGCTGGGAGGTAATATCGATGGTGGATTTAAATTTTTCCGCAGGGACTGTCGATGCCCATTCTGCCCGAACCCATCGTCCCTCGTTCTCCTTCGGGGAGTTGATGACATTGACGCAGTCCTGCTTGTGGATGGACACACCGTAGCCTCGGGTAATAAATCCGACAATCGGGTCTCCCGGCAGAGGGTTGCAGCATTTGGCAAACTTGACCAGACAGCTGTCCAGCCCCTCCACGATGACACCGCTGGTCGGTTTTCCCGGCTTCTTCGGTGCAGTGGTGGTTGTGGTCTGGGCTGTCAGCGCCGCCTTCTTTTCCTCCTCAGTGCTGCGGTAGGTCTTTTGGAATTCCTCTTTGATGCGCGGCATCAGGCGGGAAATCAAAATGCCGCCGTAGCCGATTGCCGCATAAAAATCATCCAGCGTATTGATGTGCTGGCGGCGCGCAAAGCTCATGATAAATTCTTCAAAATCCTTTTCCGGGATACTGATGAGGTTGCGGCGCAGCTCCTTGTCCAGCTCTTCCTTGCCGGTCGCGATATTTTCTTCTCTGCGTTCCTTTTTGAACCAGGCACGAATCTTGGTTCTGGCCTCGCTGGTCTTGACGATGTTCAGCCAGTCCCTGCTTGGCCCGTTGCCCGGACCCTTGGAGGTGATGATTTCCACAATCATACCGGTTTCCAGTTTAAAGTCCAGCGGCACCATTCTGCCGTCCACTTTGGCTCCGGTCATCCGGTTTCCGACAGCGGAATGGATGGCATAGGCAAAGTCGATGACGGTAGAGCCGGTCGGCAGATTGATGACATCTCCCTTTGGGGTAAAGACGAAACACTCCTCCGGCGCAATATCCGATTTGATGGAGCTGACGATATCCTGTGCATCGCCCGAATCCTGCTGTACCTCCAGCAGCTGACGAACCCATGCCAGCCGTTCCTCCAAGCTGTCCTTTTTCTCGATGCCTGCCTTATATTTCCAATGGGCAGCGATACCGTATTCCGCGGTATAGTGCATCTCCCATGTCCGAATCTGGATTTCAAACGGAACGCCTTCCTTGTCCAGAACGGTGGTGTGCAGCGACTGGTACATATTGGCCTTCGGGGTGGAGATATAATCCTTGAAGCGCTTTGGAATCGGGGTAAAGGCATCGTGCATCAGGCCCAGCACCGTATAACATTCATAGCTGGTGTCCACGATGACACGAACAGCATAGACATCATAGATTTCGTCAAAGTTTCTGCCCTGAATATACACCTTGCGGTAGATGCCATAGATGCTCTTGACACGGCTTTGGAGGTAAAACTTCATGCCCTCTTTTTCCAGACGGTCCCGAATCTTTTCCTGTATCTTGGACAGGAAGTCCTCCCGCTCCTCTTTCTTGAGCTTGAGCAGGCGCTCGATTTCCTCGTAACCGATCGGGTCCAAGAAATGGATGGAAATATCCTCCAGCTCCTCCTTGATGGAGCGAATACCCAGTCGGTCTGCCAGCGGAGCATAGACCTCCATGGTTTCCAGCGCTTTTTCCCGCCGTTTATATTCCTTCCAGTATTCACCGGTTCGCATATTATGCAGACGGTCCGCCAGCTTCACGATGATAACGCGGACATCCTTTGCCACCGCCAACAGCATCTTGCGGACGTTCTCCGCCTGACGCTGTTCCTTGGTGGAATAGTTGAGCTTGGTCAGCTTGGTAACGCCGTCTACCATCAGGGCAACATCATCACCAAACAGCTTTTTGATTTCCCCGATGGTTGTTTCGGTATCCTCCACCACATCGTGCAGAAGTCCCGCGCAGATGGTCTCGGTATCCATACCCAGCTCCACCAAAATCTGAGCAACCGCCAGAGGATGGGTGATGTATGGCTCTCCGGACTGTCTCATTTGGCCATCATGCGCCTTTTCCGCATAGTTGTACGCCTGCGTAATTTTATCAAAATCGTAAGGTCTGTTGCTTTCGCGCAGTACCTTCAGCAAATCTTCAAACACATACATAAAATCATTCACCAACCTTTAGCTGCTGCAAAATCGTGGACTCTTCCAGTCTGGTTTTGACCACCTGCTCCGGGAAGCTCAGAATCGGTTTGTCCGCGCTTGTGCCCGCTGTGACCGTGACCAGCCCCAGCTCCTGCATCACATCCAGACAAATCATCATCCTGCAATAGTTCATCCCATTGAGCCTGCACCACAGCATATCATAGCCGAAGGGGAAGCTCCCATAATGGCGCAGAAAGCGGTACAGCAGCGCCACGTCCTCCCGCTTGGGGCAGATATAATGTTTAATCTTTTCTTCCAGCTCTTCCTTCCGGCAATATTTTTCATAATACTGTCGGCCGACAATCAGCTTCTCCTGATTGACTCCGTGCAGCCGAATATCTTTAATTTTGATGGAAACGCTCTTCTCGTGATTATACTCGTTGACATCCAGATTGGCTGCCACATCGACCAGATCGCCCCGGCCAAACGGGAACTGGTAGGTGGACATCCGGAAATAGACAGCCTGAATCGTTCTGCCCTGATAGGACAGCTTTAAGCGGATGTGACGGTTTTCGCTCAGCGGGATAATGCTCTCGATACAGCAGCCCATCATAGCAACCACCGGCAGCTCGTTTCCGCAGCCAAACGGTTCGAGAAGGCGCATCCCATAAACGGTATCCAGTGTCAGCTGCTGGGCGGTCAGCACTGCGTCCACCCGAAGCTGGTCCACCGGCATCAAATCAAAATGCTCTGCGGCATCCTCCAAAATCTGTTCGATAAATTCCCGCAGGTGGCAGGTGGGAACGGTCATTCCCGCCGCCTGATGATGGCCGCCATAGCGGGTGAGCAGACTGCTGCACCGGGAAATGGCCTCAATCATCGAATAGCCCTCTACACTGCGGGCAGAGCCTCTGGCCTCCTCGCCCTCCACCGAAAACAGGATGCAGGGCTTGGAATATTCCTCGACCAGTCTGGCTGCCGCAATTCCAATGACGCCGTGATGCCAGCCCTCCCCGTACAGGATAATGACCCTGTCGTGCAAAATCTCGGGGTGGCGGGCAATCTTGGCATCAATCTCGTCATAGATTTTGTCCACCAGCTCTTTGCGCTGCTCGTTGAGCTCATTGAGCTGCTGGGCAAGCTCCTCTGCCTGCGAATAGCGGTCGGCAAGCAGAAGCTCCATCGCCAAATCCGCCCGTCCCAGCCGTCCGGCGGCATTGATGCGCGGGGCGATTCCAAAAGCAAGGCTGGTAGAATCCAGCCGATGCGCCGACATTCCTGCGGTTTCGATGAGAGCCTTGACTCCAATCTGTTCTCCCAGCGAGATACATTCCAGTCCCCTCTGGACAAGCAGACGGTTTTCTCCGGTTATCTCCACAACATCCGCGATTGTCGCGATTGCTGCCAGCTCTCCAAAGTGCCAGATCATCTCTTCTCCGGCAAGGTCTCCCTCCATCGCACAGATGAGCTTGAAGGCAATCCCGGCTCCGCACAGGAAGCGGAAGGGATATTCACAGTCCTGCCGATGCGGGTCAACCACCGCACAAGCCTCCGGCAGCTCCGGACGCGGCTGATGGTGGTCGGTGATGACGAGGTCGATTCCCAGTTGGGCGGCATAACGCGCTTCCTCCAAAGCGGAAACCCCATTATCGACCGTCACAATCAAATCAATCTGCTGTTCCTTCAAAAAATCCAAAGCCTGACAGTTGAGCCCGTATCCCTCTCTGTCCCGGTCCGGAATATAGTAGATGACGCGTGCGCCCAAATCCTCCAGATAGGTATACAGCATCGCCGTCGCGGTGATGCCGTCACAGTCGTAGTCACCATATACTGCAATCTGTTCCCCGTTTTCCACTGCTCGGGTCAGACGTTCCACTGCCTTGTCCATGTCCTTCATCAGGAACGGATCATGCATCTTCGCATCCTGAGGACCGCTGATATAGTCCTCGATCCGGGTCACATCACGACCGTCAAGGATTTGTGCCGCAATCTCGGGGATTCCTGTTTGCGATATCATATTGTTGATGTGTTCGGGGTCTGCCTGAGGCAGCCGCCATTTTTTAAAGCCCAAGATTGATTCCTCCGCGTTCTA
>URFD01000041.1 GCA_900547015.1 uncultured Oscillospiraceae bacterium | reverse complement strand
GCCCTCTGTACGCAGCAGGCGGACGGAGCCTCAAGAAAAGCCCTTACAAAAGGGGCTTTTTCTTTTTTCTCTGGTATGTTATAATCAAATTTGCAAATCGTTCTGCCTCCAAACGCGCGAGCAGAGCGACGATTGACTTGACAGGAGGACAACCATCATGAAAATTATCTGCCAAAAGGACCTGCTGGTCGAGGCAGTTTCCAATGTATCCCGCGCTGTCTGTTCGAAATCCCCTCTTCCTGCGCTGGAGGGCATCCTCCTGAAGGCCCAGGAAGGCCAGCTGGTTCTGACCGGCTACGATTTGGAACTGGGCATCGTCACCACCATCGAATCCAAAACCGAGCAGCCCGGCGAGCTGGTTCTTTCCGCCAAGCTGCTGTTGGACATCATCCGCCGCATTCCGGCCGAGACCGTCTCCATCCTTTCGGATGAAAAGAATCTGGCAACCATCAGCGGCGGCGCTTCCGAGTTCACCATTCCGGGCATCGTAGCAGAGGAATACCCGGAGCTGCCGAATGTAGAGCAGAAATCCGACCTGATGATCAAGCAGGGCGTTCTCAAATCGATGATCGACCAGACCCTCTTTGCGGTTGCGACCACCGACTCCAAGCCGGTTCACACCGGTTCCCTGTTCGACATCAAGGATTCCAGCGTAACCCTCGTATCGGTCGACGGCTACCGTCTGGCACTTCGCAGAGAGCCTCTGGTCACCGACCTGACCACCCGCTTCATCGTCCCGGGCAAGACCCTGTCGGAGATTGCAAAGCTGCTGCGCAACGAGGATGAGGATGTTTTCTTTATTGTTTCCCAGCGGCATATCGCCTTTCAGATTAGCGGCTACTATGTCGTTTCCCGTCTGCTCGAGGGCGATTTCCTCGATTACAACGCCGCCATCCCGAAGGTAAGCAAAACCACCGTCAAGGTCAACACCCGCAGCCTGACCGAATCGGTGGAACGAACCTCCCTGCTGATTTCCGACCGTCTTAGAAGCCCAATTCGTCTGGCAGTGGCGGACCACAAAATGCAGCTGAGCTGCTCGACCACCATGGGCAAAGCCCACGACGAGGTGGACTGCGAGGTATCGGGAGAGGCAGTCAGCATGGGCTTTAATAACAAATATCTGCTGGACGCGCTCAAAGCGTCCGATTGTGACATGGTAAAGCTGGAGATTAACGGTGCGCTCTCTCCGATGCGGATGATTCCGCTGGAGGGGGACAGCTTCCTGTTCCTGGTTTTGCCGGTAAGGGTGAAGAATGATGACTAAAATCGAAACAGTACCGATTACCACCGAGTTTATCAAGCTCGATTCTTTTATCAAATTTGCAGGTCTGACCGATACCGGCGGACAGGCAAAGGAGCTGGTCCTGTCGGGCCAGGTCAAGGTCAACGGAGAGGTCTGCACCATGCGGGGCAAGAAGATTCGTCCCGGCGATCAGGTGGAATCTCTCGGCCGCTGCTTTGAGGCGGTAGAGGGCTAACAGAGGGGGAAGCACGGGTGAGGCTCGAGAGCATAGAGCTGACAAATTTTCGCAATATCCGCTCGCTTTCTTTGCAGGCGGCGCCGGGAGTCAATGTCATCCACGGTCAAAATGCGCAGGGCAAGACCAATCTGACCGAAGCAATCTGGATGTTTACCGGGGCCAAGAGCTTTCGCGGAGCCAAGGACCGGGAGATGATCCGCTTTGGAGAAGCGTCCTGTAAAAGCTCCATCCGCTTTTCCAGCGCGCAAAGGGAGCAGACCGCGTCCATCGAGCTGTTTTCGACAGACGGCGGTGCTTCGGAGCATCGCGGCAAGCGGGTGCTGCTCAACGAGGTTCCGCTGCGCAGTGCCTCCGAACTGGCAGGTCAGTTTTATGCGGTGGTCTTTTCTCCGGCTCATCTTTCGCTGGTGCGGGAGGGTCCGATTGTCCGCCGCAAGTTTCTGGACACCGCCATCAGCCAGATTCTGCCCCGGTATGAGCATTATCTGCATGAATATCAGCGCATCCTGCTCCAGCGCAACACCCTGCTCAAGGATTTGGAGAGCTTTCCGCAGCTGCTGGACACCCTCGATTTGTGGGATGAAAACCTTGCAAAGGCGGCAGCGGCGGTCACCTTCTGCCGGGCGCGCTATGTGGCAAGAATCGGCCCGCTGGCAGCTCAGGTGTATGATGGTATCTCCTCGGGCAAGGAGCATCTGGAGATGTATTACCAGTGGGGCAACGACCAGTCCGACGACCGACTCTCTCCGGAAAAGACCCGGGACGAGTTCCGAGAATACTATCGGGCAGAGTATCGCCGCACCCGTCAGGGAGATATTGAGCGCTCAGCGACGCTGTGCGGCCCGCACAGAGACGATTTCGAGCTTCTGGTCAATGGAATGCCGATGCGGCTCTACGGCTCTCAGGGACAGCAGAGGAGCGGTGTGCTTGCACTGAAGATGGCAGAGTGCGGGATGGTCGAGGAGGTCACGGCGGAAACGCCGGTGGTCCTGCTGGACGATGTGATGAGTGAGCTGGATGCCGGCAGACGGGATTATCTGCTCAACCATCTGGACGGACGGCAGGTCTTTGTGACCTGCTGTGATGACGAAAGCTTCCGCGGCCTCAAGCAGGGCAGCAGCTTTCTCATCGAGGACGGGCAGCTGGTGAATGCTGCCGCCATTTAAAAGGACGGAGGGACAACCTTGTACTTACATCTGGGTCAGGATATTGTGGTGCGCAGCAGCGACATCATCGGCATCTTTGACATCGAGAACACCTCAGTGTCCAAAAGCACCAAGGAGTATCTGGGCGAGCAGGAAAAGCGCCGCCGGGTGGTGAATGTCTCCACCGAGCTGCCCAAGTCCTTTATCGTGTGCAGCGATGAAAAAAATCGCGGAGAAATCGTCGTCTATATTTCCCAGATTTCCTGTGCGACGCTGAAAAAACGCAGCGGCTATGTGGACCGTCTGGGTCTTGCGGAATAGGCATTTGAAAGGCCTTCACAGGCTCAAAAACAAAGACATCGAATCGTAAGGAATCTTACTGGAAAGCCGCCCCGAATAGGGGCGGCTTTTTTGATCCGAAAAAATGCCGGGAAAGCGCATAACTCAGCCGATTTTTCTTTCGATTTCAGAAAAATAAGAAAAAGCACATTAAAGAAGAAAAGAATCGCGCAAAAAAAGTTGTAACAGACCCCCTGTTTGTGATATAATAAAAGGGTATAATATGACTGAAATCCGGGGTTGTCGTGCGTGCTTCCTGACCCAAACGACCGGGACCGAGAAGAGCCCGCCGCCCCATTTTTTTATGAGTCCTGTGCAGAGCCAATCGGCATGGGATTTGGCAGAATTATGAACTTCAGGGAAAACGATGGAGGGAATCACTTTGGAAAACACACCTGAAAAAAATCCCGAGATGATCGAAAAATATGACGCCAGTGACATTCAGGTACTGGAGGGTCTTGATGCTGTCCGCAAGCGTCCGGGTATGTACATCGGCTCCACCGGTCCGCAGGGCCTGCACCACCTGGTCTATGAGATCGTGGACAACGCCATCGACGAGGTCTTAGCAGGAAACTGTACCAAGATTCTGGTTGACCTGCTGCCGGGCGACATCGTCCGTGTCAAGGATAACGGCCGAGGCATCCCGGTCGGCATCCAGCCAAAGCTGGGCATCCCGGCGGTCACCGTTGTCTTTACCGTCCTGCACGCCGGCGGCAAGTTCGGCGGCGGCGGATACAAGGTCTCCGGCGGTCTGCACGGCGTTGGCGCTTCGGTCGTCAATGCGCTGTCCGAGTGGCTGGAGGTCGAGGTCTGCGATGGCCATTTTCGGTACTACCAGCGCTTTGAACACGGCAAAGCGGTGTGCGACCTGAAGAAGGTGGAGCCAACCACCGAGACCGGTTCCCAGATTGCCTTTAAGGCAGACCCTGAAATCTTCACCGAGACCACCCATTACGACTATGAGGTGCTGCTCAAGCGTCTGCGCGAACAGGCATTCCTCAACGGCGGCGTCAACATCACCTTCTCCGACGAGCGCACAGACGAGCCGGTTCGCGAGGTTTTGCACTATGAGGGCGGCATCCGCTCCTTCGTCAGCTATATCCACGAGAAGAAAAAGAATATCTGGGATGTGCTGCACGAGGATGTCATCTACTTTTCCGGTAAGGGAGAGGGCTCCGAGGTCGAGGTAGCGATGCAGTACAACGACAGCTACAACTCCACCGTCCTGTCCTTTGCCAACAATATCCACACCGCTGACGGCGGTACCCACGAAATCGGCTTCCGTACCGCGCTGGTCAAGGCTTTTAACGACTATGCCAAAAAGATTGGCGCCTTCAAAAAGGATACCGATAAGTTCACCGTAGAGGATGTTCTGGAGGGCTTGACCGCCATTATCTCGGTCAAGATTGAGGAAGCACAGTTCGAGGGCCAGACCAAGACCAAGCTGGGCAACACCGAGATTCGTACCCTCACCTACCGCATCACCTACGATAGGCTCAGCACCTATTTTGAGGAGAACCCGGCAACCGCCAAGCTCATCATCGAAAAGTCGGTCATGGCGGCTCAGGCGCGCGAGGCAGCCCGTCTGGCACGAGACCGCACCCGTGAGCGCAAATCTGCGCTGGAGGGCGTCAGCCTGCCGGGCAAGCTGGCAGACTGCTCGGACCACGATAATGTCCGCACCGAAATTTATATCGTCGAGGGTGACTCGGCGGGCGGCTCTGCAAAGCAGGGACGAGACAGCTCCTTCCAGGCCATTTTGCCTTTGTGGGGCAAGATGCTCAATGTCGAGCGCGTCAAGCTCGATAAGGTCTACACCAACGAAAAGCTGCTGCCGGTCATCACGGCGCTGGGCTGCGGTGTCGGCGACGAGATTGATTTGGAAAAGCTGCGCTACGGCAAGGTCATTGTCATGGCCGATGCCGATGTCGACGGTTCTCACATCCGCACCCTGCTGCTGACCTTCTTCTTCCGCTTCATGCGTCCGCTGATTGAGGAGGGCCATATCTATCTGGCACAGCCTCCGCTCTTTAAGCTCTCCCGCGGCAGAAAGATTCGCTATGCGTACTCCGATGCCCAGCGCGATGAGATGATCGCAGATCTGGGCGCAGACGGCGGCAAGGTTGACATCCAGCGTTATAAAGGTCTTGGTGAGATGGATGCCGAACAGCTGTGGGAAACCACCATGGACCCGGAGCGCCGCACCATGGTTCAGGTAACGATGGAGGATGCCGAGCGTGCCGACGAGATTTTCACCATCCTGATGGGTGACAAGGTCGCACCGCGCCGCGAGTTCATCGAACAGAATGCAAAATTTGTCAGCAACCTTGACATCTAATGGAGAGCTTGAGATGAAAAAAGAAAAAAATACAAAAACAACCGAGAAACGCTCGGTAGAAGATTTCGAGCATCGCATGACTGTGCAGCTCGAGGAACAGCACTATATCGACTATGCGATGGCTCATTCTCAGGACCAGATCAAGGACGGACGCAAGCGCGCTGTGCTTTGGGCAGTACTGTTTGTCATTCTCGGCGTGATTGCCCTGTTCCGCGGCGCCTCCACACAGGGACGCTGGTCCGATGTTTACCTGACCGCAGGCATCCTGATGATTGTTTTTCAGGTGTTCAACCTGATTTATCACTTTGTCATGTACCCGATTGCACTCAAAAACTCGGTTCTCAAGGAGCTGAAAAAGGACCCGAGCCTGACCGAGCCGATGGTCTATGCCTTCGAGCCGGATAAGCTGGTCTGTTTTTTGAACGGCAAGCACCGCAGCACCGTGCTGACCGAGGATATTTCCGGGGTGGAAAACACCGAGAAAACGGTCATCATCGAGGTCAAAAACGGCAGAAGAATCATCATTCCGCGCCAGACGCTCGAGCAGGCGGACGAGGTGATTCGCAGTCAGGTGCAGTCCTTTGCAAAATAAAGTCTGCCCATCCCGGCAGACAGAAGGAGAGTTTGTATCATGCAGGAGCAGGAAAACATGACCCTCGGTCAGGAACAGGAAAATTCGACAGAAAATGTTTCCCGTGAAACAAAAAGCGACCTGACCATTACCTTTGAGCCAAAATACGGCGACATCTTTGACGGCCTGGATTCGACCGATACCGCAGACGGCACCAACCGCAAATCCCGCAACCTCTTTTTGCTGGCTTCCTTCCTGATGTGCGTCCAGCTGGTCGGATTTATCTACACCCGCAGTGGAATTGCCCTGATCTTTGCCCTGGTTTTGGGGCTGCTGGCTGTCATGCTCAAGAAAAAGAGCCAGCGCTTTAACCACGAGATTGCAAAGGCTTTTGAGGAGGAAGGAACCCAGACGGTTGTCCTGACCGAAGAAAATCTCCACCTCAACGATAAGGTGGTTCCCTATTCGGAAATCGTCAAATTCTATGAGCTCAAACGCAGCTTTTCCATTGTTTATCAGGGAAACCATATCTATGTCATCCCCAAAAATGTGCTGGAGCCGCAGCAGAGCGAGCAGCTGGTGGAGCTGATTCAGCAGAGGGCTGGCAGCGTCTATCAGAATACCCTCAAGAAATAAAGGTCACCTTCAGCCGGACCGCTCCGGCATTTGGGAAAGGAATGAGACAAGATGAATACATCGTCGGGTGAAAACCTGATTTTGGTGGATATCGAAAAGGAAATGAAGGAATCCTATCTGGCCTATTCGATGTCCGTTATTGCCAGCCGAGCGCTGCCGGATGTCCGCGACGGCCTCAAGCCGGTTCACAGACGAATCTTATATACCATGTACGGCAACGGTCTGTACCCGGAAAAAGCCTTCCGTAAGTGTGCAGACACGGTCGGCAGCGTGCTGGGTCAGTACCATCCGCACGGCGACGCTTCGGTTTATGATGCGCTGGTGCGAATGGCACAGGATTTCTCGCTGCGCTATCCGCTGGTACACGGCCACGGAAACTTCGGTTCGGTCGATGGAGACCCGCCGGCTGCTTACCGATACACCGAGTCGAAGATGAGCAAGATTTCCATGCGGATGCTCACCGACATCGACAAGGAAACGGTCGATTTTAAATCCAACTACGATGACCGCCTTCAGGAGCCGGTTGTTCTGCCCAGCCGATTCCCGAACCTGCTGGTCAACGGTTCCACCGGTATTGCGGTTGGTATGGCTACCAATATCCCGCCTCACAATCTCGGCGAGGTCATCGACGGAGTCTGCTGCCTCATCGACAATCCAAACGCAGGTCTGGATGAGCTGATGGAGCACATCAAGGGCCCGGACTTCCCGACCGGTGGCATCATTATGGGACGCTCGGGCATCCGTGCGGCCTATGGAACCGGCAGAGGAAAGATTATCCTCCGCGCCAAAACCCATATCGAGGAATTTAAAAACGGCCGTCAGCGCATTGTTGTCACCGAGATTCCTTATATGGTCAACAAAGCACGCTTAATCGAGCGGATTGCCGAGCTGGTCAAGGAAAAGAAGATTGACCAAATCAGCAATATCCGCGATGAGTCCAGCCGAAAGGGCATGAAGATTGTCATCGAGCTCAAACGCGATGCCAATGCTCAGGTTGTCCTCAACCAGCTGTACAGCTTCACCCAGCTTCAGGATACCGTCGGCGTGATTATGCTCGCCCTGGTCAACAATGAGCCAAAGACCCTCACCCTGCACCAGATGCTTCAGGAATACATCAAGTTCCAGGAGGAGATTATCACCCGCAGAACCATCTTTGACCTGAAAAAGGCAAAGGAACGCGCTCATATCCTCGAGGGTCTGCTCACCGCTCTGGATTATATCGACGAGGTCATCTCGATCATCCGCTCCAACTACACCGTTCAGGATGGTAAGGCAGCCTTGATGGAGCGCTTCGGACTCGACGAGATTCAGGCACAGGCAATCGTTCAGATGCAGCTGGGCCGTCTGGCAGGCTTGGAGCGTGAAAAGCTTCAGACCGAGGTTGACGAGCTTCATCAGAAGATTGCAGAATATAACGCAATCCTCGCAGACGAGAGCAAGGTTCGCGCAATCGTCAAGACTGAGCTGCTCGAAATCAAAGAAAAATTCAACGACCCGCGCCGCACCGAAATCGCTTCGATTGAGGGCGAAGTGGATATCGAGGACTTGATTCCGGAGGAATCCTGCGTGGTCACCCTCACCCACTACGGCTATCTCAAGCGCCAGCCGCTGGATGTTTATCGGACCCAGCGCCGCGGCGGACGCGGAATCAGCGGCATGACCCGTCGGGACGAGGACTTTGTCAGCGACATCTACACCTGCTCGACCCACGATTACCTCATGTTCTTCACTAACAAGGGTAAGGTCTACCGCATTAAGGGCTATGAAATTCCGGAAGGCTCCCGTACTTCCCGCGGCACCAATGTGGTCAATATCCTTCCGCTGGAGCAGAACGAAAAGATTACCTGCGTTATCAAGACCTCGGATATCGCTGCGGATGACCGGTACTATGTCATGGTCACCCGAAAGGGCATTATCAAACGAACCGAGTATAACGCCTATGTCAATGTCCGCAAGAGCGGCTTGATTGCCATCAACCTCGATGAGGGCGACGAGCTGGCATGGGTCAAGATTACCGAGGGCCACGACCAGTTGATTCTGGCAACCCGAGACGGTATGAGCATCCGCTTTGACGAGCAGGATGCCCGTGCGATGGGCAGAACTGCCCGTGGCGTTAAGGCAATCTCTCTGGAGGGCGATGACCAGGTTGTTGGCATGGTGGTCGCACAGGAGGGCAAGGATATCCTCACCGTTTCGGAATCCGGTCTGGGCCGCCGTACCGACTTGTCCGAATACCGCATCCAGACCCGCGGCGGTAAGGGCCTGCGCAACTACTACTGCGATAAGAATGGGCCGGTTGCCGGCTTTGATAAGGTCGATGATGAAAATGACATTATCCTCATCACCGACAGCGGCATCATCATCCGCATCCCGGCAGACCAGATTTCCAAGCAGTCCCGTTATGCAGGCGGCGTCAAGGTCATGCGCGTGGACGAGGAAACCAGCATCATCGGCATCGCTGCCGTAGAAAAAGAGGACGAGGAACAGCAGATTGTTTCTCAGCCAGAAGCAATCTCCCCTTCCGAGCCATCCGCCGAGCCGAACCAGCAGCTCGAACAGCAGCAGATTGCTCAGCTGCTCGAACGCGCTTCTGAGGACGAATAGGACATCTTGCCTCTCCCTGCGGGCATCTCTTGCCTCTCCCTGCGGGAGAGGTGGCCGAGCACAGCGAGGACGGAGAGGGTATCTTGCCTCTCCCTGCGGGAGAGGTGGCCGAGTACAGCGAGGACGGAGAGGGCAAACCAAGCTGTAATCCCCTCTCAGTCACCTGCGGTGACAGCTCTCCCAGCGGGCATTCCTTGCCTCTCCCTGCGGGAGAGGTGGCCGAGCGCAGCGAGGACGGAGAGGGTAAATAAGGGAGAGCCAAGGAGCTGTACCCCGTCACATCGTATGTTGGCATAAAAAATGGAGCGTATCGATACAGATACGCTCCATGAACTTACGACCGCTCCTTTGGAGCGGTCGTTTTTTTGCCTTAATGCCCGTGCGGCAAGGTTCCCAGCTTGTCCTTTTCGATGGTCAGGTCTGCGCGGATAAAGTGAATTAACAGCACCGCCATCGGGATTGCGGCGGTCCAGATGGCTCGTCCGCCAAAGCGGTTGCAGGCCAGTACCCCGAGCACGCCACCCAGAACAAACATCGTCAGCATCCCAAGGTGCTGCAGCATCCGAATCAGCGCCTCCCGTTCCCGCCCGGAAAGGAATTTGTACAGATGAACCCCCACCTGTCGGGTGTGGTTGGTGCAGAAGGTGGTTGCCATCGGGATTCCCTCAGACTGCCGGAAGGTGTTGTACTGCATCGAGCAGATGAAGTTGATGGCAATCTGGGAAATCTGGAAGGGCGCACTGTCAGGAACAAAGCCCAGCGCCAGAATGAACAGGATTTCAATGGCAATCAGCACCGTCTCCCACCGCAGAAATCGCACTTGGGTCAGGTGGAGAGAGGCCGACTCCGATACAAAGGCGCCTGCCATATAGGCGGTCATCGGAATCAGATAATAGGCGGCTTTGGACCAGTGCATCTGCCCTAGCTGAATGGCGAACAGAACAAAGTTTGCGGTCTGAGCGTTGCAGAAAACGCCGCCCCGCAGCAGAAAGGTATAGACTCCAAAAAATCCGGAAACAAAGATCAACACCCAAAACACCCAGTGCCGTTCACACTCCAAATATTCTCGGTTTAGTTTTCCCATAACGGATTCCTCCTTATCTTTTTATTGTTTTGATTATACTACATCTGCCCTTGTTTGAAAATAGAGCAAGGCCCAAAACCGGCAAAAAGTTTGATAAAAAAACGACAGCCCAATCCATTCGGATTGGGCTGTCTGGCTGTTACAGTGTTTTTCGGTATTGGATTTCATTTGCGCCAAGGTCGTTCTGCTGCTGTCCGTTCAGAGCAAACCCAAACTTTTCATAAAAACGTCGGGCTCGCAGATTCTGCTCAAAGACCCACAGCAGCACCTCGCGGTATCCGGCGGCCTTCATCTCTGCCAAGGCGCGCTCCATCAGCTGCGAGCCGTACCCCTTGCCCCAGTTCCCTTTCAGGCTGTGGATGCAGATCAGCTCAGCCAGCCCCGGTGTCTGCTCCCCTCTTGCGGCGCTCCAGAAGGCCATTGCGTGCGGCTGTCCGTCCAGCGTCAGCAGCAGTCCGTGAAACTGCTCGTCCGCCAGCACATGACGGTACATCTGCTCGATGGCATCTTCTTTCAGATGCTCCTCCAGCGTCTGAGTGGTCAGGATGTCGGCAAAGGCTGACCACCACGATTCAATTTGAATCCGGGAAACGGCCTGCACATCTTCGGGAACGGCGGTGCGAATTTGAATAGTTGGCATGATGACTCCTCCTTATCCTCTCATACGGTTGATGGTATCCTGTGCTCCGGCAACGTCAGCGATATTTTCCAGCATAAAATAGATGCCGGTTCGGTGTCCGGTGCCGGGACCATCCCCGTAAAACAGGATGGTCCCGTTGCCGTTTCGGTGGATTCGAATACCCACCGGCGGCAGATCCCTTGCTGGCTACAGCGCCTTGACCAGCTCTTTAAAGTGTCTGCCCCTTGCCTCAAAGTCCGGGTAGAGGTCAAAGCTCGCACAGGCAGGCGACAGCGAAACGATGTCTCCCTCTCCTGCTGCCTGTTTTGCCTGCTCAACGGCCTCCTGCATCGAGCTGACATGAAGGATGCGAAGTCCGCTCTCGGCATATCCGGGACAGCCGGTGACGGCTGCTTCGATTTTTGGCGCAGTCACTCCCATCAAAATCAGCACCTTGACCTTTTCCAAAATTTTCGGAGCCAGCGGTTCAAACGGGATTTTCTTGTCATATCCACCGGCAATCAGGATGATTTTCTGGCGGAAGGAGTTGAGCCCTGCGATGGTTCTGGTCGGGCTAGATGCAATCGAGTCGTTGTACCACTTCACGCCGTCCAGCTCCCGTACCAGCTCGATGCGGTGTTCCACGCCGGCAAAGCTCTTGGCAACCTCGACAATCGTTTCCTTGGAAACCTCGCCCCATACTGCGCTGATGGCAGCCAGATAGTTCTCGACATTGTGGATGCCCGGGATTTTGATTTCCTCCATGTGCAGGACCGGGGTGACGCTGTGGCGGTCTGCCATGGTCAGGGTGCCGTCCTCAGCGAGATAGCAGCCCAGCTTCGGGGTGATTTTGCGGCTGAACTGTAGAGCCTCTCCGCGGATTTCCGGCAGGAAGGAGGCGGTGATTTCGTTGTCCGCATTGATGACGGTGCGGCTGAGTCCTCCCTGATGCAGATAGATGTTGCGCTTGGCGTCGATGTACTCCTGCATATCCTTGTGAACATCCAGATGGTTAGGGGCAACGTTGGTCACAACCGCCACATCCGGAGATTTTCTCATCGAGATGAGCTGGAAGCTGGACAGCTCGACCACAGCGCGGTCGTCCGGTCCGATCTGCTCAATGCGCGGCAGTAGCGGGAATCCGATGTTTCCGCCCAAAAAGACGCGGAAGCCCTGCGCTTTTAAAAATTCTGCAATCACCGAGGTGGTGGTGGTCTTGCCGTCCGAGCCGGTCACTGCATAGATTTTGCAGGGGCACAGCTCAAAGAACAGCTCCATCTCGCTGGTGACAGCCACTCCGCTTTCCCTTGCCTGCTGCAAGGCCGGGGTCAGATAGTTCATGCCCGGGGTGCGCAGGATGATGTCCTCCTCGCACAGCCCGTCCAGATAGCCCTCTCCCAGCTTCAGGGTGATGCCCTGCTGCTCCAGCAGCTCGGCCTCCTCCCCAATCTGTTCGCGGGTGCGTCTGTCGCGCAGGGTCACCTGCGCACCCTGCTTTGCAAACATCGGCAGCAGCTCGCGGTGGCTGCGTCCCAAGCCGATAAAGGCGGTCTTTTTATGGTTCAGACTCCGGTAAAAGGAGTTCAGTTTGTCGTTCATTCTTCTATCTTCCTTTCATCCTAGGTGGTTACTAGGTTACAGATGTCTTTATTATACTCTCAAAGCGGGTGGATGTCGAGCAAGAACGGTCGGAAAACCTGCGGGCTTTTGGAATTGTTGAAAACTCGAGGGCAATCTGAACAACAAACGGACTCAAATCCCAGCAAAGTTTCGTGTAAAAAATGAAACAGCAAGCAAGTAATGGAGAGAAAACGAGCAAAAACGAGAGATTTTAAGAGAGAACCGGCTATAAATTAAATTTACGGATAAATTGCCCTTGACAGTCGATTTTGAATTGGGTATAATAGAGAGCGTTGATTTGTCATCATTGGGATCTTGACGGAAAACCGATGATATAAATTGTGTTCGATCATCAAAAAAACAGGAGGTACTTACCATGTCTACAACAATGCCTAATCCGCAGACCATCACTCGTAAATGGTATGTTATTGACGCTGCAAACAAGCCGCTCGGCCGCACCGCTGCTAAAGCTGCTGACCTGCTCCGCGGCAAAAATAAACCGATCTTTGCTCCACACGTTGACTGTGGTGACCATGTCATCATCATCAACGCTGAGAAAGCTGTCCTCACCGGCAAAAAGCTCGTTCAGAAGGTTCATTACCATCACTCCGGCTGGGTTGGCGGTATGAAAGCAATCCGTTACGACAAACTCATGCAGGAGAATCCAGAAAAAGCAATGATGCTGGCTGTAAAAGGTATGATTCCTGACACCACCATCGGCAGACAGGCTCTCACCCGCTGCAGAATCTACCGCGGCAGTGAGCACAACCACGCTGCACAGAAACCAGAACAGCTCTAATTCGGAAGGAGGATACTGAATTATGTACGAATCTAAAGCATATTTCTACGGTACCGGCAGAAGAAAACACTCTGTTTCCAGAGTAAGACTCTACCCAGGCACCGGTAAAGTAACCATCAACGACCGCGACATCGACGATTACTTTGGTCTGGATACCCTCAAGGTTATCGTTCGTCAGCCATTTGAAGTAACCAACACCGCTGGCAAATTCGACGTTGTCTGCACCGTTCGCGGCGGCGGCGTTTCCGGTCAGGCTGGTGCAATCCGTCACGGTATTGCTCGCGCACTGCTCCAGAACGGCGACGAGATGCGTCCAGAGCTGAAAAAAGCTGGCCTGCTCACCCGTGACCCAAGAATGAAAGAGCGTAAGAAATACGGCCTCAAGGCTGCACGTCGTGCACCGCAGTTCAGCAAGCGATAATCTACAGCTTAATAATGCTAAAAAAGCCCGGAAATACGCCATTTTCCGGGCTTTTT